>DFDT01000054.1:1320-1486 GCA_002368865.1 Lachnospiraceae bacterium UBA3821 | reverse complement strand
TCCGCTTTAAGCGTATGCAGGGTTATAACGCATTGTGGCAGCCAGGCACGGATCACGCTTCCATCGCAACGGAAGTAAAGATCATCGAGAAGCTGAAAGAAGAGGGCATTGACAAGCATGACCTGGGTCGTGAGAAGTTTTTGGAGCGGGTCTGGGACTGGAAGGA
>DFDT01000054.1:0-1218 GCA_002368865.1 Lachnospiraceae bacterium UBA3821 | reverse complement strand
GACTGGGACAGAGAGCGCTTCACTATGGACGAGGGCTGCAACAAGGCAGTTACCGAAGTGTTCGTGAAGATGCATGAGAAAGGCTACATCTACAAAGGCTCCCGCATCATCAACTGGTGTCCGGTATGTAACACATCCATTTCCGATGCGGAGGTAGAGTATCAGGAGCAGGCGGGACATTTCTGGCATATCAAATATCCTCTGATGAATGAGGACGGCACCGTCAGCGATACGGAGTTTCTGACCTTTGCCACCACCCGTCCGGAGACCATGCTGGGCGATACCGCCGTGGCGATTCATCCCGAGGATGAGCGCTACCAGCATCTGATTGGCAGAAAGGTGATGCTGCCCATTGTGAATCGCGTGATCCCGATCGTTACGGACACTTATGTGGACAGAGAGTTTGGTACCGGCGTGGTAAAGATTACCCCGGCTCATGACCCCAACGACTTTGAGGTCGGAAAGCGCCATAACCTGCCTATCATAAACGTGATGAACGATGACGCCACCATCAATGAGAACGGCGGCAAGTATGCAGGCATGGATCGCTATGAGGCGAGAAAAGCCATTGTGGAGGAGCTGGAAAAAGAAGGTCTCTTGGTAAAGATTGAAGATTACAGCCACAATGTAGGCACTCATGATCGCTGCAAAACCACGATTGAGCCTTTGGTAAAAGAGCAGTGGTTCGTGAAGATGGACGAGCTCATCAAGCCCGCAGTGGAGGCAGTGAAATCCGGCGACATCAAACTGATCCCGGAGCGCATGGAGAAGACTTATTACAACTGGACGGACAACATCCGCGACTGGTGTATCAGCCGTCAGCTCTGGTGGGGACACAGAATTCCCGCATATTACTGTGACGATTGCAAGGAAGTGGTTGTGGCAAAGGAGATGCCAGAGGTTTGCCCGAAGTGCGGCTGCAAACATTTCACGCAGGATCCGGATACGTTGGATACCTGGTTTTCCTCGGCGCTGTGGCCTTTTGAAACCCTGGGCTGGCCCGAGCAGACAGAGGATCTGAAGTATTTCTATCCCACGGATGTGCTGGTGACGGGCTATGACATTATCTTCTTCTGGGTGATCCGTATGATCTTCTCCGGATTTGAGCAGATGGGGGAGAAGCCGTTTAAGACCGTATTGTTCCATGGTCTGGTGCGCGACAGTCAGGGACGTAAGATGTCCAAGTCTCTGGGCAACGGCATCGATCCTCTGGAGATC
>DFDT01000123.1 GCA_002368865.1 Lachnospiraceae bacterium UBA3821 | reverse complement strand
GCATGTGGCTCATCCTCCAGAATGACAAGCCCGAGGACTTCGTCATCGCAACAGGCGTGCAGCACTCCGTACGCGAATTCGCTACTCTCGCCTTCCATCACGCAGGAATCGAGCTGGAGTGGCAGGGCGAAGATATGAATGAAAAAGGAATCGACAAGGCCACAGGAAAGGTTCTCGTCGAGGTAAGCCCCGATTTCTACCGCCCCACGGATGTGGTAAACCTCTGGGGTGACCCAAGCAAAGCAAAGAAGGAACTGGGCTGGAATCCTACAAAAACAAGCTTCGAAGAGCTGGTAAAGCTCATGGTGGAGCATGATATGAAAAAGGTGGCCGTAGAGCGTGCCGAAGAGCACATCAAGACAAACCTGGCAGAATATCTGGAGAAAGGCGTGGTGAAGTAAGATGGGAAATAGTGATAACACAAAAACAGTAACTCCCATGCCAAAGGACGCAAAGATCTATGTGGCAGGTCACAGAGGAATGGTGGGAAGCGCCATCGTAAGAGAGCTGGAGCGCCAGGGCTACCACAATCTGGTCCTCCGCACCCACAAGGAGCTGGACCTCACCAGACAGGATCAGGTGGAAAAATTCTTTGAGACCAAGCGCCCGGAGTATGTATTTCTGGCCGCTGCAAAGGTGGGCGGCATCATGGGAAACGCCACTGCAAAGGCCGATTTCATGTATGAAAACATGATCCTGGAAATGAACGTGATACACAGCGCATGGAAAAACGGATGTAAAAAACTGGAATTTCTGGGAAGCAGCTGCATCTACCCCCGCATGGCTCCCCAGCCCATGCCCGAGTCCTGCCTACTCACTTCATCACTTGAACAGACCAACGAAGCCTACGCATTGGCAAAGATCAGCGGTCTCAAATACTGCGAATATTTAAACGGTCAGTACGGCACGGATTACATCTCCGTAATGCCCACCAATCTCTACGGACCAAATGACAATTACCATCCCGAGCACTCACATGTACTGCCCGCACTGATCCGCCGCTTCCATGAGGCAAAAGAAGCGAACCTTCCTTCCGTAACATGCTGGGGAGACGGTTCACCCTTGAGAGAATTCCTCTACGTGGATGACCTGGCAAACCTGTGTGTTTTCCTGATGAACAATTACAGCGGAGATGAGACAGTAAACGCCGGAACCGGCAAAGAGCTGACTATAAAAGAGCTTACAGAACTGGTGGCAAAGGTGATCGGCTACACCGGAAAAATCGAATGGGATCCCTCCAAGCCAAACGGAACACCCAGAAAACTCCTGGATGTTAGCAAGGCTACAAAGCTTGGCTGGACATATAAGACCGAGCTGGAGGATGGAATCAGACTTTCCTACGAAGACTTCCTCCATAACCCCGTGAGAGCTGAGAGATAACCCCGGGCCGAGAAACACCCCGGTAGTTACATGATCATAAATAAAAAGTGGGGAGCGGCGGTAACCAAAATTTACCACTGCTCCCTGTATTTTTTCGGGCCAACGCCCTCTATCTCTTTAAAAATTCGGCTGAAATACGCCGGATTGTCTATTCCCACCTCTTCGCCGATCTCCTCCACGGTTTTATCAGTAAAACGAAGAAGCTGCTTTGCCTTGGTGATGCGCAGGTTGTTAATATACCCGGTTATGGTCTGGCCATATTCTGCGCGGAAGGATTTTGCCAGATAATACTTATCTATGAAATGGATCCGGCTCAAGTCATCTAAAGTGATCCGCTCACGGTAGTTCGTGTCCAGATACTCCTTCACTTCCCTGACAGATGCACGCTTCGGAGCCTTTCGCCTCTCCTCCGGATGCCAGGACTGCTCCATGATGCAGAGGATCAATCCGGATAAAAGCTCATTTATCTTCATATCCCGCATGTAATCATCGGATCCTGCGGCGGCCATAAGGGATGACCAAAGGGTGCTGATCCTGCCATACTCCGACACGGTGCCTGCCCGGCTCCCGGTTTCGAGCTTATCGTTGCCTGCCCCGATCCCCGTTTTATTCTTATCGCCGCCCTCACAGAGCGATTCCTCCCCTCCCGGTTTTAATGAAAACACCGGCTGTCCCCCTCTTTCGATGTACTTTGCATACACCGAAGCCATGGATGGGCCGCTAAAATGCACCCACTTAAGGGACCAGAGATCATCCGGATTCGTGGTATGAGAATATGGTAATTCACAGTCAATAAACACGCATGAGCCGTGCGGCAGATCATAAGAACGGCCATTGTATTCCAATTTACCGGAGCCTGACACTACTGTGAAAAATAGATAAGAATTCAGCCCCGACCTCTGGGAGGTATGGGGGCTCAAAGCAGAAAGAGACCCTATCTCCTGCAGATGGAGAAGGGCCGACCTGGCAAACGCCGATGGCGTATATAAGATTCTCTCAGATGAAACCACAGCCGGCTGGTCGCCGGTAAAGAGTTCGTTCATATTAATCCTTCAGCACCTTCAAAGCATATGAGCAGGTTGCATCAATCTTAACCTTCTCCCGCTCGGAGGCTTCGATCACCTTGTAGACAAGTCTCTTAGCAATGCCCTTGCCTTCGTACTCCGGCTTGACGGCGGTGTGAACTATCGTCCATCCACCTTCACCCACGGTAAATACGCATTCACCGATCTGAGTATCCCCGGCGAAGGCCACGCTCCTGTGCCCGGCCTCATCAAACCTGATTTCCACATCATGCTTATACACGCAGGTCAATGCTCCGGAGGGGCAAGAGGAAACGGTCTGCCAGATCTCCGGATTATCAGCCAGGCTCATGTCTATCCAGGGCTTCCGCTGAATATCAAAGGTCCTGGGGCTCCCGGTGACACACCTCTTGGCATGATAGCACTTCTCCGAATTCCAAAAGACCACTATATCATTGTTCTCATATAATCTGTGCATGTCATCACCTATAATATAAAAAAATCCGCAATTAATGCGCATATCTAATCAAAGACATTATACATTAATTGCGGTTTTCTAACAATCCCAGTCAGATGGCTGCAACAATCATTTGTTCATATTTTGTTCATGGTGACAGGCACCACTGTGGTCTAAGCCGTGAAAGCCGGATAAATACTGGCTTTGCGGCTTTTATTTTTTTAACTATTTTTCAAAAAACGCTTGACAAAACCCCTAAAATTTGCAGCCGCTTCGCGGCCTTTAATCATTA
>DFDT01000087.1:24176-36164 GCA_002368865.1 Lachnospiraceae bacterium UBA3821 | reverse complement strand
TGGCGTAACCGAACATCATACCCTGATCGCCTGCGCCAATGGCATCCAGCTCATCCTCAGACATATTCTTCTCGCTCTGATTGCCGGAGGCATCCTCTGCGCCGCCTCTCTGCTCCAGCGCTTTGTCCACGCCCATGGCAATGTCCGCGGACTGCTTGTCCAGGGAGACAAACACCGCGCAGGTGTTGCCGTCAAAGCCCTTCTCGGAAGAATCGTAGCCGATATCCAGCACCGTCTTTCTGACGATCGCCGGGATATCCACATTTGCCTTGGTGGTGATCTCACCCATCACCAGCACAAATCCCGTATTGGTACAGGTCTCGCAGGCCACACGGCTATAGGGATCCTGTTCCATCAACGCATCCAGCACCGCATCGGAAACCGCGTCGCATATTTTATCGGGATGTCCTTCGGTAACAGATTCGGAAGTAAATAATCTTTTTTCCATCTTTTCTCTCCTTTTCGTATTATAAAATCCGCTTATCAAACAATAAGCGGATTTGAAAATTTCCCTATTCAACTCCTCTTATTGTTCGACCTGCCTGTCGCTTGGCATTGCCGCGCGATCCTGCAGGATTAATCGCTCAGGTGGGCACCTTCCCTTGCGGGGGTTGCCGTGGCTTCATCGGTCCTATGTACCTCCACCAACTCTGAATAAGAGACTCTATTTATTTAATATAACTCTACTATGATATGGCCTGTTTGTCAACCGGTCTTCAGCTTAAATTTCTGGAAATCGCGCTCCGTCTCGATGATATCGATCTGGGCTCCCAGTGCCTGAAGCTTCAGGTGGAAGTCCTCATATCCTCTCTCGATATAACGGATATCATCCACCGTGCTGTAGCCTTCTGCAGCCAGTGCCGCCAGAACCAACGCCGCACCCGCACGCAGATCCGGTGCCGAAATGCTGGCTCCGGTATATTTCTTCATACCGTTGATCACAGCCACATTGCCCTCGACCTTGATATTCGCACCCATGCGGATCAGCTCGTCCACATATTTGAAACGATTTTCAAAAATACTCTCCGTCACAATGCTTGTCCCCTGAGACAAAGCTAACGCCACCGTGATCTGGGGCTGCATGTCCGTAGGGAATCCGGGATAGGGAAGCGTCTTCACCTGTGTATGGCGCAAAGGTTTGGAAGCCACCACGCGCACGCAGTCATCCTCCTCCTTCACCTCGCATCCGATCTCCAACAGCTTGGATGTGATGGACTCCAAGTGCTTGGTGATCACATTCTTCACCGTCACATCCCCCTTGGTGATCGCCGCGGCAAACATAAATGTCCCCGCCTCGATCTGATCGGGAATGATCATATACTCCGAACCATGCAGCTTCTGCACGCCTCTGATCCGGATCACGTCCGTACCGGCACCTCTGATGTTGGCGCCCATACTGTTCAGGAAGTTCGCCAGGTCAACCACATGGGGCTCTTTCGCCGCATTTTCGATGATGGTCTTACCCTCTGCCAGCGTCGCCGCCATCATCACATTGATGGTCGCACCCACGCTGACCACATCCATGTAGATGTGGCTGCCCGCCAGATGCTCTGCCTTTGCCCGGATCCTGCCAAACTCGATACTCACCTTGGCTCCCAATGCCTCGAATCCCTTGATGTGCTGATCGATGGCACGGCTGCCGATATCACAGCCGCCCGGCAGCACCACATCCGCCTCTTTGTATTTTCCTAAGAGTGCGCCTACCAGATAGTAGGAAGCTCTGATCTTTTTCAACTTGTCACTGATCACCGTAGTGGTGGTGATGTTCGCCGCGTTGATGGTGGCCTGATGGCGTCCCTCCCGCTTCATCATCACGCCGATGTCCTGCATCGCGGACAACAGCACATTTGTGTCACGCACGTCCGGAATATTTTCTATATGAACTGTTTCATCCGTCATCAGAGAAGCCGCAAGAATAGGAAGAGCTGCATTCTTAGCCCCTCCTATCTCCACTTCACCTACTAATGGATTACCGCCTTTGATCGCGTATTGTTCCATTTTATTGCTTACCTCTTGTTTCAAAACCGGCGCATCCGCCCCTTTTTCTGCGGATGACGGCCTATATCATCCATTGAGCAGACTGTCAAATGATCTGCTCTATAAAAAATTATCCCAAATACAAAATATCCTATCCCTCAAAATGATTTATACCATATTTTGACGGATTTGTAAATAGGAAACAATTTTGTAACATTTGTAACACTTCCGCCACAACCCAAAATGCACGAAAATACTGGCTGTAGGATTAATTCAGATACTTCAGTGGATTCACCTGGCTGCCATTGATCAGGATCTCAAAGTGCAGGTGCGGTCCCGTGCTGATACCGGTGCTTCCGGAAAGCGCAATGCGGTCTCCCTGCTTCACCTTCTGTCCGGCTTTCACCAGCACCTTCGACAGATGTCCATATCGGGTCTGTCTGCCGTCTTCATGATCGATGTAAACCACATAGCCGTACCCGCTTCCCCAGCCGGCCTTCGATACGGTACCGCCGCAGGATGCATAGACGGCCGTTCCCGTAGGCACAGCCCAGTCCACGCCCTTGTGATACGTGCTGGCTCCCTTCGTGGGCGCGCTGCGTGCACCGAATCCAGAACTCAGACGTCCTCCGGAGATCGGTTTGATATAAGTGGGCGGAATCTTGGTCCCCCGCTCCACGATCTTGGGCACCGCTTCCAGCACCACTTCCTCCTTCAGGATCTCTCTGGAAACCTCTTTGTCGTTGACATAATGTACCCGGGCGATCGCCTTGCGGAACCCCGCAGACGGCTGCTGATGCACCACAGACTGGTTGGTGTACCAATCGTTGTTGTCAATGTAAATAATGTCCAGATCATAGGCTTCTTCGTAATAATTGTCCTCCGTGCGCTCCACCGAAAGCTCCGGCTCTGGAACAGTGATGATCAGCTTGTCCCCCACACGGATCAGCGAATTCTCATTTTCCAGCTTGTCGCTGTTCAGTTCCACGATCTTATCCAACGGTATATTCACTTTGATTGCAATCTCAGACAACGTATCTCCGCTGACAATCTTGTATTCCCCGACCGTCTCCTGCTCCTTGATCACATCTTCTGCAGCGGTCTCAAGGGAGGAAATCCGATCCTCCGGAAGATATACCTCCGCAATCTCCACCTTCTCCGAAAAATACATGAATTTCAGCCCTGTCTCAAAATCTGCAAAATCCTTTTCCTCCGGTGCAGTTTCCACATGAATTGCAGACATGACGCGCTCCACTCCGGCTGACATCCTGGAAGCCTCCGAATTTTGAGACACACTCTCACGCCGGATCACATCCGCCGTCAACGCGCTGAATTCCCTGTCGGAATCCTGCGTCAGCTCCACAACGAACCCTTCCTCCGTTGCATACTTGTCGATGGCTAACTGCAGCAGTTCCCGCACATCCGAGATACTGCCCAGGTTCACCATATACTCGTTCACCTTCAGGCTATAGGCCCGCTGCATCGTCTCCCGCACGCTCTGTGAGAGGATCTCCGCCATCCGCGCCCGGATCGCATCCTCCTCATCCAGCTCTCCCCAGAGGATTTCTTCTCCCTCCAACCGCAGATCCACGTCCATAAATACAATATCTTCGCTCTGTCCGGCCAGCTCTCTGCGCACCTGCAAAAGCATCCACTCCGCGGTTTCCGGCTTTCCGACCACGCCCACCTGCACACCGTTCAGATAAACATGAAAATAGTTTTCCCCTTCCGAACGCAGCGTGGGATACCCGTCCAGAAACAGCATGCAGACAAACAATGTCAACAAACTGGTCCAAATATAGGTAAATTTCGCTTTTTTCGTAAAAATCTTCATTGGTTTCATCCTCAGCCTGTCCTATTCTAGCAATAATTATAGAGCTTGTAAAGTCATTCCCGACGGATTAAAATAAAAATTAAGAATCTCAACGCAAAAAGGAGGTGTCCGGCATGAAAGATCCCATCATTTTCCATATCGATGTCAACTCTGCGTTCCTGAGCTGGACCGCCCTCGACAAGCTGAAGGAAGGCTCCTCCGTGGATCTGCGGGAAATTCCTTCCATCATCGGCGGGGATTTGGCAACACGCCACGGGGTGGTGCTTGCCAAATCCATTCCCGCTAAGGCCTTCGGCATTCAGACCGGGGAACCTGTGGCAAACGCATTGCGCAAATGCCCGCACCTGACCCTGGCCTCCCCCAACCATGCACACTATAAGGAATACAGCCATGCTTTGATGGAACATCTCTCCCGGATCTGTCCGGATATCGAACAGGTCAGCATCGACGAATGTTATATGGATTATTCCCCGATTTCTTCCCGATATTCCTCGCCGGTGGAAGCCGCGGATTTTATCCGGGAATCGGTCTTTCAGACGTTTCAATTCACGGTAAATGTGGGCATCTCCGACCGCAAGGTCCTGGCCAAAATGGCATCCGACTTCCGAAAGCCCAATCTGACACACACTCTCTTTGCATCGGAGATTCCGGAAAAGCTTTGGCCTCTGCCGGTTTCCAGTCTGTTCCTGTGCGGGCATTCCAGCGTCGAAACCCTGCGCAAGCTGGGCATCCTCACCATCGGTGAACTGGCGCACACGGACCGCACCATCCTGGAGTCCCACTTAAAGAGCCACGGTCTGCTCCTTTGGAACTACGCCAACGGCATCGACGCCTCCGTTGTGGAGACCAAGCGCGCCAAGGCCAAGGGCGTCGGCAATTCCACCACACTCTCCCATGATGTGACCACTGCGGAGCAGGCGCATCGCATCCTGCGGCAGCTGTCTGAATCGGTGGGCGCACGCATGCGCAAAGCACACAGTGTAGGCGCCTCCGTCTGCACTGAGATCAAATACAGCGACTTTGTGTCCGTTTCCCACCAGACGCTTTTGTCTGTGCCCACAGCCTCAGACGCCATCATCGCAGAGAGCGCCTGCACTCTTTTTGATGAGCTCTGGAACGGGGCTCCGGTGCGCCTTCTCGGCGTGCGGGTGACCAAACTTGCCGAAGAAGATACGCCTGTGCAGCTCAGTATTTTTGACTATCAGGCACCCCGATCGGAAAAACAACAAAAACTGGATGCCGCCCTGGACAGCATTCGCGCCCGCTACGGAAAAGACGCCATAAAAAGAGGGAGCCAAATGGACTCCCACCTAAAATCGGACACCTGACCGTGCTCAACCCTGCTTTTTCCGGACGCTGTAACCGAAGGTTCCCAGCTGCTCCCCGCAGGCATAATAAGTCCCGTGGGAATATACGATCGGTTCCGCCTCCTCCAGATGAAATTTGTGTTTCTTATCCATGTATTGTTCTTCCGCATGCACTGCGACCACATCCGCCAGAAACATATCATGGGAACCGAGTTCTTTGATTTCCCGAACACGGCATTCAATATTGACCGGACTTTCCTCGATCATCGGCGCCCGGACTTTGGTTCCCGCCACCGGCGTCAGCTTCATCTCCTGAAACTTATCTACGTCCCGGCCGCTCTTCACACCACAGTAATCCGTGGCAAAAACCAGCTCCCTCGTCGTCAGATTGATCACAAACTCACCGGTCTCTTTCAGGATCCCATGGGAAAAACGCTCCGGCCGCACGGAAATCGACACCATGGGCGGATTCGTGCAGACCGTTCCCACCCATGCTACCGTAATGATATTGGGCTTACCGTTCCAATCCGCAAGACTTACCATCACAACCGGCAGCGGATACAGCATATTGCCGGGTTTCCAGATTTCCTTTGCCATATTGGTCTCCGTCTGTCACAGAATATGAAGCATACTCAAGATCTGGAGCACGACGCCTGCCACAGATGCGACCAATGCCACCACCGAGATCTTGAAGATCTTATTCAGGTTGTTCTTCATGGGATTAAAGGTATAATCCAGATTCTCCGTCTGCTTCTTGTTTTCATCTCCGATCACAGCCTGTACATTCCGGTATACCTTCACACATTCTCTGTGGACAAATTCGTTGGACCCGCCAAGCTGCTCCTCCACGCCGGTCTTGATCTCTGCGATCTTCGCATCCAGCATATTTCTCTGACTCTCTAACTCACTCAGGATAAAATCGCTCTGATTCTGTCCTTCTTTCAAACCACTGATCTGTGCCTTCAGCACGCTGCGCAGATTATCCAGCTGATCCTGCTGGAGAGAACGGATCGAGTTGAGCTGTTCCGCCTGCAATCCCTTCACATCCTCCAGCTGCAGTCCCGGATTCTCATCCGCTTTCTGTGCCAGCTGTGCGAGCCTTGCATCCAGGGTATTCTGCAAACCGTCGATCTGCTGCTGCATAACGGATCTCAGCTCTGTCATCTGTGCTGCCAGACGTTCCGCAGCCGCTTCCGCCTGCTCGTCAGCCTCCTCTTTGACACTCTCGGTCATACCGGCTTTCTCCACAGTGGCAGTCTGCATATCCTCCCACATCTTCAGGAGTTCTTCTTTGAGTCCGTCCGTGTCCATCTGTACAGATTCCACCTTGTTCTTCGCTGAATCCGCTGTCTGTTCTATCTCCGCGCAGATCTGCTTCATGCGATCCAGGCATTCGGTATACTCCTGCACCTGTGCCTTGAAACGCTCCGCCTCCTGCCGCTCAGCGACCTCATTTGCCTTTATCATTTCCTGCGCCGTGAACTTTTCCGCCAGCTTTTCCATAAATGTGTCCATATATCTTCCTCCAACCCGGATCATCTACTGCTCCACTCTGTTTATTTTAACATCTTTTTTATGTTCTGACAACAATTTTCAAGCTTAACCGAAGATTTACACCTCGTTCATATTTTGTTCATATTTCTCTGCTATACTTTATTTCAAGAACAGATAAGACGTTATGTGATTTTTTCATAATAGCCCGGGTGCCGCGAGGTGCCTGGGCACTCCTCATTTTATATGTGAACATGACAGAATCCTCCCATATAAAAACGTGCCGCCAGCAACCATTGCTCACGGCACGTTTTTTCGCTCATTTCTCGCTCATTTCTCTGAATGTTCCTTCGCCAGCTCCAGGATCTCCTCGTTCAGTGAAAGCATCCTTGCATCAAGATCCGCCACCATATGGGCACACTCGATCAATTCTGCTTTGATATGTTCCGGCGCGTCCCCTTCAAACTTATAATGGATCTTGTGCTCCAGACTTGCCCAGAAATCCATTGCAACCGTACGGATCTGAATCTCCACCTTGGTATCCACAATGCGATCCGACAGATAAACCGGCACCATCACGATCATATGATAACTCTTGTATCCGCTGGCCTTGGGATAGGTAATGTAATCCTTTACGCTGACCACATGAATGTCCTTCTGGTCACGGATCATCTCCGCAATACGGTAAATGTCCGATGTAAAAGAACAGATGATCCGGATACCCGCAATATCATTGATGTACTTCACCATGTTTTCTATGGTAGATTCGTACCCGCGTCTCTTTAACTTTTTGACAATACTCTCCGGTGTCTTGATACGGGCTTTGATATGTTCGATCGGATTGTATTGATGTACATGCTGGAATTCATCATTCAGAATTTCCATCTTGGTCTGTACCTGCTTCAGAGCAGCATTATAAACCAGTGTGACTTCCTGCCAGCTGTCAATGCCGTCCCCGTTTGCCCCCAAAAAATCCATAGTATCTCCTTTACAATAGCCGCCTAACTTTAGTGTCTCTTCATTATAACATAATTCCGGATAAAAATGTATATATTTCACAAAAATTAATTCCTTTTTAAGAATTTGTTGGTAGTTTTGCCAATCTAACCACCACTCTATATCTATATGAACAAATTGCTGCATTCATTCCCGCAATAAAGCATAACTCTTCGACAAAATCCTTAAGGGTTGATTTTTTACCTGAAATTACTTATGATTAGAAAATAATTGAGGAAGATAATCATGAGAGGAGGACACCGCCTTGCGCATCTGGATCAAATTATGGCAGAACGGCCACATGATCAAGGACACCACCGGGGAAGATACCTCGGAGGACACCCGCACCCATAAGGTTTTCCGCCTGTTGGACGAAGCCTGTCACGACTTCGATCTGGCGCAGCCCATATGGCTGGACAAAAACATATCCGAATTTAAGCGTCACGCCAGGACGCGCTTCTATCAGGACAGTTTTATCGAAACGATCGACTTTGATTATATGGAATTTCAGGTGCTGGAGGAAGATATCGGATAGACGAACCCGAAAAAAATATTGACAATTCCTTCCTTTTATTGTAGATTCAAATTACAGGATGTAGTTTTGAAAACTACGTGTTGCGTTTCGTTGAATACTTCTTGTAATTTTTGTGCATACTTTATCATAATAGAAGAGGAGGAATGTATGATGCAGATCACGATCAGAGAACCCGGAAGTGCCATTACCCATTTTATCGCCATGATGATGGCAGTTTTCGCGGCAGTGCCGCTTCTCATCAAAGCAGGGAGCGCGGATGGCAGTCAAAATTTTATCGCCATGGCGATCTTCATGGCCAGCATGATTCTGCTCTACGGTGCCAGCACCACCTACCACACGGTAAACCTGACCGGCAAGGCACTGCGCATTTTCAAAAAAATTGACCATATGATGATCTTTGTTCTGATCGCTGGTTCCTATACACCGGTGTGCCTGATCGTCCTTGGCGGCGAGGTGGGCTATAAACTGCTTGCCCTGGTATGGGGCATCGCTCTGATCGGCATGGGGATCAAGGCAGTATGGGTGACCTGCCCGAAATGGTTTTCATCCATCATTTACATCGCCATGGGCTGGGTCTGTGTGCTGGTGTTCGGACAGTTGTTGGAAACGCTTCCTACCGGGGCTTTCCTGTGGCTCTTGGCCGGCGGCATTATCTACACGGTGGGCGGCGTGATCTACGCGCTGAAACTTTCCGTTTTTAACGCAAAGCACAAATGGTTCGGCTCCCACGAGGTGTTCCATTTGTTCGTCATGGCAGGAAGCTTCTGCCACTTTATCTGTATGTATCTTTATATTGCGTAAAAACGTGCGCTGCCAGGCGCACAAATCAAAAGCCAGCAGTCTGCGGCGGCATATACCGCCCGGATCTGCTGGCTTTTTAAAAATTCTATTTCGACGGATGCGGCATATACCCGTACAACGTCATCGCCGTCTTGCTGATCGGCATCGTCTGCAGTGTGATCCTCCCCGGACCGGTGAGCACTGTGTTAAACAGTCCCTCGCCGCCCAACAGCACATTCTTCACACCCTTGACCGTCTGCGTGTCAAGACTGCAAGTGCCGTCCATCACCGCCAGATATCCCGTGTCAATAATCTTGCGCTGTCCCGGCTGCAATACATATTCCATCGCCGCACCGTCAATCTCCGCAAACACCAGACCGTTTCCGGACACCTTCTGCATGATAAATCCCTCGCCTCCGAAGAAGCCGGAGCCAATCTTCTGCTGTAAATAAACTGACAACTCTACATTGCCGCAGCTTGCCAGATAAGCGGTCTTCTGCAGGATCACCGGCTTATCCGGCGTCACCTCATATGCCACGATGGATCCCGGAAACTTGGACGCGAACGCAATCTCGCCCGCACGCTTTGCTATATAGCGGTTCTGGAAAAGCGCCTCCCCGGACAGCATCCGCCCGAACACCTTCCCGATTCCGCCGCCTTCCGTCTGCATCTCGATTCCGTCATCCATCCAGGACATTGCCCCGGATTCACAGACCATCTGCTCTCCTGCCTCCAGCTGGCACACTAACACCGGAAGACTGCCGCCTTTTACCTCATAACGCATATTTTCCACACTCCTTCTCTTTTGATAAATTTAATGTAACTCCAACTGATTTTATTATCATATAAAAAACCGATTTCCGCAAGTTCTAAACATTTTTTTCCGCCAAATTCCTCTCAAATTCCCTTTACTGCTCCTCTATCCGCTCCGTGATCACTTCCGTTTCTACCCGATTTTTCAACGGCAGGTGCTCCTCGATGGCAGCCAGCCGCTCCCGAAGCTGTTCGATATTTTCTACCCCATAACTCCATGGACCGATATTAATTCGCACACAGATATTATTGTCAAACAGAAAAATATCCTCTGTTATATTAGGACTCCCATCGTACTCCACCGCTTCATGTATGTAATAGTAGCCTTTCAAATCACCGCATTCCACAGTTCCTAAATACATGACATCATCCCGCGTGCCAAACCATGAAGTGCTTGCCACATGTGTCACCTGCCTCCGAAAACGTGCCTCCTTCACATTTTCAGGAATGATCTCCTGCGCAAACTCTGTATCATAATTAGCCTCATCAGCGATTTCAACCCAGAAAAATCCCATATCATCGCCGCCGCTATGATTGGTTCCGACAAAAATTGTCAAGTGATTATAACCTGCCAACAGTTCGGTAAAAGTCTCTTTCGCCAGTGATGTCCCTGCAACGATAGCGTCATAATCCTTCAGTTCCCAGTTTTCGTCCAGATCAGCCCAAAATCCAAAATAGTCATTGATATAGCTGGTTCCTTCAACTCTGCCTTTCATGCTTTCATCATACTTGCTTTCCGCTCCGCCCGCTTCGATCGTTTGCTGCGCTCTGTCCTGCCGCCGCGCTTTCCCCGCCGGAAGCCTGCCCGCCCTGAGAATTTTCTGCATCCGCCGAAATGGCCGTCTCTTCCTTGGACTGTTGGTTATTGTGTATCACTGCTGTCGCCGCTCCCACCGCATTGCCCGCGTCTTTCGACACGCCTGCTGCCTGTACGCCTGCGCCATCCGCTGCTGCACCTACTCCCGCCGCCTGAGTACCTGCGCCCAGCTCCCGCACCGCTCCCATGATCTGCTCCGTCAGCTCCGGCACTTCGCACGCCTTCGCTTCCTCCGACAAAAGCAGCGCCAGAAAGGGCACTCCCGCAAAGGAATACAGCTTGTCATGGGTCTTATGCTCATAAGCTTCCACGCCCTTTTTAATCTTGGAGCGGGATACACTCAGCCGGTATTTGACGGTTCCGGCGGGACACTCCATCAGCTCCGCGATCTCCTCTACCGTAAGATTGTTGAAATAATAGAGCAACACCGGTTCACCGCGATCTGCTCCACCCATCCCCGAAAGCGCTCCGGTTCCCGCAGCTCCTTCAGACCTTTGAATGCCGCAAGATACGCCTCCTGCATCATATCCTCCGTCTCCTGTCTCTCCTTCATAAAATGCAGACAGATAAAATACACCCTGCGGTTTGTCTCCCGGTAAAGCGACCCAAAAGCATCCATATCCCCTGCCTTTGTGCGCTCCACCAGTTTCGCCAGTTTGCCTTCTCCTCCCGTAACAACACGAACGCTCTTAGAGTACGTTCTCAATAAGATAGACAATCCTCATCTCATTTTGGTTGGGTATTTGAAAAAATTTTAAATTCATAAAACAGGGCGACTTTCGGTTATTCACCTATTGTCGCCCTACATTTCATTTCTACCTTCACTTTGCCGTCTTCACTTTATCGTAGCCGTTTTAGCGGTCGCCTTCCCCAGGCATATCCACCGCATCACAGTTGGACACCGTTCCCTTTGCCCAAGGGCTCCCCACATCGCAGCGCCCGTGATGATACTGCTCCTTCACCGTGTCCACCTTCTGCGCCTCGGAGAACTCCACCTTGAGCCTGCTCACGCCGCCATTCATCTTCCCGTCGATCATATTTACCAGATCATCAATCTCGCTCATCTTAATATCCCTCCAAACAAATTCTCAGTCCTCATACCCGTTCGGATTGTTCTTCTGCCATCTCCAGGAATCCTCACACATCTCCCTGATTCCGTACTCCGCCGTCCAGCCAAGCTCCTCCTTTGCCAGACTCGCATCCGCATAACAGGTGGCGATATCTCCCGCCCGTCTGGGTTTGATGGAATACGGAATCTTCACACCCGTAGCCTCCTCGAAGTTTTTCACGATATCCAGCACACTGTAGCCCACGCCGGTACCCAGATTATAGATTCGAAGCCCCGCCTTCTCCTCAATCTTCTTCAGTGCCTTCACATGCCCTCGCGCCAGATCCACCACATGGATATAATCCCGCACACCGGTTCCGTCCGGCGTAT
>DFDT01000087.1:17101-24130 GCA_002368865.1 Lachnospiraceae bacterium UBA3821 | reverse complement strand
GCGTATCGTAATCGTTGCCGAACACACCTAACTCTTTCAACTTGCCCACCGCAACCTGCGTGATATAGGGCATCAGGTTGTTGGGGATGCCGTTAGGATTCTCCCCGATGGTGCCGCTCTTATGCGCGCCTATCGGATTAAAATAGCGCAGCAGGATCACATTCCACTCCGGATCTGCCTTCTGGATATCCGACAGAATCTGCTCCAGCATGGACTTGGTCCAGCCGTAAGGATTGGTGCACTGTCCCTTGGGACACTCCTCGGTGATTGGGATAAACGCCGGATTGCCGTACACTGTCGCGCTGGAAGAAAAGATAATGTTCTTCACCCCGCGCTTGCGCATCACATCCACCAAAGTCAGCGTACCCGCGATATTGTTCTCATAGTATTCCCAGGGCTTCTGCACGGACTCGCCCACCGCCTTCAATCCGGCGAAATGGATCACCGCGTCCGGCTGCTCCTTGGTGAAAATCTCCGTGAGAGCCTCCCTGTCCAAAATATCCGCCTCATAAAAAGGCACTGTCTTTCCCGTGATCGCCTCCACGCGCTGCAGCGACTTCTTACTGGAATTACACAGATTGTCCAACACTACCACATCATAGCCCGCCTCCTGCAGTTCCACCACAGTGTGACTCCCGATAAACCCTGCTCCGCCTGTCACCAAAATCTTCATGATCTATTCCTCGCTCTCTTTAGACTTTCTTTCTCTTTCCTACGTCTGTTTTTCTTATTCTCCTCTAAAATACTTTTCAGTCTGACGGTCAAATTCGGAGACATATTCCTGATCTTGCTTTATTCTGAAGATCTCGTATTCCTTTGCTGCCTTCTTGACGGCTTCATCGTGGGATATCCGTCCTTTATCTGGAAGCACATCTCTTCTGTTATTCTTTAGAAATTGATCTGTCTGGTCCACCCAGTCCTGCATGCTCATTAAGACTTCATCCTCGGCCATAAGCTCAGCATAGTCAATAAACATCGTAACCAATCGATTCAGCCTCGACAATTCTTTCTCGTTGAGGTAATTCTTGGCAACAACCACATCCTTTTTAAGGATTTTGCCATCTGGCGCATCCTTCCATGTAGTGAGTCCCATGGTAGGCTTCTGAGCATCTGCACGCTCATGGATCAATTCAGCAGCGGTTTTTCCTGTAACACTGACGCAAACATTGGTATCATCCACCTGGTAGAGGACAATTTCATGCTGATCATTCATCTGCGCCGTCCTCCTTTAAATACTCCGTTACAGCTCCACGCCGTTCTTCTTCAAAAGCTCTCTGGCACTCTCCACCGAATCCACCCCCGTCGCGTTCTTGATCGGGGCAAACTCTTTCTCCCGCACCACCTCAAAGGGCAGGCAGGAATCCATCTCATGGATCATATCTAACACCAGATTCTCAAACTTATACCCATTAGGCTGCTGCGGTTTCACCAAGTTCCCGTTCTCATCCAGATACGGAATCTTTTTCTCCACAATGTGCAGCTGCAGCTTGTTTTCCACGGTACGCTCCAGATCCGCGACCTTAAACAGATAATTCAAAATTACGCCGAAATAATACGCAGGATCTCCGTTTTCGTCCTTCGCATTCATCAGCTCATTCGTCAGCTCATAGTATTCCACGATAGAGGGCTTGCCGTCCTCCAGACACATCACGCCCACCTTCTCATCCGGCGCATTCTTCTTTACCACTTTGGCGCCCACCACGCAGTTCTTCTGGATCGTGGCACCCACAAAACAGGGATCTGCGATCCGCTGCAGCACATTATCCACCGCGAACACATTCAGCCACTCGATGCCCTCATTGTGAACCAAATCCAACAGCCCGCTATTCTTCAAGGAGATAAACCATCCGCCGTTTCCGTTGGGAGAAGTGGAAAGCTTGCCCTTCTCCTCCAGATAAATCTTACCGTTATAATCAGTGGCTGCCGCCATCTCCTGTTTAAAAAAATGCACATATTCCTCGCGGTAGCCGAAATAATTCTTCGCCTTCATGAAAGACACTGTCTCGTCATGATTCTTGTCGCTGGTCATGACAAACAGATGGATCCAAGCATCCGCCTGCTTTACCACATCCATCAGATTGTTGATCAGGCATTCAAAGATGTACAACTCTCTGGTGAGCCCCACGTTGTATACGCCCTTAGGGCCGTCAGAGCCCAGTCTGGTGCCCATACCGCCAGCCAACAGCACTGCGCCCACCTTACCTGCCCGGATCGCCTCCAGACCGGTCTCGGTAAAACTCTCTCTGTTCGCCTCGATCTCCGGGATCTGCATCGCCGCCAGGGGTGTGATCACACCTTTTTGCGCCAGATCCTCCTTATGCAGACAAGCCTCCAGAATACTCATATCCGTAGCCTCGATCTGATCGAGCAGCGCCTGTTTCTCCGCCTCGGACAGTTCCTCATAATACTTCAGCACATGCTGCTGTCCGTATTTTTCCAACTTTTCCTTTGCCTGTTCCAGAGTCATACCCATCCCGTTTCTCCCTCATTTTACATTTTAATCTCTCGTTTTTAACATATTGCGATTCTATTTACAGTTTATCTCATACTCTATCTAGCATATCACAATCTGACTTTTGCGTCACCAGTCTAAATGAATTTTCAAAAAGAATTAAGAAATCAATAATTACCTTTTTCCCGTATTGTTTCTTTTAACCTACTGTTATTGTCAAAGACGCTCTCCGACAAATTATTGATTTCCAGCAGATTTTGAATACACCATTCCGGATCCTGGGTATGAAACGTAAAATAAACATCATTCATTTGTTTATAACTGAATAGTTTCATAACGAATTTTGTGGAAAGCTCTCTTGTATATGAAATATATCTATACATGTATCCCATCCAAAACAGCGCACTTTTTGAATATTTAATTTTTCCGTAGTCAGAGATTCCAAATTGATCTATAATACTATTTACTCCCTCATTAACATCCATAGACAAAGATGCTGGATTATTCGTATCAAGTTTTTTTAACAAGTCTGAATGTAAAAATCTTCTAATATAGACAGCAGTAGAACAATTCAATTCATTTGATTTTTCAAATAGGGCTCCCTGATATTCAGCAAGCAACAAGCCATTATGGTCAAACTTTCTCATTTTAATATTTCCTCTATATATAAACCTGTTTTATACTCTCTCTTTGCCAACTTTAGTTTTGTATCTATTTCATAGCTTCGTTCATTTAAAAGTCTCTTACAGTCTTCTCGCTCCGGATTACAAATATAATACTTTTCAATCGGAACTAACCTGTCCAACGCTTTATCTGTTTTAAATATATATTGAAGTCCGAGCTTTGATGCCGACAATGAATGGAGTGCAACATCTGCATTGATTTCTCCATCCGTAAACTGCGCCATTACATAAAACATTTTATTATCGGCAATAGGAGCAATGATCACATCCGAACTCTCAATTTCCGCAGCAATTGTTATAACTTCCTTATTTTGGGAAAAGTCTCCCAATGTTCCGCGATAATAGCAAATAGCAAGCATCCATTCCAACGAGCATTCAAATTTCCGGATTTTTAAATCGCTAAGCGAGTAATGAAACGAATACACAGAAGATTTTTCATTTTCACATATAAATGCTAAAGCCTGATTATAGGTTTCTCCCAGATAAAACCCTTTCCCAAAATCGCAATTTTTTCTCGAACCTGTAACCGTTACTTCTGATAAACCATTTTTAGAACCATGAAACAGTACATTATGATATTTTTCTTTTATCAATTCTTCTTTAACAGCGTTAATTCTGTATTTGTTCAAATAGATATAAGAATAGAATTTTTCATAAACGGTTTCCGTAGTCTTACCTTTTTTCTCGATTTCATCAAGTGTAGTTCTTGAAATTCTTGTTTTTTCAGAGAGTTCAGCATTATTCATTTTTTCTGTTTCCAAAATAAACCCTATATCTTCTTTTATATTATATTCACAATCAACTTTAATCATACTTATGTACTCCTCTTATAAGATGTCATTATAACACAAAAAACTTGTTTGTTCAAGTTGAACAAACAAGTTTTTATCTGACTTTCGCATATTGTAATTCAACCCGGAATCCATCTTTTTCCTCACAACTGCAGTCCCGCAAAAAAATCCGAATACCCCAAGACTTCCTCTTTATACCGCATCAGATAGGCCCGCAGCTCCGGACAGTCCTCGCCCACCTCTCGAAGCAGCGCATCAAAATTATCCTCCGTCACACAACCCAGGTCGGTGAACAGTTTATAGTAAGCCTGATCCTCGCCGTGCTCTTTTAAGATCACCTGCCAGGTCTCGTCCTTCTCCCGCAGATACGCTTCCATCTCACTCCGTCGCTCGGGCGCAAGCCCCTCCGGATATAGACACCGCAAAAGCAACAGCCGCACCTTTACTTTTCGCCTGCCGCTCTCGTATGCCACCTTGTCTGTGCTGCCGTAATCTTCCTCCCCGCACAACACCTGCTTGGAATACCCTTCCTCGTCCGCGCTGTGCAGTACAGCAAACATCCTGGCATCCCACTTCTCCAGCCACTCCCTGCTGCCTGCCTCCTGTGCATCCAACAGGTAGGGCGCCTCCGCTGTGGTCACAGCCGCCGCCAACAGCGCCGCCGTGGACTCGCTGCCATCCTTTACGTACACATAACGCAGGTTATGACACTCCAGAAAAACCGACTTGCCGAAACGCAATTTTGTTCCCGCACCAGACTTTTCTTCGCTCTTTCCATCAGCCTCTCCCTCATGCACAAATCGCACCGTATGCAGATGGTCACAATACGCAAAGGCCCAGTCCCCCACCTCCGTCACAGTTCCCGGAACCGTCACTTTCCGCAGATTCTTCTTGCTGAGAAAAGCCTTGCGTCCGATGGCCAATATCGGCACACCTTCAATGCGCTCCGGTATTTCCACCTCGCCGGCAAGCCCCTGCATTCTCGTGATACGAATTCCGCTTCCTGTCTGTTCCGATTCAATTTTTTCACAGTACAGGCTTCCCCCCGGTATGGGGAACTCCCATTCTTTCACCATAATACCACCTTTGTACCGTTAATCCACAAAACCTAAAATGCTCAGGATCACAAACGCCAGAATAACAGACACTAAGCAGATGCACAGGCTGATACCGAAAAGCTTCAGCCACATTTTTATCCTGGCCGTAGAATCTTTTTGACCGCTCAAAATATTATAATCCGGATACAGTGCACCCAGAACAATGGGTGCTGCGATCAGCATACCGATCGCGGCCAGTATGCACATGCTTCCCAACCCCACCAGCCCATCATCTGCGGGATCCTCGCCACTGCAGCCCACAAGGAAAAATCCGAAGCATTGTAAAAAGCTCATGATCCCAAGTGTAATATTGCGTTTTTTCACCCAGCTTTGCAGGGATTTACGGACAGCTTCCTCATCTTTATCTTTTTTCTCCAGCACATCCAGCTTACTTTTCAATCTGCCGATCTGTGCTTCCTCCTTGATCTCGTCAAAACATACTTCTCCCCCGCAATACTTGCAGGTTACAAAGTATTCTCCCGGTTTTCGCTCAATCTTCGCACCGCAGTTTGGACATTCAATAGAAACCACATCCATAACACTTCCTCCCTTCCGATACCTTTATATGCCTAGGGAAGCGATCTGCGCCTTGATATCATTGCTCCGCTCCCCCAGCATCAGGTCTTTGTTGTGCCGATTGTAGGCTTCGCTGCCAAAGGTCGCAATAAACTGGGCGCTGGCATTATGCACGGTCAGTTCCGTCACCAGGATCAGCATCTCATTCCCCTCCGCAAAGGCCGCTTCCGCAAACGCAAACAATGCCTCCAGCTCAGCCTTCGTCTTCGCGGTCTCCTGCTTCATGTTTGCGACATCTCCGTCATATTTCCCCCGAATCACGTCAAAAGCCTCCTCTGCATTCACCGCATCCGCCGTATACAGGCCCTTTTGACACTCCTCCAGGAAACGCAGCACCCGCAGATGCCTTCTGCGATCCGCCTCGGACAGAGAATTTGCCATCTGCAGATTCTCCATCTTCTTCCGTCTTACCTCAGTTATTTGTGACAGTTGTGTCAAAATAATATCTTTTCCACTCTGTCCCGCGTTACCAGCGCCTGCTCTGTCCGCATCTGCCGCGCCTGCATCTGAGGCGCCGTCTGCCCCGACTGCTTTCTCCTTCACCGCCACGAGAGGCGCCTGCAGATCTTTCAGATACGCCGCCTGCTCCATCACATCCTTCATGTCCGCCTGCACCCGGTCAAGCAGCATGCCTAGCAGGGACAAACGCTCATCAAAAGCCGCCGTCTTCGCCTTCTCCACCGCCTGCGCCGGCGCATTCCCGGCCAGGATCGCATTGATGTGATAATCCTTCTTATATTTGTTAAACAGGTCATAGTAGGCCGTGAATTCCTTCACAATCCGGTCGTTGCGGATATACTGCCCCACCAGGCTCTCCTCCACGGCAAGCTCCTCTTCCTCATACAGCTGCAGCATCTGGGACAGATCCTCCCAGCCTCTGGCCGTCACATAGCTGCGCCCCTTGGTGGTCATCTCCATACAGTAAAACGCATCCTTCTTCAGATCCAGGAAATTCACGATCGCCGGATGCAGCCGCTTCTCCCCCGCATACTCTTTCCAGATGCCGAAATCCGGCTCCACCTCCAGAAGCTTCAACCGATCATACGTCACCACGTCAAATTCCCGCACCGACTTATTGTACTCCGGCGGATTTCCCGCCGTCACTACGATCCAGCCCTCTGGCACCTGGTGTCTGCCAAACACCTTGTACTGCAAAAACTGCAGCATGGAGGGCGCCAGCGTCTCCGACACACAGTTGATCTCGTCCAGAAACAGAATCCCCTCTTTGATGCCGCTCTGCTCCATCGTATCGTAAATGGAAGCAATGATCTCACTCATGGTGTATTCCGACACGCTGTACTCCTGTCCACCGTAATTTTTCTGCGTGATAAAGGGCAGTCCCAGCGCCGACTGCCTGGTGTGATGGGTCATGGAATAAGACACCAACGCAATCCCCATCTCCTGTGCGATCTGCTCCATGATGGCCGTCT
>DFDT01000087.1:10914-17055 GCA_002368865.1 Lachnospiraceae bacterium UBA3821 | reverse complement strand
CCATGATGGCCGTCTTGCCGATCCCCGGCGCCCCCAACAAAAAGATGGGACGCTGTCTGACCACCGGCACCCGGTACTCCCCGAATTCATTTTTCTTTAAATAGAGTCTCACCGAATCCTTGATATATTCTTTCGCCTGCTTAATGTTCATCCTCAAACTCCTCGCTCTCCAACACCACTTTCAGACTCCAGGGCGGCACCGCGGTCCGATTTTCATCCTCATCCAGAAATGCAAAGATCACGTCATAATCCGGCATCTTTTCCGGATAGATGCCATAGCCGTCCGTGAAATAGATCAGCCCTTTCAGGTTCTCAAATTCCCCCTGACTTTTCAGCTCCTCCAGATACGTGAACACCGGCCTGAAATCCGTTGCCCCGAACCCTGTGAGTTTCCCATACTTCATAAAATTCTCAAATTCTTCCTCAGAAGTGACTTTTGTGTCATTTTTGACCTCATTGTCGCACTGAATGATATGTACATTGATCTTATGAAAAAAATTCTCCGACGACTTCAGGATGGAATATGTCTTTCGCAAAAAATTCCGCACCACCGATCCCCTGCAGGACGCCGACGTGTCAATGGCAATCACAAACTCCCGCACCTTGTGGGTTTCCTTGTACTCCAAAGGCTCGATCAGCGGCAGATTCCCGTAACGCTCCAAACCGTAAGTGTAATAAATATAATCAAACTCCTCATCATTTACGGTGATATCTTCCCCCATCACCGTAAACCGCTGCAGGATCTCACTGTAGTCATAGCGGTCCCTGGTGGTTTCCTCCAGATTCTTCTCCAGAGTCTCCGCCCCCGCCCGTGCCTTGGTAAAAGACTTCAGATCTGCCTTGATCCGCTCACTGATCTTCTTCCACTGCTCCAGTCCGATCTCATAATTTTCCGCAGGCCGCCACAGAGAATGTATATCCTGCAAAAACAGTGCATGAAGCTCCTGCTCCTCCCGCTCCGTGAGCGGATTATGCCTGAAATACCGGTAGATCCGCTCCGCAGTCAGCGGTCCGATATCCTCCCTTAAGATCTTCAACTTCCGCTTTACATCCGCATCCTGCTCTAATGACACATCTGTCAGCTGCATGTCCAGGATCACATTCTCCACCGCAATATCCGCCGCCAGATCCCAGTATTTTCCCTCCAGCTTTTCGTATTGAAAGCTGTGAGCGAACACGCAGTGCAGCAGCATATGCAGATAAATCCTGGCAATGCGCTTCTCCTCTTTCTGATAGGTCTGCAACACCCACACCGGGTCATAATAACAGACTGCCCCGTCCGTCGCCATACAGCCGATCCCGTTCCGCTCTCTCCACGGGACTTTTGCCAGCGCCGTATCAAAAAAGCGCAGATGCATCAGCAGATCATCGTGGGCCAGCTGCAGAACCTGTGCCGCCAGCGCACTGCCTGCCTGCTCCCTTTTCTTTTTTTGCTCCGAATCACCCAAACCCTCTCTCCCCATTCTCGCGAAACAATGTTAGAAACGCTCCTCTAACTTAGAAAAGCACAGCCCCATTCCGAGGCTGTGCCCTCAAATCTTTTCTTATTATCCCACGTCTTTTCCCTTACAGCCAGAACGAAGTCAGTCTCAGATTCCAGATGATGTCATTCAACTGCTTCTGGCAGTCAAACAGCTCTGTTGCCACATCCGCCACCTTTTCACCCAATTGCTGCATTGCGTCGCGGTTCTCCACCATAGCCTTCATATACAGCGAGTAGGTATCCAGATTGCCCTCAAACTGGGTCTTGATCTGCTGTAGCAGGGACTCCAGTGCGTTTCTGTAATCTCTGCTGTAATCCATGTACATACTGTCTGCGATCTGCACCAGCATCTTCTCCACATCCTGAACAAAGCCGACTTTATCCAGATATTCGCCCTTGAACATCAGGAATTTCTCGGTACGGCAATGGGAATCATACAACTCTCCCCAGTTGGTGATACCGGGCTTCACTACCTGCGGAGCCGGCACATCCAGGAAGAACTTCTTCGCCGCCTTGGAGATGTTACCGTTGTCCATAATGGTCTGCTTCACTGCATCCATGAAAATATCTCTCTGGCTCTCCAGCAGGATCTGTCTCTGTGTCAGGAACTTATCCGTGTAATCATCGATCGCGCTGTTGATCATATCGCGTACATTGTCCTTATCGCGATCCTTCACTTTCACACGACCGAACAGTCCCAGGAACCAGCCTCTCAGCTCATGATCCATGTAATTTTTTGTGTTTCCTACGATGGAACTGTACAGCGTTGCCCGATCGAGACCCAGCGTCATGCTGGCCTCCTCTGGGAGCGGCGTATTCTCCGGAATGGAAGAATTATTGTACTCCTTCTCGATGGCCTCATTGATGGTCCTGCGCAGCTCCACAATATTCTTCTCAATCGCCTTGATCTCCTCGCGATTGCTCTCACGCAGGGATACGGCACGGTTGCTCAACTTGGACAATGCCTTGTCCACACTGTCAATGATCGCAGAAGCCTTTACAGCGGACGCGTATTTCTCACCGTACTGCAGGATCTCGCTTTCCAGTGCATACAGGCCGGCAGCCACTTCCAATACGGACACATCGTCCTTCTTTTCCTCTGCCTCTTTCAAAGCCTCCTCACAGCGCTCCGTCATCCGCTTGGTGGCGAACTCGGACATAGCGCAGCGGTTCTCTCTGTAGCAATAGCCGCCGAACTTATCGGTCATATTGGTCAGACCTTTGTTAAACTCGGACATATCCTTCTCGGAAGCGATCCCGTTTCTCATGGCTCTTGCGGCATAACCGTATTTTGCGGAGATGAAAAACAGCTTCTTATCCGCCAGGCGGATGGAGAAAGAATCATCGTCCTTATACTTGATCTCCTCATGCTGCAGATCTTTTCTGGCATCGGAGTCAATACAATCAGACCAGTTGATCACAAACAGCGAACGGCTGATATCAATGCTGGTCTTGCTGTTCTTTTCCTCGGCTTCCTTCAGGTACTTCAGCAACGCGTTATTGCCGCTGCCCTCCGTCTTATTCGGCGCCGCAACGAAGATCAGGATGGACTGCTTCTGCTCGGAAAGCGCATCCATCAAAACGGTCTGATGCTCCGCATAGTTACTGTCGGTACCGGGTGTATCGTAAATGATGTACTGTACATTCGCACTGTCCAGAGCCACCGGGAAACGGATCCGGATGTCTGCGGAAACGTTGTCCATCGTGTTCAGCATGGTGAGGATCGCTCTGATCTGCTCATGCTGCGGCAGTTTCTCCTGCTGCACTCTGGTGACCTCCTCCTGGATCGTCGCCTTGGTGGGATTCTCCGCAAGTCCCTGTGAGAATGCAAATCCAACCAGCACATCATTCCAATCCAGTTCGGAATAGGTGCCGTCAATATTAAAGATGATCCTTACGCACTCGCCTGCCTTCGGGCTGGAGATGCAGAACATCTTCGCTGTCTCGGAGGTGATCTTCTCCGGCAGGATCTTATATCCCAGAAGTGCATTGATCAGAGTAGACTTTCCGGCACTGTACACACCGGTAAAGCAAAGGCTCACCGCATTGTCATTCAGACTGTCAATCTTGTCATGAATGTTGTTGCGCTCCTCGTCGATCTGCTCCGCAAAACTCTCCGCACTCTTCTTTACATTTTCATTTTCCAAAGGAATCTCAAACAGATTCTGTCTGTGTCTTCCCAGGATCTCAGCAGCCTGCTCCCCATACTTTTTAACTTCCGCAAAAGTATGCGTCATATCAGGCAACTCCGCGATCAGAGTCGGCGTGATCTTGCATGCATCCGGCTCTGCATTGTAATACTCCACCATCTGCACAAAGTCTTCATAGTCCATCTTCGTCGTAACAACCTGCATCTCAATCTCTTCCAGATTGTCAAATGCATGTGTGATGTCCTCAAAGAAAGCATTTCCGTGATCCTGCAAAACGAACTTGCCCTTCATGCCCATATATTGCATAAGGCGGCTGTCGTTCTTGATTGAAACTTCCTGTCCGTTATCAAAACGGTGGAACTCCACTTCCTTCTTCGCAGGATGATATTTCATCTGTAATACTTGCTTGCCCATTCTGACCTCCCATATATCTGCGGTATTATGCAGAAACGCCCCATACATGCCCCAAAGCATGCTGTTGGTCGCCCTACTGACCCCAGTATGAAACTGTATCTATTATAAACTATTTGTCTGATATAATCAATGTGCAAATGCACATTTTCAGCAAATATTTTTCAGATTTTTTCCAAAAAAAACCACTACAGATTGCTCCGCAGTGGTTTTTTTACGCTATATATAGTCTTTGGGCACATACGTCCGGTCACACACGCTGCGCTTTGTGCAGGTACTTCTCCTTCGTAGCCATACCCCCCCGGATATGGCGCTCCGACTTATTGACATCCAACACCTTCCTCGCCTGTGTCGCCAACGCCGGATTGATCTTTGAAAGTCTGTCAGTCACGTCCTTATGTACAGTGGATTTGGATACGCCGAACGCCCCGGCCGTCTGTCTCACGGTGGCATTGTGATCAATGATATAATTGGCGATAGAAACCGCTCGCTCCTCGATATAATCTTTCAAAAGAATACCCCTTAAAGAATCGTTTATACAATGTATGAACAATTCCCAAGGGGTATGAATAAATTCACTAGATAATCCGTCTCACCGCAAGGATCTCGCGGTACTGTGCGTTTCCGATCTTGATGCCCGTCTTCTGGGTGCTGGCATGCACGATCATGCCGCCGCCGATGTAAAGCGCCACATGCCCGCTGTAACAGATCAGATCCCCGGGCTGCACCTCACTGTAGCTGACGCCTCTCCCGGCGCTGCGCTGCTCATAGGAAGTCCTGGGCAGCTTGTAGCCGAAATCACTGTATACGCGATAGGTAAATCCGGAACAGTCCGCTCCGTTTGTCAGGCTTGTGCCCCCCAATACATAGGGATTGCCTATAAACTGGCAGGCATACTTGGCAACCTGCTTTCCCAGGTCACTTCCGTCAGCGGCATCAATAACGGAATTGTAATTGGTCGTGTAAGTACCGTTGGCAGCATTGCTGGTGACGGTGCTGTTGTTCCGTTTTGCCTCTTCCTGCAGTCGTTTCAGCGTCTGCTGCTCCTGCTGGAGCTGCTTCTTGGCCACACTTGCCTCCTGCTTCGCTTTCTTGATCTCCGCATCGTAATTGGCGGATTGCTGTTTCTTTCGCGCCAGCAGGCTGTCCAGATCTTTCTTCTGTCCCTCCAAGGCCTGCTTGTCCAGTTCCAGCTGCCGCTTCTCCTCCTCCAGATTCAGCTTTTCCTCCTCCAGCTGATTCCAGAGTTCCAGCACCAATTCCTTTGTCTCGGCAAATTCAGTGAGTTTCTGGCGATCATACGCATATACCGACTCCACAAAATCCATCTGATTCAGCATATCCGCCAGTCCGTTTCCGGCAAGCAGCATATTCAGACTGCTCTGCTCCCCGCCGTTTTCATACATCTTGCGCAGGCGGACGATCATATCCTCATATTGCTTTGCTTCCGTCTCTTTGGCCTTTTCATATTCGGCAGCCGTAACCTCAATATCGGCTTCTTTATGAGTGAGCGCAACCTCCGTCTCACCAATCTCATCTTCCTTCATGCCGATACTGGTCATCGTATTGACGATCTCCGCATTCAGATCCTCCATCTCTTCTTCCAGGATCTCCTGCTTCTCCTCCATGTTCTCCACATTTTGGTTGAGCTTGTTGATCTGCTGATTGATCTTGTCAATGTTCTTCTGCACATCGGTAATGGTCGTTGCTTCCGCCGTCATACGGCTGTTCGCAAAATAAGTCACCGTCGGCAGTATCATCACCAGGATCATCAGAATGCCTATGCACTTTTTCAGAAATCTCCTCAATACCTTTCTCATGTAACCACCCCTATGACCGCCCTGCTCCGGACATCCGGCTCAAACTTACAGTTCGCAGTTGTTCACCGTTCTTGGGAAAGGCAGCACATCTCTGATATTACCCATTCCGGTCAGATACATCACACATCTCTCAAAGCCCAGTCCGAATCCGGCGTGACGCACCGAACCGTATCTGCGCAGATCCAGATAGAACCCGTAATCCTCTTTCTTCAGACCCAACTCATCCATCCGCTGCTCCAGCACCTCCAGCTTATCCTCACGCTGGCTGCCGCCGATG
>DFDT01000087.1:0-10858 GCA_002368865.1 Lachnospiraceae bacterium UBA3821 | reverse complement strand
CGCCGATGATCTCACCGATGCCGGGCACCAGGCAATCCATGGCTGCCACCGTCTTGCCGTCCTCATTTAACTTCATGTAAAACGCCTTGATCTCCTTCGGGTAATCGGTGACAAACACAGGACGTTTGAACTCCACCTCCGTCAGATATCTCTCGTGCTCCGTCTGCAAATCGCAGCCCCAGAACACCTTATAGTCGAACTGGTCATTATGTTTCTCCAAGATCTCAATAGCCTGGGTATAGGTCACATGACCGAAATCGGAGTTCACCACATGGTTCAGTCTCTCGATCAGTCCCTTATCCACAAACTGATTAAAGAACGCCATCTCCTCAGGCGCATTCTCCAGCACATAACGGATCACGTATTTTAACATACTCTCCGCCAGGATCATATCATCCGTCAGATCCGCAAACGCCATCTCAGGCTCGATCATCCAGAACTCCGCCGCATGACGGGTCGTGTTGGAATTCTCCGCCCGGAAAGTAGGCCCGAATGTATACACATTCTTAAATGCAAACGCATAAGTCTCCACGTTCAGCTGACCGCTCACCGTCAGATTGGTAGGCTTTCCGAAGAAATCCTGGCTGTAATCCACACTGCCGTCCTCGTTCTTAGGCAGATTGTTCAGATCCAATGTGGTCACCTGGAACATCTCGCCCGCTCCCTCACAGTCGCTTCCGGTGATGATCGGCGTGTGCACATACACAAATCCTCTGTCCATAAAGAAGGTATGGATTGCATACGCGATCAAAGACCGCACGCGGAATACCGCCTGGAATGTATTGGTCCTGGGGCGCAGATGAGAGATCGTACGCAGATATTCAAAAGAATGTCTCTTTTTCTGCAGCGGGTAATCCGCCGTGGAAGCGCCTTCCAACACAACCTCTTTCGCCTGCATTTCAAACGGCTGCTTTGCATCCGGAGTTGCCACGATCGTACCGCTCACGATCACTGCGGTCCCCACGTTCATCTTACAGACCGCTTCAAAATTCTGAAGTCCGTCTCCGTATACCACCTGCAACGGCTCAAAGAATGTGCCGTCATTGATCACCAAAAAGCCGAAATTCTTGGAGTCTCTATTGCTTCTCACCCAGCCGCCGACCGTGATCTCCTTCCCGATATACTCCTCTTTCTTACGATATAAATCCCTGATATCCGTCAGATCCATGATACTTCTCTCCCTCTAATCTTTTCATTTTTATTGATTCTGCTTTTGTGCATTCTCTATCAGGAAATTCATCACATCCTCATAGAGATAACTCTGCCTGAAATCCTCATTGGTCAATCCCATCGTCACCAGATCCGCCTCTGTCAGTCCCGCGGCATCCGTGTACTCCTTGATCCTCGCCGTCAGTTCCTCATCGGAAATATTCAGATCCTCCGCATCCGCGATCGCCTGTATGATCAAAAGCTGCTTTGTATAGCCTTCCGCATACTGGGTAAGCATATCCTCATAAGTCATGCCCATCATCTGTGCGTAGGTGTCCGCATCAATCCCCCGGCTCGCCGCCATCTGATCCAGGATGCCTGCATATTCCTCGCGGCTTCTCACCTGCATGTCCTCCGGGAATTCCGCAAACACTACATTTTCCATGATCTGCGTCCAGATCTCATCCTGGGCCTCCTGCAAATACTCCTCCTGGGCCTGCGCATCCATGCCTTCCTTCACGAAAGCCCGCAGTTCCTCCACTGTAGAAACGTCTTTCGCGCCGATCTCCGACACTCTTTCATCCTTCATCTCCGGGATGAAATTCACCGTGACCGTAAATACCACTTCCTGTCCCGCAAGTTCTGCGGAATTTGCATAATTGTCCGGGAACTTCAGATTCAGATCCACGGTTTCTCCGGGCATTACCCCGATCAGTCCGTCCTCAAATCCGTCGATAAACGTGTGGGAACCGATCAACAACGTCGCACCCTGCGCGGTGCCGCCCTCGAAGGCCACGCCGTCCTTTTTCCCTTCATAATCAATGTTTGTCATGTCATACAGCTGTACCGGACGGTCCTTGATCCCATCCTCCTCCGTGACATAGTTAAAATAGATCTGCTGTGTCTGATTCTCGTAATCCTGTTCCGTATAAGTCTCCGGCACTGCCGTGATGACCAGTCCCTTGTACTCTCCCAGCGTGACAAAATCCGAAGCCTTCTGTCCGTCACTTAACACCCCGGTCCTTTCAGCTGCGGCCTGTGTGCTCTCGCTCTCCTGAACCGTCCCCTGGGACGACTCCTGCCCGGTCTGGTCTTTGGAACATCCGGCAAGCAGCACGATGCCCAGTGTCAGAACCAGCGCATTTACAAATGATTTTTTCATAATTTTCCTTCCTCTCGCAGTTTATATTCCCCCGTTATTATACTGTTATACCACAAAATTTTCGCAAATAAAAGCATTTTAGAAAGTTTTCAGTTTTGGGACACAGAATTTTCGAAATTAACATTGCAGATTTCACACATTGTATGTTATAGTTAACTTTAAGCAATTAAAAAGCAGGAGGTCTTAACCATGAAGACGGGAACCATTGTGTTACTGGTTATTCTGGCTGTCGTCGCCATTGCTTTGGTCGTCCTATATTTTCTCGGCAAGAAAGCCCAGAAAAAACAGGCGGAACAGCAGGAGCTGATGGAAGCCAACAAACAGACGGTCTCTATGCTGATCATTGATAAAAAGCGGATGAAACTCAAGGATGCGGGCCTGCCGCAGATCGTCCTGGACGAAACACCCAAGCTGATGCGCAGCACCAAGCTGCCGATCGTCAAAGCAAAGGTCGGTCCCCAGATTGTTTCTCTGATCAGCGACGAGAAGATCTTTGACGACATTCCGACCAAAAAGGAAGTCAAGGCTGTGATCAGCGGAATCTACATACTGGATGTAAAGGGACTGCACGGCAAGGTGGAGAAAGCCCCGGAGAAAAAGCCCGGCTTCTTCAAGCAGCTTGCAGCGACCATCCAGGAAAAGGGCGGCGCAAAACCGTTAAAGTAAATGACGAAAACAAGTATCCGACGGATGCTTGTTTTTTTTATATAAAATTTAGAATCGTATCTATTGAATTCACCTCTTAAAAGTGCTATTTTGTATTGGTTAACGGATATAACAATATAATTATAAGGAAGTAAAACGTATGAATGAGGGGAACACACAAACCGTAAATCTATCGGAGAATATGGAGGAAAAGCCCAGTGCCATGTTGAAGGTCGCCACCTTTATCGTGGACAGGCGCAACCTGTTTTTCCTGTTGTTCGGCATTGCCATCCTATTCTGTCTCATCGCCGCCAACTGGGTTAAAGTAGAGAACTCCCTGGCGGCTTATCTGCCGGACGACGCGGAGACCACCATCGGCCTGAATCTCATGGACGAACAGTTTACTACATACGGGACCGCCAAGGTCATGGTGATGAATATTAACTACGAAGACGCCGAAAATCTGGCGGATGAGATCCGAGAAAGAGAAGATGTCTCCATGCTCTCTTTTGATAACTCCGAAGAACATTTCCACAACTTCTCGGCGCTGTTTGACATCACGTTCATTTACCCGGAAAAGGACGACCGGGCGCTGGCGGCATTGGAGGATATCAAGGAAAAGCTGGCTGACTATGACATCTACGTATCGACCTCCATGGGAGACGCCGCGGCGGATCAAATCCGCTCTGAGATGCAGGTGGTCAGTGTGATCGTGGCAGTCATCGTGCTGACCGTGCTGATCTTTACCTCCCAGACTTACGCTGAGGTTCCCGTGCTGATCCTGACATTTCTGGCGTCCGCGGCGTTGGCCTCCGGAACGAATTTCCTGTTGGGCACCATCTCCTTTGTGTCCGATTCCGTGACCATCGTGCTGCAGCTTGCCCTCTCCATCGACTATGCCGTTATTTTCTGTAACCGGTATAAAGAGGAGCATGTGAATCTTCCCATCCGGGAGGCAAATATTCTTGCGCTGAGCAAGGCAATCCCAGAGATCTCTTCCAGCTCTCTGACCACCGTAGGCGGTCTGATCGCCATGATGTTCATGCAGTACGGCATCGGTAAAGACATGGCCATCTGTCTGATCAAGGCAATCTTTTTCAGTCTGTTGTCCGTATTCCTTCTGATGCCCGGTCTGATCATGATCTTCGGCGATCTGATGGATAAAACAAAACATAAAAATTTCGTGCCCAAGATCACCTTTATCGGCAAATTCGACTATGCCACCAGACATGTAGTACCCATCCTGTTTGTCATCGCGATCGTGGGCGCCTGTATCCTTGCGAACCGCACGCCCTATGTATACGGTTATTCCGAGCTGCACACTCCGGTGCAGAACGCAACCCAGCTGGCGGATGAAATGATCACGGAAAGTTTCGGCGACTCCAACTTTGTAGCCCTGATCGTGCCCTCCGGCAGCTATGAAAAAGAAAAGAAACTCCTGACGGAATTGGAGCGACACCCCGAGGTCAAGAGTACCCAGGGTCTTTCCAACATCGAAGCCATGGACGGCTATATGCTGACCGACAAACTCACAGCAAGAGATTTCTCCGAGCTGATGGATCTGGACTATGAGGTTGCAGAACTGCTCTATATTGCCTACGCTGTGGACGACGAAAACTACGCCAAGGTAGTCAACGGACTTTCCTCCTACAGCGTGCCTTTGATCGATATTATCATGTTCCTCTATGACGAAGTGGAGGAGGGGTACGTGACTTTGGACGACGACCTGTACAAAACCCTGTCCGACGCACACACCCAGATGGAAATGGCGCAAAATCAATTGAAGGGTGAGGATTACAGCCGCATGCTGGTCTACCTGAATCTCCCCCAGGAAGGCGACGAGACCTTTGCTTTTCTGGATGAGATGCATGAGATTGCCCGGAAATACTATGACGGCAATATCTACGTGATTGGTGAATCCACCAGCCAATATGATCTGCAAAAGACTTTCGCGGTTGATAACACCGTGGTAAGCGTGGTGTCCATACTGGCGGTGCTGGCAGTCCTGCTGTTCACATTCCTGTCCGCAGGCATGCCGGTGCTTTTGATCGCCGTGATCCAGGGAGCCATCTGGATCAACTTCTCTTTCCCGACCCTGATGCAGGATAACATTTTCTTCATGAGTTATCTGATCGTCAGCTCCATCCAGATGGGTGCCAACATTGACTATGCCATCGTGATCTCCGGGCGCTTTATGGAACTGAAGGATCATATGCCCCGGAAGGATGCCATTATAGAAACGTTAAACTTTGCCTTTCCCACCATCGTGACCTCCGGAACCATGATGGTGTTAGCCGGTATCTCCATCGGGCAGCTGTCCTCCGACGGTGCGATCTGCGGCATCGGTCAATGCTTGGGACGCGGAACCATCATTTCCATTTTCCTGGTTATGTGCGTCCTGCCTCAGATCCTGCTGATCGGGGAAAAAATCATCGATAAGACCAGTTTCAATGTCTCCATGATCCCTCTGGTGGAGCGCCGCGTAGGCATTGTGGCGGTGGACGGACATGTGAACGGCTATATCAACGGCAGACTGATCGGCGAAGTGCATGCGAGAGTCTTGGGTGAAGTGAACGCCATTGTCACACTGGGCAACCTCAAGGAAATAGAAGACAATGACGAAGATACGGATTATGAGGAGGATACTGACAATGCGTAAATTAAGCTGTCTGCGGCATCATACTGCCGCCTTTCTGATCGGATGTCTCCTGTTTTCCTCTGTGCCGCTTCCGGTATTTGCAGAACCTGTCACGGATTCCGCGGACAGCACATCGGTATCGGAGACCATATACATTACAAACACAGACGATCTGCTGGAATTGGCGGAACACTGTCACAACGACAAATGGTCCACCGACAAAACAGTGGAACTGACTCAGGACATACTGCTGTCCTCCGAATTTACCTCCATTCCGATCTTTAACGGTTACTTTAAGGGAAACGGCCACACCATCTCCGGCTACCGCTACGGAGGCGACGGGTATGTAACCGGCTTTTTCCGCTATGTGGGCAAGGACGGTATCGTGGAACAGCTGAAGATAGCCGGTTCTGTGCAGACTCCTTCCTCCGGTAAAGTGACCGGCGGCATTGCCGGAATCAACTACGGAACGATCCTGAACTGCTCCTACAGCGGCACCATCAAATCCGACTCCGAGACCGGCGGTATTGCGGGGATCAATGAATCCTCCGGCACCATTCAGGGCTGCGTCAACAACGGCGAGATCCTGGGATACTATTTCACCGGCGGCATTGTGGGCAAAAACTACGGTATGCTGCAGAACTGCGTCAACAAAGGGAGCGTCAACAACACCAAGGAATGGGTGACCGAAGACGATGAGAAATCCCCCGACCTGATCACCAGCCTCAGGGATGATTCCGAGGATCTGAAACTGCGGAGCGGAACCGACACCGGCGGCATTGCCGGTCTGTCCAAGGGTTTTATCCGGGGCTGCACCAACACTGGCGCCGTAGGGTATGAACATGTAGGTTATAATATCGGCGGTATCGCTGGACGGCAGGCAGGCGGCATAGAAAACTGTACCAACCGCGGGGACGTTCTTGGCCGCAAAGATGTGGGCGGCATCGTCGGACAGATGGAACCCTACATCGCCATTACGGATGAAAACAGCGTGAAAAACTCTGTCGATACGCTCCACGCAAGTATCGACGCAGCCATCAATGATGTGGATGATTCCAATACAGCCCTGACCAGGGATATGAACGAGCTGAAATACTACTCCGACCAGAATACCAACATCAGCAACGAAATGTACGACAACGCCCGGGACTATATCAACACCAACACGGAAGCTGCCAACCGGATGATCAATAAAGTTTCCGATACGATCAGTTCCCTGAACCGCATTGCCACCGGTACCTCCATGGATGATCCGGCAGATCTGGATGCGATGATGAGCGAGCTCAAAAACGAAATTGAAACCAACGAGAATATCTCCGAGGCGGACCGTGCCAGAGCAAGAGTAAAATATGCGGAAGCAGAGGGGTATTATAATGAACTGAGCACCTCGCTGCGCAATATTGCCGATCTGGAAGAACAACTGGCAAATGAAACCGATCCGATCCAGAGAGCCGCACTGGAAGCGCAGCTGGAGGCAGAACGCGTCAACGCACAGAGTTCCGCCCGCAAACTTCAGGGTTCCCTGGGCGAGATCAACTCCATTTTATCCACCCAGTCCGACCTCCAGCTGGTACAGATCGACCGGAGTCTGGACTCCAATGTGGAAGACCTGCACAGCAATCTGGATAATATGTCTGCGGTGCTGGGGCGCATCACCGACGATACCAGCCACTACTCCAGAACCTTTACAGACGATCTGCGCAAAGTCAACGACAACCTGATGAATGTCTATGATACCCTGGATACCAGAGTTTCCGAGCTGACCAGCAACGACGGCGTTATCTACACGGATGTTTCCGACCTAGAGATCCTGACCGCCACACTGGGCAAGGTTTCTTTTTCCACCAATCACGGAACGGTAAACGGAGACATCAACATCGGCGGCATTACCGGTTCCATGGCCATCGATGAGGAAGACCCCGAGGGGAATGCTGCAGGCAGCGTAAACAAGAATCTGGATGCCACCTATACCACCCAGAACATCATTCATGAGTGCACCAACGACGGATATATCACCGCCAAGAGCGACGGTTCCGGCGGCATCGTGGGCTTCATGCGCCACGGCGTGGTCAATGCCTCCAAAGGCTTCGGCTCTGTCACCAGCACCGGCGGCGGTTACGTAGGCGGCATTGCGGGACAGTCCCTCTCCGTAATCAAGGATTCCTATGTCCTCTCCACCATTTCCGGCGGAGACTATGTAGGCGGCGTGGCCGGCTTCGGGACCACCATCAAAAACTGCTGCTCCATGCCTTCCATCACTGCCCATACCGGACGGTACGGTGCGCTCTGCGGTCAGATTAAGATTGACTCTGACACAGAGGTACCTCACCTGGAAAATATCACAGACAATTACTATGTGGGAGAGTATCTGAACGGAATCGACAATATCGACTACACAGGCTCCATTGACCAAATCTCCTATGAAACGCTGCTTTCCCTTCCCGATCTGCCCTATGAATTCCGCAATCTCCGCGTCATTTTCCGCGCTGACGGCAAATATGTGGGTCTGAAAAATGTGGAATACGGCAGTCGTTATGAGGACATTCCGTTTCCTGAGGTTCCTGCCAAGAGCGGTTATTACGGCACCTGGCCAGACACCGTATTTGAAACGGTGCAGGGCAATCTGACACTGGATGCGGAATACACAGAAAACATCACTGTATTAAAGAGCAATGCTGCCGATGACAGGGAGCGCAGTCTGGGATATATCGATGACGTCTTTGACGGAGATGCGGATCTGAAGATCGAGCAGATAGAGAATGATCCTGCCTTAACCTATGACCAGACAAAGGAATCGGTTATTTACCGGGTTACGCTGACAGGCGGTGCGGAAAGCAAAGAGGAATACCGGCTCAGACTCCTCAATCCTTTCGGCTCAAAAGTGGAAGTCTACCGTCTCAAACCGAATGCCTCCGTGAACTCCTGGTCACCGATCGATTTCCTGCTTAGGGGCTCCTACGCAGAGATCACACTGACCTGCGATGAGACTGAACCCGCCGGACAGATCTACTGCATTGTAAAAAAACCGGACTACACGCTTTCCATCATCGGCGGATGTGCCGCTGCCGTCCTGCTGCTGTTGCTCATCCTGCTGACGACCCGCAGGATCAAAAAGAGAAAAAAGAAAAAAACAGAGAAAACAGAAAAATAAAAGAAACAGCTGTGGATACCAAATCCACAGCTGTTTCTTATATCCCGCAGATATACAATTCATACTCTCCCACAACCCGTCCCTCGTTTTCCAACGTATAACAGACTTTCACCTGCACATTCCCCTCCGGAGTGAGCGACCGTTCCACCGATCTGGTCACAATATCCAGAAGCATGGTTCCGAATGGGGTTCTGTACTCCGCCCGATAGGGCATCTTCTCGTCAAAGATCATATTGCCGCTATGCCGCACCAGTTCCAGCACATTTCCTTTGTGCTTGATCCTTGCTTTGGTGGGTTTGGGCATCCCCTCTGTCACTTCCTCATAAAGCCAATAGCAGGCTTCTCCCTTCCGGAAAAATGACGCCTCCGTTTCCTGCACGGTTGTGACAGGCTCCGCCTCCCCCGCAGGATAATGCGTTCCGGTGATCCTCAACTGTATCTTTTCGCCGCCTTTTTCATCCATACCTGTTCCCCCGACATCCGTCTTGTCGTCATCAGGACTCCCGCATCAATATTCCTCAATATTGATGGTCTTTGCAGACAGGATTCCATATTTGATGATGGAATTTGCAAAACGCTTAAACTTCTCCGCTCCGTCGCTGACATAGAACTGATACTGGTTGGTTCCGAGCTTATGCTCCTCTTCGTTCAGCAGCTTCCGCTCCGCCAGCATTTCTTTGAGCTCATAAGCAGTTTCATAGGCCGGATTGACCAACGTCACCTGCTCTCCCATGATACGAGCCAAGGTGGAACGGATCAGCGGATAATGGGTACACCCCAGAATCAATGTATCAATATCAATGTCGATCAGCTCGGCCAGATACCGTCTGGCGATCTCATCCGTCACAGGATCCTCCAGAAGCCCTTCCTCCACCAACGGTACAAACAGCGGACAGGCCTTTCCATAGATGGTCACTTCCCGGTTCAGTTCCTTTATGTACTTCGTATAAATCTGACTGCCGATGGTGGCATCCGTCGCGATCACGCCGATCCTGCCGTTTCTTGTCACCTCTGCCGCAGTCTTGGCCCCCGGCTTCACCACGCCGATCACCGGGATATCGCACTCTGCCTCCAATGCATCCAACGCATAGGCGCTGGCCGTGTTACATGCCACCACGATCGTCTTCACGCCAAAGGTCTGCAGAAAACGGACGATCTGTTTGGAAAACCGTGTAACCGTCTCCTTGGATTTGCTTCCGTAGGGCACGCGCGCCGTATCTCCGAAATAAATGATCTTTTCGTTGGGGATCTGCCGCATGATCTCCCTTGCAACGGTAAGCCCGCCCACACCCGAATCAAACACGCCGATGGGCGCGTCTGCCCGCATATTAGTCTCCTGACTCATATCTTTCACTCCCGACTCCCTTCGAAGTCTTCCAATTCTCCCAAATTTTACTTTTCACCCGGATCTGACTCCGATCCGCGCATAAGATCTGCCAATACAGGGTGCCGTCTTTCGCTGCTTCTGTCGACAGCTCTTCCGCAGGCACTGACGCATCCAGCCCACTGTCCGCCTCCCTAACCGCCTTATAAGTTCCGGACAAAAGCGTGAACTGCGGATACAGTGCTCCCCACCATCCAAACGCCGCACAGCCCGCCAGCAAAACAGTCAGACATCTCCGCACACCGATCTTTCCAATCTTTCTAAAACCGCAAACAGATTCCGTATCCATTTTCATGACATTCTCCTCTTTCCCAACAAACTATTTTGTTTCTGTAAAAAGATTTGCCATGAAAACAGCGGTTTATACCTGTGTGATCACAATTTTCTTTTTTCCGCTTCCATCCGGATCTGTCGGATGATCGTCTTCCGCTGATTGTCAATATGCACCTTGGCAGCCTCGCTGGCCCGCTCCCTGTCATGATCCCGCAGACTCTCATAAATCATTCTATGCTCTTCCACCAGGTTTTCATGCTGACTGAAATCCTTCAGATACTCAAAACGGTAACGATACATCTGCTCCGAGAGATTGTTCACCAGCTGCACCAGCCTCTGATTGCCGGTAGCCTGCAAAATGATATCATGCAGCTTCACGTCCGCCTGGGCGATCACCTTGATATCCTTCGTCCCTGTGGCCTGCTCAAATTCCTTACAGGCCTTCTCCAGCTGCTT
>DFDT01000114.1:4521-7730 GCA_002368865.1 Lachnospiraceae bacterium UBA3821 | reverse complement strand
TGATGAGCGGTGTGAATTTTTAAGATAGTAGCTAAAACTAAAATGAGTCTATCTCTTCGGGAAGGTATAGTTGACAAATATTGTCAGATATTGTAATAGAAATTGTTCCGATATTTTGCCCAAAGCGGAATGACCATATCCAATCCCTATCCCGGCATCTATTATGTGGAAGGGAAAACGTTGTTTCCCGTACAGATTGTCGTGACAAGGGAACTGGATATTGACAAGCATATCTGGCTGGTCGCATTGTCGGGAAAACTAACGGAACAGCAGGTGGAAAAGATCCTGGCAAAAGCTTCACAGCTTACAAATAAAAGAGAAAAAAAGCTTGCGGATTCCGTCTTGCAGGTGTGTGTTGCAGCAAACAAAAAGATTGTGGAGAAACTGAAAGGAGAAAATCATATGTGTCAGGCATTGTTAGAGATCATGGAGCCGGAAATCAGGCAATGGAAGGAAGAAAGCATGGCAGCGGGCAGAGCAGAGGGTATGGCAGTGGGCAGAGCAGAAACCCGGTCTGAAGATATTGCCATTGCTGTAAATATGCTTCGGGATCTGGGGCAGAGTGAGGATGCTATTCGAGGGATCATCATAAAGAATTTCAGCCTGCATTCAAAGGAAGCAGAAAAGTATATGGCAATATAAAGTCCTGTGATTTCTTCTTTGGTATGTTTGATCCTTTGAGCCGGTTCTTTTGTATTTTTCCCAGACATGGTTAATATCCTTCCTGTAGTTGTTGATTTCGATCTGTTTGCACAGGTCAGGCGGCAGAAGAAAAGGCAGGGCTGTGATCACAGCTCTGCCTTTTCGGATTATTTCCCGGGAAATTTATTTCCCATTTACGCTTTCAAACTCTTTGCAGATCGCTTCTTCCGGCTCCTTGGTGGCCAGAGATACGATCAGGATCACCAGCGTGGATACGATGAAGGCGGGCAGGAGTTCGTAGATGTTCCAGGCGCCGCCGAGAGGTCGGATCAGGAATTTCCACACGAAGATGCACACGCCGCCGGATACCATACCGGCCAGGGCGCCTGCCTTGGTGGTGCGCTTCCAAAACAGGGAGAAGAGCATCAGCGGTCCGAAAGCCGCGCCGAAGCCTGCCCAGGCGAAGGAAACGATGGTGAATACGGAGCTGTCGGGATTCCAGGCCAGTGCGACACCGATGAGTGCGATCACAGCCACGGTACCCCGGGCGAAGCGCATCGCCTTCTTCTCGTCCATCTCGATGTGCAGGAAATCCTGAAGGATGTTCTGCGAGAAGCTGGAGGAGGCCTGCAGCAGCTGGGAGTCCGCGGTGGACATGGTACATGCCAGGATGCCGGCCATGACCAATCCGGCGATCAGAGCGAAGAACACGCCTCTCTGACTCAGAATATTTGCCAACTCGATCACGACGGTCTCGGATTCGGAGCTGGTGTTCAGGAAAGGGATCAATCCGTTTTTGGATACTGCGTTGCCGACCACGCCGATCAGGATTGCCACGCTCATGGAGATGACTACCCAGATGCTGGCAATTCTTCTGGACAGGGTCAGTTCTTTTTCATCACGGATCGCCATGAAACGGAGCAGGATATGGGGCATGCCGAAATAGCCAAGTCCCCATGCCAGCGTGGAGCATACGGTGAGGAAACCATAGGGAACCGCGTTGCCGGTAGCCAGGTCATAGGTGGCGTTCATCGCCAGATATCCGCTCATGGACTGCGCGTTTGCGACTACATTATCCCAGCCGCCTGCGTATTCGATGCCGAAGAGCACAATGGCGATCAGTGCGAAGGTCATCACGATACTCTGCATCAGGTCGGTGGTGGATACAGCCAGGAAGCCGCCGATCACAGTGTAGGCTACGACCACGGCGCCACCCACGATCATGGCAACGTGATAATCCACTCCGAACAGGGAATTAAACAGGGTTCCGATGGCCTTAAATCCCGACGCGGTATAAGGGATAAAGAAGATCAGGATCACCAGCGCCGCAATGCAGGAGAGAATATTTTTCTCATCGTGATAGCGCTTGGAGAAAAAGTCCGGGATGGTGATGGCACCGATCTTGGCGGAATATCTTCGAAGGCGCTTAGACACCAGCAGCCAGTTTAAGTAGGTCCCGACTGCCAGACCGATGATGGTCCAGCCCACGTCGCAGATACCGGTCAGATATGCCAGACCGGGCAGTCCCATCAGCAGGTAGCTGCTCATGTCAGAGGCTTCTGCGCTCATGGCGGTGACAAGGGGTCCGATCTTGCGGTTTCCCAGATAGAACTCATCTACGGATTTGCCGCTTCCCTTTTTGTTGGAAGCAAAACCGATATAGAGCATCAGGGCAAGATACAGAACCATGACGATAATAATACAGATTTGGCTCATGTTACTTCTCCTTTTTCTTGAAAATTCATTCTGTTCTACAATACCATATCTTCCGCGATTAGAAAAGAAAAACTTTCAAATAATTGTCGCATTTTGTGCTGGGGGGTGTTATAATTCTGTCTTGAAATATTTTGTATTGTAAGGAAAACAAGACGAAAACACGATGGCGGAGGCGGACGGATTATCATGGCGAGACTCAGATGGTGCCGTGCAGGCTGTATTATATTGATGCTTTTTTGTATCACGGTGATCCCGGCGGGACTTTATCTGATTCTGGGATTCTGCGGATTTTTCTCCGGACTGGGGAGCGTGCTGGACAATACCTCTTACTGGCTTTTAAAGCTTCTGGGGGTATTGATCGTTGAAAATATTATTTTCTGGAGCGGAATGCTGATCGTATATGCCACATCAAAACAGCTGGGAGTGCGTTGGCGGGTGCTGGGGCTTTTATGCGGCATGATCCCGATCGCACATCTGGTCATGTTATATGTGATTCTGAAGACGGCCTGGCTGGAAGTCAATACGGAGACCGCCAGGATCAAACGGAACCGGGCGAGAGAGGGCGCGCAGATCTGTAAGACGAAGTATCCGATCCTGCTGGTGCACGGCGTGTTCTTCCGGGATTTCGAACATCTGAATTACTGGGGGAGAGTGCCGGAGGAACTGGAGGCGAACGGCGCCACGCTCTATTACGGCAATCACAACAGCGCCTCGGCGGTGGACGACAGCGCAAAGGAGCTGGAGAAGCGGGTGCTTCAGATCATAGAGGAGAGCGGCTGTGAAAAGCTGAATGTGATCGCCCATTCCAAGGGCGGGCTGGATATGCGCACGGCGCTTTCCAAGACGTCGAT
>DFDT01000114.1:0-4395 GCA_002368865.1 Lachnospiraceae bacterium UBA3821 | reverse complement strand
TATCTGCTGGGCAAGGTGCCGGAGAAACAGAAGGAGACCGTGGCTGCTGCATATAATGCGGGAGCCGCTGCGTTAGGAGATGTGGATCCGGACTTTCTGGCGGCGGTCTATGATCTGACCAGTGAAAACTGTACCAGGCGGAATGAAGAGGTAAAAGATGTACCGGGAGTCTATTATCAGTCGGTGGGCTCGAAATTAAACAAGCCGGCCTCGGGGCGATTCCCATTGAACCTGACTTATTATCTGGTGAAATATTTTGACGGCGCCAATGACGGACTGGTGGGAGAGAAATCCTTCCCCTGGGGAGAGCATTATGAGTTCCTGAAGGTGAAGGGAAAACGAGGAATCTCCCATGGAGATATGATCGATCTGAACAGAGAAAATTTCCCCGGATTCGATGTGCGGGAATTTTACGTGCAGCTGGTGGCAGATCTCAAGAAACAAGGTTTCTGAAACAAGGTTTCTGAAAGAAGGGTTTTTAAAATGAAAAAGTGTAATATAGACACTTTTGAAAAGGCAGTGGATTATCTTTACAATATGCCGCGCTTTACCGCGAAGCATTCCATGGAGGATACCCGCGCCCATCTGGAGCGCTTGGGGGCGCCGGACCGAAAGGTAAAGCATATCATTCATGTGGCGGGCACCAACGGCAAGGGATCGGTCTGCACGTATCTGCGCTATTGCCTGGAAGAAGCGGGGTATCGCGTGGGGGTGTTTACTTCGCCGCATCTTGTGGACATCAGAGAGCGGATCGTGACGGATGGAAAGATGATCTCGCGGGAAGCATTTTTGCGTCTGTTTCTGCAGGTGTATGACAGCCTTGACTGGGGAGCGCTGGAGCAGGGTGAGGGATATCACCCCACCTTTTTTGAGTATTTATTTTTTATGTGCATGCTGTATTTCGCGGAGGAACAGCCGGATTTCTGTATTCTGGAAACAGGGCTGGGCGGAAGACTGGACGCGACCAATGCCGTTTCCGAAAAGGCCTTGACGGTGATCACCAGGATTGGCCTGGATCACGTGGAATATCTGGGGAACACCGTCGGGGAGATTGCGGCGGAAAAAGCGGGAATCCTTCGTCAGGATGTGCCTTTGGTATATTGCGCGGAGGTGCCGGAGGCAACGGAAATTTTTGTTGAAAAAGCCAAAAAGTTGGGGATTGCCGCCTGGCCGGTGTCGAAAAAAGACTACAGATTCCAGAAATTTCATAATAAAACCATTGATTTTTCGCTGCGGACTCGCTATTATGGTTATATTGAAATTTTTTTGCACACGATTGCGTATTATCAGATGGAGAATGCTGCACTTGCGGTGCGCGCAGTGGAGGCATTGGAGGAATGTCTGGCGCAGGGCGCAGGGGATTTCAAGAGGATTACAGAGGAACAGATCAGAGCCGGTCTGGCGAAAGCATTCTGGCCGGGGCGTATGGAGGAGATCCTGCCGGATCTGTTTGTGGATGGTGCGCACAATGCGGACGGAATCCGCGCTTTTTTGGACACTGTGAGAGAAGACGGGTGCGACAGGGAAGGGCAGAAGCGGATCCTGATCTTCAGTGTTGTGCAGGACAAAGATTACAAGACGATGATAAAGCAGGTGCTCGCGGCAGATCTGTTCAGTCGGATCTATGTGCCGCACATGCATACGGCAAGGGCAGCAGAACTCACTGACCTGCAGAAATATTGGGAAGAGAATGCCGCGGAAGGGACGGAGGTTCTTTTTTGCGGAAATGTGCGTGAGGCACTGGATGGCGCGCTGGCATCGCGGAATGGTGCGCGGATCTATATTGCAGGCAGTCTGTATCTGGTCGGCGAGATAAAGGAGTTTTTTAAGGATGATCAATTTTGAGGAAGAACTGAAGAAGTTCCATCCCAGCCTGGAGGTTGAGGATGCGGAGGAAGCGATATACAATCAGGATCTGACGGATATGGCGGATTTATTGGTAAAGATGATCAAGGAATCTGAGGAGAAGGAAGAGGCATAGCGGAGGAAAAACCATGTTTTGTTATCATTGCGGCGTACAGCTGTCTGAACAACATGATTTTTGCACGGCATGCGGAGCGGATGTAGGTCTTTACAAGAAAATCATGTATGTCTCCAACCGGTTTTACAATGACGGTCTGGAGAAGGCGAGTGTCCGGGATCTGACCGGGGCGATCACCAGTTTAAGACAGAGTCTGAAGTTTAATAAAAATAATGTGGAAGCCAGAAATCTCCTGGGGCTTGTCTATTTTGAGACGGGTGAAGTGGTGGCTGCCATGAGTGAATGGGTCATCAGCAAGAACCTTCGTCCGGAGAAAAATATCGCGGACGATTACATAGGGATTTTGCAGTCCAACGCGAACCGGGTGGACGCGCTCAATCAGACCATTAAGAAATACAATCAGGCCTATACCTACTGTGTACAGGAGAGTAAGGATCTGGCTGTGATACAGTTGAAGAAAGTATTGTCCTTAAACCCGAAATTTATCCGGGCCCATCAGCTGCTGGCGCTGTTGTATATGGACAGTGAGCAGTGGGAGAAGGCGCAGCGTGAACTGAAGAAATGTGCGGATATTGACCGGAATAATACCATGACACTCCGCTATATGAAAGAAGTGGAGCGGATGCTGGAGCCGGATGACAATGTGAAGCAGCCGGTGAAGCGCAAGAAGCAGGAAGCGGTCCGGTATCAGAGCGACAATGAGATCATCATTCAGCCTATGAATGTGAAGGAACCCAAATCCGGCAATGCGGCCACCTTGTTTAACGTGGCGGTCGGTTTGGTGATCGGACTGGCGGCATGCTATTTCCTGGTTGTGCCGGGCAAGGTTAGCGATGCGAAGAATCAAGCGCAGCAGTCAATCACGGAAATTGCCAACCAGTCGGATGTAAAGACGAATCGGATCCAGGAGCTGGAGGCGAGCATCGCAAAGATGCAGTCGGAAAACGATACCCTAAATCAGGAATTGGAAGGCTACGTCGGGGATGACGGTACACTGAAGACGATTGATGAACTGTTGACGGCATCTGCGGTCTATATGCAGACGCAGAATGCCCAGGATACCGCAAGCCATCTGGAAACCATCGCGGCCAGTGTGAATGTGGAAGAGACTTCCGAGGCCTTTCAGAATCTGTATCATATCCTGCGTGATACCATCGGTCCGGAGCTGGCCACAACCTACTACAGCGACGGACTTGCCTCTTATCACAGCGAGGATTTTGCCACGGCAGTAGAATTGCTGACAAAGGCGGTATATTATGACAGCACCAACGCTGAATCCCTGTATTATCTGGGACAGGCGTACAGACGTATGGATGACAGGGAAAATGCGATCATGATCTATGAGCGGGTGGTCGAGATGTTCCCGGGTACACAGAATGCTTTAAATGCACAGAGATATCTGGAGGAATTGAAACAGTAATTCCGAGACGATAATTTACGAAAGAGAAGAATCTGCAGTGAATGCTGCAGGTTCTTTTATTTTTTTGCGAAGCGCCGGGACCGATTGGAAAGAAGGGGAGGAAAAGATATGGAGGAGTTTCAGGTGATCAATAATTATCTGATGATCAAACTTCCGGAGGAAGTGGATCACCATCAGGCAACGACAATCTGCAAGAAAGCGGATCATTACATTCTGCAGCAGAATGTGAGCAATGTGGTCTTTGATTTTGAGGACACAAAGTTTATGGATTCTTCCGGGATCGGGATCATTATGGGGAGATATCGAAAGATTTCCTGTTTTGGCGGAAAGGTCTATGCGATCCATATGGATAAAAAAATGGAGAGAATGTTTGATATGGCGGGACTGAACAAAATCGTGGAGGTATTGGAATGATGACACAGATGAATGAACAGAAGAATGAGATGGAGATTTCTTTTGATGCCGTATCCCAGAATGAGAGTTTTGCAAGGGTGGCTGTGGCGGCGTTCGTCACCCATCTGAATCCTACCATGGAGGAAATTGACGATGTGCGGACCGCCGTTTCGGAGGCGGTGACGAACGCGATCATACATGGTTATGAAAAAAGGGACTGCGGCAAGGTGTATCTGCACTGCAGGCTGAAGGGAGACGTGCTGCAGATCGAGGTGATGGATAAAGGAAAGGGAATCGAGAACATAGAGCGCGCCATGGAACCGCTGTTCACCACAAGGCCGGATCTGGACAGGTCGGGGATGGGGTTCGCATTTATGGAGGCCTTCATGGACGACCTGGAGGTGGAGAGCGAAGTCGGCAAAGGGACGACGATACGGATGACAAAAAAACTGGGCAGCAGTGCATGGGTCGACAGTGAGGATTAGCCCATGGAAGAAATGTCAGTACTGATTGAAAGATCACAGGGCGGAGATAAAAAAGCAAGAGAAGTACTGATAGAAAAAAATCTTGGTCTGGTCCATCATATTGTGAGGCGTTTTGC
>DFDT01000085.1 GCA_002368865.1 Lachnospiraceae bacterium UBA3821 | reverse complement strand
GCTCCAGATCATAGATCGGATTCAGATACTCCCTGATCTCGTCCCGGGAAAAACTGTCCCCGTTCAGCTCCTCAATGGCATCCAGCCTGCTCTCCATATCCGACTTCTCGATCAGAGGCTGTTCAATATAACTTCTGAGCAGACGCCCGCCCATGGCGGTCTTAGTCTTGTCCAGCACCCACAGCAGAGAACCTCTTTTCTGCTTCTCCCGCAAAGTCTCCGTTAGCTCCAGGTTTCTTCTGGTAGAGCTGTCCAACAGCATATATTTGCTGGTCAGATAGGGGTACAAATGCGTGAAATGCTCCAGCTCACTCTTCTGCGTCTCCTGCAGATACTGCAGCATCGCCCCGGCAGCGATCATCCCATTGGGAAAATCCTCAACCCCCAGCCCAATCAGGGTATTCACTTTAAAATGTTTTAACAGCGTCTTCTTGCAGCCGTCATCGTCAAACACATGAGCTTCCAAGGCATTCACCGAAATATGTAATCTGCCCCGCAGATCCTCCACGTCCGCGCCGCTCATCAGAAATGCGTCATTGCAGATAATCTCGGAAGGCTCATATTTCATCAGCTCGTCCATGAGCTTCTTGATATCCTCCACTTCCGTGACATAGAAATCCCCCGTGGTCACATCCGCAGCTGCAACGCCGATCCCTGTAGGCATATAGGTAATGCACAAAATAAAATTATTCTTGGAAGCGTCCAGCGACTGCACGTTTAGATTCGTCCCCGGCGTCACGATCCGGACGATATCCCGCTTCACCAGACCTTTCGCCAGCTTCGGATCTTCCAGCTGCTCACAGATTGCCACCTTGTACCCTTTGCTGACCAGCTTGGTCAAATACCCCTCCACTGCATGATACGGCACGCCGCACATAGGCGCGCGCTCGTCCTGCCCGCAGGCTCTGCCGGTCAGCGTCAACTCCAGTTCCTTGGAAGCCGTCACCGCATCCTCAAAAAACATCTCATAAAAGTCGCCGAGTCTGTAAAACAAGATACAGTCCGGGACCTGCTTCTTGGTCTCCATATACTGTTGCATCATGGGGGTTAATTCGGGCACTGTCTTGTACTCCTGTTCTATGTTATTATAAAAAGGCTGCATGCACAATTTCTGCGCATTCAGCCTTCACTATACCACAAAATATTGTATTTGTAAACATTTCCACTGCTGATCCAAAATATCTGCAATATACTATTCGCCACCTGCCTAGTCTTTCATCGTTTCCTTCGCTGCCCGATATTCCTCAGCCGTAATTCCCAGTCCTTTACAGGCAGTCTCAAAATCCACATGAAAATTTTTCATGGCATTATCAACACTTATGACCATCGCCTGCCGCAGGCCTTGCTGCAGACCTTGCTGCAATCCCTCTGCTCTCGCATCCCGCAGTCGCCAAAAGTAAATTTGTGCAAGCCCCAAATCGAGGCAATCAATTTACAAATCATAATCTCTCCCATTTACCTGGTCTTTGCCTTCGGGCAGTGTGACACAACGTAGTTCCACACAAACTCATACTGGTGCGGATAGGCATAAATATGATTGTGCTGGAGTGTATTGTTCACTTTAATGAGGTTATATCTCCGCGCGGCAACAACCTTTTTGACATCCTTGTATTCCGACACAAGATGTTCCTTTGCCGCCATGGTCATCCCCATCATAGCGGGATCCGGGTTGAGCAGATTCAGGATCAAAACTAATTTTTTCATTTTTTCGCTTCTTTCATTTTCCTCCGGAGACTGAATGTGCTCTATGCCTTTTTCATTCATGACATGATCCACCGTGTAAATGGAGCCGTGTATCGGAATGACAATATAGTACATGATAAATGTGAGCAGGGAGAGTCCACCGCCTATGCCAAAAACAATAATGCAAAAGCTTGTTGCCATCTCCTCAAGATCCGCACCGGCTATCAACTGTATGACCGCCAGAAAAACACCCACGCCCAGGCAGGAAAAAAACATGATCTTCATCAACATATTGCGCAGCACAGGTGCCTTTATCATATCCAGCCGATACGTCCAGCGATAATTGCCCTTCTCATCAAGCATGATACCTTCCGGCAGATTTGGGTTCGATTCCATATGGTTTTGTTCTGCCTGCCGTCCAATCATCTGCTGCGCAGAAGCTCCTGCAACCTTTGCGCCGCAATTTTTGCAAAAGACACTGCGCTCTGATAACTCCTGTCCGCATTTTTCACAATACATATGTCATTCCCCATCCTTTCACGTGTTTGTGTGCACACTCTTTCATACCCTTCAGCGGGGTGCCATTTCCGCAAAAGGTCAGTTTAGTTTACAAGCACAATCCCGCCCCATTCCACAACGGTGTACCCTTCTCTTGTAAACGGCTCTGCCTCCGCTTCGGCAAACTCCTGTCCATTGTAGGGCTGGTAGACAAACCAGATACGCGTAACATGATCCGGCTGCGGCGTAATCTTCACCGGCATAGCTTCGTCCACCATTTCTGTCATCTGCGGATACATCACATAATCTATATTCTCAGACAGTTTATCCACCCAATAATCCGCAAAATCCTGTGTCTCCGTTTCGTTAAACCCATATTCCGACAAAATCGCACGGTATTGCTCCTCCCTGGTGTCCGCACCGATCAGCCAGCCTTCATCCATCTGGAAATATTTACCCGGTGTCTCGGACTCATAGAACAGATAACCATACCTCTCGCCTTCCGATGTGATCAAAGTACCGTCTTCCTGCGCCGTCACTTGCCATTTACCTGTGTAATCAGGAATCGAACTCTCAAGAAGAACAGGCCACTCAAATTCCACCGTAACTTCCGTCGGTGTCTCCGGATAAATATAAATATTGGGTTTCCTGCTATCCTGCTTATCCCCGGTGGCGCAACTGGCAGATCTGTCTGTTCCGGAACCGGAATTCCACCAGTCCCAGGCTGCTTTTATTCCGTTGCCAACAGCATCAACTCCTGCACCAATTGTATCCGACACCCAATCTGCCGCGCTGGAAAGCCAGCCCTTTTCCTTTGCGACGCCCAGTATAATTGCGCCGCCGGCCACTCCAAGCGCCGTCCAGCCTGCCGGTCCGGACACAACACCTACTGCAACTGCGATACCGTATCCTGCCAATCCGCCTTCGGCAACCACCACCACACCATCCGTAATCTTACCAAGAGTAGTTCTACCCTTAAACTTTACCCTTGGATCCAATAAATAAACGGTATCTTCCGCTAACGTTTTGAAATTCAGGATCACACTGAGCCCGGCAGCAAGGGGCTTTATGACCTTTCCGCCGTACTTTCGGATCACATCCTTCATCATGTTCGGATACTTCTGCGCCAACAAAGGAAAATTAAACCAGGTATCCAGCTTCTTTGCCTTGGGAAAATACTTGATAAAGCTCTTCAGGGAACTTTCCCCGATCACTTCTGCTGCTTTTGCGCTGTCTTTCCCCAATCCGGCGCCATAATCCGAAAGTCCCAACACATAAGGATTATCAATATACTCTTTCCATATTTTCTCTAATTCGGACGGCTCACCTGTATACGCCTGATTCAGATCGATCGCGGAAGCCGGCGGCTGTAGCGCAACCGTTCCCTCCGAAATCTCATTATATTCACCGTTCCAAGCACTGGACTGCATCGGTATTGCAGTGACCATTACGGAAAAGACAAGCAGCACTGCACAAAATCGTTTCAAATACCATCTCATTTGTCTCATTTTTCACCCATCCTTTCCTCATACCATGCAATCCAGGAGAGCAGTTCACCGGTCGCTCCCTTTTCCACCGCTTCCGCAAAACATGCCCTGCTTTCTTCAAAATTCCCCTGTTCATACGCGGAGGCCCCCAGATAATACAGGGACACAAAATCATTTTCATTCAGCTCCAGTGCCGCGGTCAGAAAATAATCGGCTCCTTTGTAATTCTTCTTCTCAAACTGTGTCACACCCGCCATGCGCTGTGCGTAATCCCATTCCGGATGATCCTGAACCATCATATCGTACATATAATATAAATCATTCAATCTGTCCCGCTCAGCATCGGTTCTGTAATACTGTTCCAGACGTGTATAATACAAAATACTTGATCTATCCGAAAAGCTTCCCAGATAACCATAAGCCTCATCTCTGGCTCCTGTCATCATACAATAAAGCGCATGAATTCCCAGAGTCGAGTCTGTCTTACCGTATTCCTCCTCCAAAGCCTCCAGTTCTTTCTTGATCTGATCCATTTTTTTCTGATCACCCACAGCATTCATCATCTGTTCATCCAGCCGGACAATCTCCTCACGATAATCGGTCAGAGAATCCTTTGCCGACACAGCATCTGTACGGATCAGCAGGAAAACGCCTGCAAACGAAGCAAGGATCAGAACAAAATATTGCAATGCTCTGGGAAGCTTTCTGAGGATCAAAAACCATAAAACCAACGTTCCTGCGCTGACCGCGATTGCCAATAAACTTAGGAACCCGTTCATATGTAAGAAAAAGAGACTGAAGAACGCAATCATAGCTTCAATTATCAATACACTTATCCACATCATTCCGTCACCTCCGTCTTCATCTTCGCCTCAATACGCTCCAGCAACCTTGCATTGTGGTATCCCAGACCATATCTGTCTGTTTCATGATTCACTGTAGGCATCAACAGTTTACACCGCATACTCGCCGCATATGCCGTCTCATAGTCCTCCATCGCATCACATGTATACGCCAGACCATACAGGAAAGTGGCGTTGTCCTCGTAGAGTTCGACAGCCTTTTCATATGCCTCTCTGGAAGCCTGATACTCCTTCGTATCATATCCCACGATTCCAAGCATGTAATACGGATAGGCCAGATCGTCTCTGATTTGGATCAATGCCTGTGCCGCATTTGATGCACTCTCATAGTCTTTTCTATTGTAATAGGCATTAAGCATTTCCAGATATTGATGCACAAACGGACTCAACGCATCCTTCTCCTCGTCACTCATATTTCCATAAAAATCATAACCATAGTCCACCCAACTGTCACTTTGATGCATGGACGCATACTGCGCCAAAACATGAAATGATGCCTGTGCTGACAGGAATCGGGTATCCCCGGCATCCATTCCCTGCAAATAAGCGGCATATCGCTCCAATGCAGCAATCGTATTCTCACGATCCGACTGTTTTGCTGCACCTACACCGCAAAAATAGAATACCTCCTGATCCTCCACACCCTGATTCAGTAATTTTACGGCAATGTTATAGCACTGCTCCGCATTTCCTGACCGGTCGTAACAGTTCATGCGCTGAAGATCGATGATCTGTTGGAGATCCGCATCACCCCCGGCATCAATCTTTTCTAAAATTCCGAGCGCTTTCTCATAGCCCTTCATCTGACAGATCAACTTTGCCGCAGATAACATTCTGATCTGCAATTCCGACTCACTGATCTCATCATCGTCCTCCGCCAGCTTTACAAATCTTTCAAGGCATCCGATAGCCTGATCATAATGAATTGCATTGTCTTCGGCCGCACTGGCTCCCGCCACACCGGCAAGATACTGCAATGCCGAAACGTCCGGATTTTCATCGGCTATGTTCAACAATCGGTTCAGTAAATTATACTGTTTTAATCCGAATCCGCCCGCGCTTTCCAACACCTTTAACGCATCTCTGCACCCTTCGATATAACCGTATTTTTCATCCAACATCTTCCGGAATTCTTTTTTATCGTCTTCCTCTTTGGGTACATTCGGCATATTTAAAGTATAAATTCCTTCCCCAATGCACTCCTGCACGATGTCCTGTCGGAATGCCTTCTGCTTTTTGCTCAATTCCTCATCTTCCACAAATTCATTGTAACCGTACAACAAAACTCTGTTAATATCCGGATCATAAGGATTCTTCGTCAACACATACGTTTCGAGCTGATCCACATTTTTCTCCAATTCAATGTAAAGTCTCCACACGATCGCATTCTCAGACCAGTTTGTAGTCATACGCGAAAGTTCCCAACGTTCTCCGTCCAGATATTTCTCCCATGCGGATATATACGTCTGTGCTTCATCTGCTGTCAGATAGGCGTCTGTAATGCTTCCCATGAACATAGATGTCGAACTCTCCGCCAGCTTTTCGTCTATGGTATTCTGAATCAGTTCCAGATCAGATGGTGTTGTCACTTTCTGAGAGATCAGCAAAAGTACGCCGCCAACAACCGCTAATGCAACATTCAGAAATGCATATTTTACATCGATCTGCTCTGAGACGTTTTTCCCTTTTTGGATTCTCCGCTCTCTCTTTTTCTTCGCACTTTTCGCCATGGAACCCAATATCATTTTTACCAGGATTGTCTCCACGACAGCCATCAGGATCCAGCCCGCCATATTCGCAGCAAAAGAATCCCTGACGCCTCCGTTCAGAAACGAAGCCGCCAGCACACTACAGATAGGCAGCAGTAAAACAAATATGCTCCCGACCATCCAGCCGATCAGTTTCACCGGCATTCCCAAGACAGACAACATGCTGCGCACTACACCCTGGCATCCCGGCAGTGAAATATTCGATACCATTCCATAGACAAAAGCCACAATTATGAACAGATCCAGCAAATAAACGGCCCCTATCAGGCTCCTGCCAAGAACAGTCACATCTAAATGTTCATAATCCGACACCCAATCTCCCAAAAAGATTGTCACCGCCGAAGCAAAGACCAAAGGAAGCATTGCGATCAGGGTTTTACCCACAGCTTTGGGAAAATTTGTCTTTTCGGCAGTCATGCACAGTCCTGTCATTAACGCCAACAGACAAAAGCAGATCATACCCTTTAACGCTCCCGATGCAACCTGCGCATCCGTAAGGAAATCCTGCATGCGCATCATCTTCAACGAACAAAACAGATCTTTTCCGGCATTCAAAAAGAATAGCGCCAGAAACAGATATGCCCCCATAAATTTATCCTGAAAAGGCAGCATCAGCTTTGATGCCTTTCCCTGGCTCTGCTCCGCAACCGTCGCAAATTGCCTTGTGGGCATGGCTGTCGGCGGAGCCGCCTGTATTTTTTGCGGCGAAGCAGGCTGTTGGTTCTGAGGTATCGGCTGCGGTTGCGAGGGTTGTACTGTTTCATCTACTGACACATCATCCATTGGCTCCAACTCTTTTCCGCAAAACGTGCAAAAGCGCGCATCTTCGGAAACCTGTGCTCCACATTCCGTACAAAATCTCATATGATTTGTTCTCCTTCTCTATGTACTCATGTATCCTTCACAATTTTGTGCCGCACTTCTTGCAAAACTTCGATCCCGGCGTAAACCGGGTTCCGCAGTTTTCGCAGAAACACGGTACCGCAGAATCCTCCGGCACACCCGCCGACTGTGTTGGCCTTTCCACCGGCTGTGCCTGCATTTCCGCCGGCTGCGTCGCCGGCTGCGTCTGCATTACCGCTGGCTGTGCCGCCTTAAAAAGAACGGTTCCGCAATTCGAACAATAACTCGCCCTGGCGTCACAGCTTCTCCCGCATCCGGCGCAGGGGATCACTTCCGACTGGGACTTGTCATATTTTTCGTAATAACTGGTATTTTTCCCGTGGTACCGCACCTTGTCCCCGACATTCAGATATTCATACCATCCGCCTACACTGCTCTGTACCAGCTTATGTTCCTTGCCTTTCGTATCGCGAAAGTACACATTATAATATGTGGTGGTCTCGGTCCAATAGTTGCCCTCATCATCTTTCCTCTTGCTTTCATAGGTCTTCATATCCTTATTGGTGACAGTCCCCTCCCAGTCCTTGGATTTTCCATACTGTGCACCGTACCAGATCAGCCAGAAGACCCAGATGATCCCCAAGGGCCCGAATACAAGTAAAAAACCTCCATGGACAATATCATCCAGACTCATATGACTGCTCACTAAAATCACTATGGCTATGATAACAGACACGATCAGCATGGAAATACGGATTCCCCTTTTTTCCCGCTTCCTGTGCCGCTTCAGAGACGGGTCATTCGCATATGGCGTCCAGCCGATCCCGGCGGCACCATAGGCCGGAACTCCTTTCATACTGGCCTCCAATGAATACAGCTTCCCGCACCTGGAACACTTCTTTGCACCTTTATCCCGTCTGTCTCCGCAATGCGGACAAAAAATATCCCCGTATCCGATATATACCTTCCCCATCTCTGCCTACCTCCCACTATCCTGCTTGCGGTTTTATTTTATCCCGGTTCTACTCCCACTCACCCACATACTCCTTAAATGCCCGGATCATGAGTTCATGAAAAACCACAAAGGACACAAACGGCTCGGACAACTTATTGATCACAACGCATTTTCTGCCGACACAGATTTCAATGTCATTCAGATTGCAGATCTGATACTGCCCCGACATATGAGTGGGACAATGCTGAATACTCAATAAGGGCTCCGAATCCTGCAGCAGCTTCTCAAAGGTTCTCTGATCAAATGCCAGTCTTTCCGCATCGGTATGATAATCGTAAACACATCCCGCCTCGTCCCTGATATAACCTGTACCTCTGACGCAGGCTTTCTTTCCCAGAAACAGCGTGTTGGAAAACCGTTCTCCCGGATGTTTCCTGCAATAATAAGCCTCCACCTGCCCGGAAAGATATAACGGCATCCAGAAACCGATGGCGTTCAACATTTCCGGCAATTCTCTGGCAATATTGTGAACGACCCGAATACGCGCCCCCTTTTTCAGGCACTCCCGCATCAGAACGAACCATTTCAACGCGTATTCTCCCTGCAGCCATTCCATACTCTGATCAGAATATAACCAAAGCTCCGGCTGATCCTCCTTCCCATTGTCAGCCAGGAAACGCAAAACTGCCTGTTGCAGTCCCGACTCACCTTGATAATACGCAACCTGCTCTGACACAGATTTCTCACGCGCGGCCTCCGCTTCCGCCAGAACCGTCTCCGGCTCCGGCAATTTCAGCCCCGTATGGTGCGAAATTCCACGGATCTGTTCCAAAAATGTCTGGATCGCTTCTCTGCTTGAAAAATCTCCTCTCCAGCACAGATAATTCCACACAAAAGCCTCACTGTCCGCTGCCTCCAGTCGCTCCATCGGAATTCCCATGAAATCCGCAAGCGCTTCCAGCCTGCCAAGCTCCCCGATCCGTTTCATCAGGCAGGTCGTGATCTCCCTGGTCATTCCCACATCCGTCTTAGGCGGTTCCACCCTTCCTCTGAGGCGGCTGATATATTTCTCTCCGGTTCCTGTCTGTTCCGCAAGCTGCGCATTGGAAATCTCCGCAAGCTGCATCAACGCTTTCAGGCGGTTGCCAAACGACGCCATATCCTGCTCTGCGTTTTTCGGTTCCAATAAATCGACATCTTTTTTCAGCCTGGTTTTTCGTTTCTTTGGCAGCTTATCAAGCTCCTGCTTCAGAACTGCCTCCTCATCAAAAAACCACTCTAACAGAGCTGTCTTGATCCCTGTTTCGTCCACCGCGCTGCAATCGATCGCCCCGCGCAGCCGTTCAAGCAGACTCTGATCTTCGGCATAGACAAAGATACCCTTAACCAGCTTTGCGATCTGCTTGCTGTTCTTTTTTAACACTCTGGCGCCGGAACGCAGTCTGCTCATGGTCTCCTTGGGCAGACCGGCCCGCTTCGCGATCTCAATGTCGGTTGCTCCTAAAATATCCGTAAGATACTTTAATTTTTCCTTCATCCGTTATCCTTTTTACCTTTCTGGCTGTCTGACTTCACCGCCATGGCAAGATCCCATGCGTTCTTCACATTCGACATTGCGTCGGAAATTGCCGCATCCTGTGAGATACCGGCAAGTTTATAAATTATTTCCCATATTCTCGATCATTTCTTCCACGCTGGTGCCGCGCATCTGCAACACTTTTCTGGTGTCCGTAATGCTGATTCTGGTCCCTGTCTGATCCAGACCGCGGATTGCGTCATTGGCTCTCCCAAGCCCGGTAGCGCGCTCGCCTAAACGGTTAAAGAGATAGTCGTTGGAGGAAAGCGTTTCCGGATGCCCGTTCTTCAGCATGAGCCAGTCCTTGCTGATGATCTTATCTCCATACTTTGCCGGCTGATAAATACCTTCCTCCATCAGCCCGTAAGCTTCCAGCATCTGTTTCGCCTTTGGAGACAGATCCAGGTTTGCAAGAGCTTTGGCTTCTCCCGATGTAGCCGTTTCCAATTCCTGTAAAAGCGCAAGCTTTTCAGCGTCAGACATTCCCTTCAGTGTAGCCTGCTCCAGAGCCAGACCCTCTTTGTATGGATGCAGGCCTTTGTATTTCAATGTCTGCCCGGCACTTTTGGCGGTATTCTTTCCTAAAGACTCACCCATATGCTCCAGATCCGTCACCACCTTCACCGTGTCCAGACCGCCCTTGAAATAATCGGCATGCTGGGGTGTGCAGGCAGTATAATCCATCTTCCTCGCAAACTGCCCTTCCTTTGCAAACTGCTCCGCAAATTCCTCGCCGCACTGTTCCGCGATTACCTCTCTGGTACTCGTCTCCAGGCATTCATCCATCGTAGCCTGACTGAAATATTTGGGATTCTCATTCATGGTGCAGTTTTTGCCGGTGAGATCCAGATCCCGCCCGAATTTAACACCTGCGGACTTATTGGCAGTAGCCCGGTCGAACTTCACATTCTGGGGATCCAGCTCATACTTCACCGACAGCTTTGTCTGCATTTTTCCAACCAGTTTCGAGTTCAGATTACTCTCCAGATCCGCATTGATCGCGCCTCTGATGGCCAGATCCTTTCCGGGGCTGACAGAGTTGCCGTATTCGATTGCCGCATGACTGGCCTTGAATTTTACAAGACTCTGATTATACTTCTGAATCAGCTTCGTGTCTGTGGGTGCTGCCTGCAGCGCCTTCTTTGCCGCGACCACATCATTGTACAGTACCCTTCCTTCGTTGTTCGCTGCCTTGCCCGCCGCATCCAGAATCTTTTCATCCAATGTCTTTTGCGCGTTCTGCGCCTGTTTGATCAGGGAATCCGCTTCCGCTCTGGCCTGACTGGTTCCTGCCGTAATCGTTTTCGCTGCCAGATCCGCCTTACTCAGAGAAATGCGGGGATCATATTTATCCACCTTCTCCACGAATTCCGTCACCGCATTCATCACCTTGCCGGATACACTCTTTGCACCGTTGGGGATCATGCCGCCCACCAGCTTCTTGGCCTCCTGTCCGGTCTCCACCGCGATCTGCGCCAACTGCTTTGCCTTAGCTGCAAGCTGTGCAGACTGCTTCGGCGCCAGATATTTCGCGCCTTTCCCGATATTCCGTCCGATGGCCGGGGCAAACTTAAATCCGGCCGCCATCACCACCGGCATAATGCCCGCTTTGAAATAGCCGAACGCTGTTCCCTTTCCCCCGGTTTGCTTGCGATAATCCATAGCCGCACGGTTTACATCCAATACCAGTAATACCGCCTCTGACGCCCCACCTGTCATATAGGCCAGACTCATGCGCAACACAATACCCTGCCAGCCGTCCCAGCTTCTGGTTCCGGCCGCAAGCGCCTCCAGATCATCCGCGATCCCATAAGTCACCGGCTCCGCGTTGGCACCCAATAACTCGCCTCTCTCAAAACGCTCAAAGACATCATTTACCTTCCAAACCTGATAAGGATCCCAGCCATAATTCACGCTGAAGCCATCCTCCATACGGTCGATCATGTTGATCACCGGGAAGAGATGATCGTACCAGTTGTTCTCCCAGATCATCATCCGGATATAAGTCAGACGGTCACCTATGGTCTGATCGTTCTTATGGAATGTAGTCATATCCTCCATCTTTGTCAGATTTCTCACCGGCTGGCTCCTAAGCAGAACCTCCTTGTCGCAGGTATAAGTAACCGTTACTTCCTTTGCATCTTCGCCTTCTCCCTTCACATAGGTATAGTCCTGAGACATGGAAAGCTTCACCTTGTATCTTGTTGGCGAATCCAAAAATCCGTTGGAGCATCGGAAAGCAAACACCGAAAATTCATCTTCCACCTTGACAAAGCCCATTTCGATCTTCATGGCATCCAGTGCCTCCTTCACCTTCGGATCCTTCTCATCATCCAAAGGCGTGATCTTCATGGTCGGGAATGCCGCAAGCTGACTCACTTCATAAGTCTTCTCATCCGATACCAGCAGATATGCCCTAAACTCTGTGAGCGCCGCCTCATAATCTTCTTTCCGCAGTTCCTTACAAGTCTTTCCGGAAGCCTCCTTCTTCACCATGCGGTAGCAGTTGATGGCGTTCGCACTGACAAACAGTCCGAGGTGCATACGGATCACCTTAAGCTCACCCTCCACAGTCTGTTCACTGTTCTTTGCTTTTACCTTCAGCCAGGATTCCGTATAGATTCCGGCAGGCGCTGGATCTTTATTGACTTCTATAATCCCTGCAAAGAAAGCATGTTTCGCCTCCGGATCATCGTTTAGCGCTACTTCCACCTCATAGTCTTCGCCGCTGATCTCCAGCTCCACCTCATATTCTTCTCCCATGCCTTCCACCACAAAGGGCAGATATTTCGGCTTATCCATCACCACAGCGGGCAGGGTGAGATTATCCTGGAAAAATTTAATGGCAGGCACAATAATGTCAAAGATCACATTCTGGGTAAAGCTTCCTTCCTCCGCCTCAAACCGGAACGACACCTGCCCCTTCCCGTTCTCCGCTCCCACAGGCACGGAAGCATACGCCGCCTTATATCCGTTGGAGGTCATACCGCCATCTGTCACGATCAGGCTGCCGTCCCCGGAAAACACCTGAATCTTTGATGTCATGTCCTTCCGGTCCACTTCCTCGCCGGAAAGCTTTACCTCCACGATCCTGGCATAGACAGGCTGATCCTTGGCACCCTTGCTTAAGGTATTTCCGAAATTCTTGTTGATGTACATCTTGTAGGACGGCTTAACTTTTGCTTTTTTCTTCTTTTCCGAATCCGGATCTCCACTCGCAGCTCCCACTGCGCCGATCACGGCAACCGCCCCCGGAACTATAGGAATCTTCTTGAAGATATCGGACGGAATGAAAGTGCCGTCGTCCTCGCCGGGTGTTTTCTCGGCGGGTTTATCAATAACATAATCTGTCTTATCATCAGGATCATCATCACTGTTATCAAATTTACTGTCATGAATGTTAGTAGTACCTTCGCCTGCGCCACTGTCCGGATAGGTGGTATTGTAATTTACCCATTCATAAAAATAATCCACTCGCATGCCTTCACTCTTGACAGTAAACACCAGCCAGTTCTTCTCGCCCTCTCTTGCCTCATATTTCGGTGCTTCAACCTTATAGGTCACTTCCGCGCTTTGTGACGGTTGTTCTTTAGTGGATGCCACCGTTCCCTCACCGTCACTTTTCAAAAAATCACCCCGCTTATCGGAATCTCTTAATGCATCGGTGGAAGCACCGTCTCTGTATCGAACATACGCAAATATACTGGTATTCCGATCCCAGGAATTGTCTTCAAACTCCCCCTCTGTCGTTGTATATACACCGGTCGCGGTTAATGTCATGGTTGCGACATCATCTACATAATACATCTCTTTTGGCGCCGTATTGGTTGCAGTCCATGTCGCAGTGAATCCCTGTTGCGTCATAAGCATTCCCAATGTGGTTGTATATAAATTTTCAAGTGCAGTATATTTCGATGTAAAAGTACCCGGTGCCACAGTAAATTCCTCTAAGGTTTTAGCACCTTCAAGATTCAAATTTTCGATACTGTCGCTTTCCCTGTCCCAGCTTGCATACTGGTTCCATCCCGAAATCCTTACAAGAGTTCCTTCCGTTTTGGTCTCCTTCAGTTCCCACCGATACTCCCTGATTGGCGTAGTATCCACCCAGCGATAGGAATAAATTGTCTTTGCCGCACTGTATTCAACGACAATCTGCATTTCATCATTTTCATTCTTACCGTCGCAGAGTTCACCGGTGAAATCCCCGGATACGTTTGTTCCCTCATCTTTCTCTAACCATAAACTGCTGGAATCATCGGAAATATCCAAATAGGTACCTCCACCGTTTCCATATTTCGCATAAACAGAAATACCGTAAGAAGAATTAAAATAACCACCCTTTTTATTATCCTTATACTTCAGTTCCGCATGAATCTTTACCGTATCCCCTTTATCATACCTGGAGGCCGGCGCCTCGTTTGTTCCCGTGACTGTACACTTTGCCCCCTTGGGGATATCATACTCGGCTTTCTTATATTCCTGGACAAGCTTAAATTTTCCGGGTTTGGCATCACAGGTCGCCTTTATACTTTCAGAAGAAACATAAAAATCATCCAAGGTATCTTCTGTTGTTACACCGGTAAAAAGCCAATAACCCGTTTTCTCTTCCGTTGCTGCATGTGCCGGCACAGCAAACATAAACAGATTACAAATGATCAACAAAGTTGATACAAGAAATGCTATGAATTTTCTCACGCTACAGCACCTCCTTTTTTCTTCTTCCCGAATACAGCAGCCACTATTCCGCCGACCACAAACGCAACGCCGAGACCAAACAATATCCATGCCGTGATCTTCGACGCAACGCCGACCTTCCCAAGCCCTACAGCGCATGCCGTCACAAGAGTAAAGCCGAAAACCGTACCGGACAGCAGCCCCTTCAAAAGCCCGCTGCGCTCCTTACGCACCTTATCCTTCTTTACGGCAGTCAACGCCTGCGCGATGGAAAACAGATACCCTTCCCGGCTTCCCAATGTCTCCAGAGACAACAGAATTCCCGCCACACCGGCCATAGAAAGAGCCACCGGCGCTTTCCATGTAAAAAAGCTGTACATCAGGTAAGCAAAACCCATTCCCAACAGAAGCGTCCGCACATCGGACTTGCTGTCATATACACCTTTCCCAAACAGAGATCGAATCCCATCCCAGGCGCTCTTGATCTTGCCGTTAATAAGAGAATATAAAGCTGCCGCAACAGTTCCCTTCCCGATCAGTCCCGCCACTTCTCCCACAACACCCCGTTTGCTTCCGCTCTCTGCCAGTGTCAGATAAGAAAAAACCTTCGCGGCAGAGAGTTTGACTCCAAAACGGTTCAGTAGATACAATACAAGATAGATCACCACCATAATGATTGCAAAGATCATGGACTTTTTGTTCATAAAGGTTCTGGGGATTCCCTTTAAAAATCCCCATGCTCCGCGCAGCACAGCCACGAATGGTGACGCGATCGCAGCCGCCTCTTTCGCCTTCTCAGCAAGCGCTCCCGCTTCTCCACCGAACACTCCCGCAGTCACCTCTCCCGCTGTTTCGGAGGCATCCATTGATGTAACGGCAGAGATGACTTCCTTGACCTTTGAACCGGCCTGTTCCTTCGCCTGTGTTTTCACCTGTTCTTTTGCCTTGGCTGCCGCCGCCTTTGCCTGCGTTGCCGCAGCCTGCTTCACAACGTCAGCAGACTGCGTTTCCTCCTGCTTGGTCTCGGCAGGCTTTACCTCCGCCGCCGGACTTTCCTGCCGGGACTGTGCCGGCTGCTGAACCTGTTGTCCTACGCCTTGCGACGGCTGCAGCTTCTGTATTACCGGTCTGCCGCATTCCGTACAGAAGCTTGCTTCTTCCATAAGCTCCGTGCCGCAATATTTGCAAAATCTAGGCATACTCTACCTCCTTCTGAATGATCTAGTCTCCGAATTTTTTTTGCTTGTAAACATTATAGTACATCATATGCTATAGAGAAACTCACCATAAAAGTTGACTAATTTTGATATAATTCAAGTAATAATGTTGACTAAAGCAAAAAAATACAGAGGCTACCTACCGGTTCACCTCTGTATTATCAGCATATTGTCCTACCAATTTGTCCATTATCCCATAACTATAAGGCCTTATAATTCATGTATTGATCTGCCGCCTCCTCCGACAAATGAAACCGCACTATGATGCCTGCCCGGATAGTGTCGTCCGAGTAATTGTCTTCTCTTCTGATATCAATATATTCCTGTATGCGTCCTTCCTGATTTCCGATCTGCACGCCTTCCTGTCTTCCGTCCTCTATCATGTCCTTAATAGCCTGACACATATTGCTTTTCCCACCTTTCTCTTCGTGATATTTTTCTCTGATTTCCTGTAGTTCCCGTGAGTGTCCCATGATACTGATCATATCATATGCATCTGTACTTAAATTTTCAAATGCCTGCTCGTTATCCCGCAAATATTCACGAAGTTTTTCTTTGTCCTCCGCCCTTTGCAGGAAGCCGAACACTTCCCTCAGATCTGTGTGGAAATTTTCATACTCCTCATACCGCCGCACCTCGATCAAATGCAACGAATAATCCGTCAAAAGAGCACAGATTTCCCGCGGATAACCGTCCAGATCAATCATGTCTTTTAAGTTTTTCGGACCGTCCCATACTTCCTTTCCAAAATATAAAACAATCGGAAGCATTGGTTTCAATTTTTCTTCTTTGGCGAAACCGGACAGATATTCCGCACCCTCCAGATCCTTATTTTTTGCATGCGCACCGGCTGCCTTTCTCCACTGCCTATGATATCCCATTGCCTCCAGATTCATCATGCGGACAGGCAT
>DFDT01000218.1 GCA_002368865.1 Lachnospiraceae bacterium UBA3821 | reverse complement strand
TGATCCTGGATCTGAAGGACAAGATTCAAATAGATGATGCATTGATCGGCAGGGAGATTGCGGAGACGGCTGCAGGTGCAGGCAATCCTCTTGCGGACACACCGCAGAAGAAAGAGGCGGTGGAGGCCCTGGTGGCACTGGGCTACGGGCAGACCGAGAGCATCAAGGCGGTCAATTCCATTCCGGATATTGAGAATATGGATTCCGGCGCTATTTTGAAGGCAGCATTAAAGAGAATGTTTTAATAAATTGTAAAAGAAGATACAAAAATGTTTTGAAGAATAGGAAGCGATCATGCAGAAGCGAACAATAGAAACCAATCTGACGGAAGAGGATATCAAGATCGAGGGCTCCCTGCGTCCTCAGACTTTAAAGGACTATATCGGGCAGGCGAAGATCAAAGAGACGTTAAAAGTCTATATTGAGGCTGCCAAGCAGAGGGGAGATGCGTTGGATCATGTGCTGTTTTATGGTCCGCCCGGGCTGGGCAAGACCACCCTTGCAGGGATCATCGCCAATGAGATGGGCGTACATATCAAGATCACCAGCGGTCCTGCCATTGAGAAACCCGGGGAAATGGCGGCAATCCTAAACAATCTGGAGGAGGGAGATCTGCTCTTTGTGGATGAGATCCACCGCCTGAACAGGCAGGTGGAGGAAGTGCTGTATCCGGCTATGGAGGATTATTGCATTGACATCATGATTGGAAAGGGGTCCTCTGCGAGGTCCGTGCGTTTGGATCTACCCAAATTTACGCTGGTGGGAGCCACCACCAGAGCCGGTCTGCTCACGGCACCGCTGCGGGATCGGTTTGGGATGATCCATCACCTGGAATTTTATGAAATTCCGGAATTGCAGCAGATCATCATGCATTCCGCCAGGGTGCTGAATGTGGAGATTGAGCCTGCCGGTGCTCTGGAGATGGCAAGGCGCAGCCGTGGCACGCCCAGACTGGCGAACCGAATTCTGAAGCGCGTGCGGGATTTCGCCCAGGTAAAATACGACGGTATCATCACGGAGGATGTGGCGCATACTGCGCTGGATCTGATGGATGTGGACAAGCTTGGATTGGATCATATTGACCGGAATATGCTGCTCACCATGATCCGCAAATTTGACGGCGGGCCGGTGGGACTGGATACACTGGCAGCGGCCATCGGAGAAGACGCGGGTACCATTGAGGATGTATATGAACCGTATCTGATCAAGACAGGGCTGATCAACCGGACGCCCAGAGGACGGGTGGTGACAGAAACTGCTTATCGACATTTGGGACCTTTGGCATAACCGGACCAATCGAACAAACCGCATATGAATTGAGCTATAAATTAAATTTTGTAAATTTCAGAAAAGTATTGCCTGTACCTATAATCTGATATATAATAGATGTTGTATGTATGTTGTCGCCAGATGACACATATTGTAGTTTTGAATCTATCATCAGAAAACGATTGTTTCATGTCCGGGAGAGATACCTGTACATGAGAAAGCCAAAGAGGTGCAGTTATGTCGGCAAAAACAGATGCAGAGGTACTGATCGGTGGCAAGGTGTTCACTTTAAGCGGAAATGAAAGTGAAGAGTACCTGCAGCGGGTAGCGTCTTATATCAACAATAAGATCAACGAGTATAATAAGATGGACAGTTTTACCCGTCAGCCGGTGGAAATGCAGAATGTTCTCCTTCAGCTGAATATTGCGGACGATTTTTTCAAGGCGAAAAAGCAGATCAGCGTATTGGAAGAAGAGCTTCAGAATAAAGAGAAAGAATTGTATACTTTGAAGCATGAGCTGATCTCGGCACAGATCAAATTGGAAACCGCTGAGAATAAGGTGAAAGAGCTGCGGAACGCCAGTGATGAAGATTCCAAGAAGATTGTTCGCTTGGAAGCGGAACTGAATACAAGAAAATAAGATTGCGGGCTGTCCGTAAAGGGCAGCCTTACATTTTTTGAGATGTATTATATTTGAAATATGGATAGGAACAGGATTGAAACGACACGAAAAAAAGTGGAGCTTTTGGCACCGGCCGGGAATCCGGAAGGCTTTTATGGCGCGATCCACGCAGGAGCCGATGCGGTTTATCTGGCGGGGGATCGGTTTGGCGCCAGAGCTTATGCGGATAATTTTACCACGGAAGAATTGGTTGCGTGTATCAGATATGCCCATATATGGGGGCGCAAGGTTTATCTGACAGTCAATACTTTGGTCAAGGAATCGGAATTTGCGGAGCTTCACCCCTTTCTGACTCCGTTTTATGAGGCGGGGTTAGACGGTGTGATCATACAGGATATCGGCGTGTTTTGCTATATCAGAGAGTATTTTCCGAATCTTGAACTTCATGTCAGTACCCAAATGACATTGACTTCCGGGTACGGTGGAAAACTGTTAAAGCAGATGGGGGCGAACAGGATCGTGCCGGCCAGGGAATTAAGCCTGGAGGAGATTAAACTCCTGAAATCCGAAACGGGTCTGGAAATTGAATGTTTCATTCATGGCGCCATGTGTTATTGCTACTCCGGACAGTGCCTGTTCAGCAGTATTCTGGGGGGCAGGAGCGGGAACCGCGGCAAGTGTGCACAACCCTGCCGACTGCCGTATGCTGTTGAGATTGACGGGAAAACTTCTGCGGAGTGTTATCCGTTGAGTTTAAAAGACATGTGTACGATCGAACACATTTCGGATCTGATCCATGCTGGAATCGATTCTTTTAAGATTGAAGGTCGTATGAAAAAGCCGGAGTATGCGGCGGGCGTAACCGCAATCTATCGCAAATACATAGACCGGTATTATCTGGGAGAGGATTGTACGGTTTCCGGAGAAGATCTTCGGAAATTAAGCGAATTATATATCCGAAGTGAGCGTCAGGATGGTTATTATTATCGGCATAACGACGCCGATATGGTGACTTTACATAATCCGTCATACGGCATTACAAATGAGAGTCTGAATGCTGCGATCCGGGCTGAATATATTGAGCATGCAAAGAAAATCCCGGTCATGGTACAGGCGGAGTTTCAGACAGGTAAGCCTGCCAGATTGACCTGTACCGTAAATGCGGAAAGAGATGATCTACAGCTCACGGTGACCGGGGATCAGGTGGCTCCCGCACAGAAAATGCCCATTACGAAAGAAAATATACAAAAGCAGTTGGGAAAGCTGGGCGATACGGTATTTACCGTAAGCAAAATGGATATATCACTTGATCCGGATTGTTTTTATTCACTGAAAGCATTGAATGAATTGCGCCGGATCGCGGTTCGTCAAATGGAGGACCGGTTAATTGCCCGGCACGGACTTTGTGTCGGAAGAAAAACGGAGTCTGAACAGACGGACCGGAGGAATGATTCCGGTTCCCTGAAAAGGAAGAACAGAAAAACAGGTCAGAGTATGCTGCATGTCCTGGTACATTCACCGGAACAGTTGGCCGGAGTGTTGGATGTGCTGGATTCGGAAAATACTCCGGAAAATTCATCTGATGCAGAGTTGCATTATCCTGTTGGACGTATTTATCTGGAGGGGGATCTTGCATGTCGGATCTACACGGAAGATACCCAGAGGGAACTGCGAGCCAGGTTGGAAGCATTCCTGAGTCGGCAGTCAAATTGTGAACTGATGATCGCACTGCCCCAGATCATTCGTCAGAGAGATGCGGATTATTTAAAGGCGCTTTCGGAGATTGCATTGCAGCAAAATATGATCAAAGGTTTTTTGGTGCGTTCGATGGACGGAATGGGGTATTTGAACGCGCAGATGCAGCCGGCGGATGAAAGATTTCAAATTTGCACCGATGCAGGTTTCTATACATGGAATGCAGACAGCCTGGAGGCTGTGCCTGCGGACGGATTTTGTCTGCCTTATGAGCTGAAGGCTGCAGATCAGCACAGACTGTTGGAACAGGCCGGAGAAGCAAATGCGGAAAAGATCGTATACGGATATATTCCGTTGATGCATACCGCAAACTGTGTCTTCCGGACGCTGAACGGGTGCCGGAAGAGTCCGGAGGAAGGTACCGCTTATTTGACAGATCGGTATAGAAAGAAATTTCCGGTAGTGAGGAATTGTACTCATTGTATAAATATTATCTACAATTGTCTGCCGTTATCTCTTCACGGAGAACTTTTGAAATGGCAGGGTACGGTAGATTTCAGGGTTGATTTTACGTTGGAGGATAAAGCGCAGACTATGCGCGTACTGCGATATTTTATGACGGGATGTGCAGGGAACAGACCTTACGCTGAATTTACGGGCGGTCATGAAAAGCGGGGAGCAGAATAACGGATGAAAGAATACATTGTTGAATTATCCAAATATTTTATATGTGCACTCATGGTATTCTATACGCTGAGCTGTTTCTATGCCCTTCCGCATGCTGCGGAGAACAGGAAACGTCCGGTTTATATTGTGCAGAATCTGATCATGCTTTTGATGCAGGTATTTTGTTTTGCGAATCTGGTCGTGCTCAGCGATGAGTTGCAGTATTTTTTCCTGTTTGGTTTTGTGGAGATCTTTCTGCTGATCGTTGTGACACTTGTGCCTGCCATTTATGAAGATTGTAACAGGCAGCTGTTAAATAATATGAGTATGCTCCTGGGAATCGGCCTGATGATGGTGTCCAGACTGTCTTATACAAAGGCGATCCGGCAGTATGTCAGTGTGCTGATCTCTTTGATCATCTGCCTGCTGTTGCCGTATCTGTTTACCAAAGTCCGCTTCCTGAAGAAGATTACCTGGTTGTACGCCGCGATAGGCATTGGATGTCTGAGCGCCGTGCTGATCATCGGCAATGTGACACACGGAGCCAATATTTCCATGGAGATTGCGGGGGTGACTTTCCAGCCTTCGGAGTTTGTCAAGATCCTGTTCTTGTTTTTCCTGGCAGGGGCGCTCTGGGAGGATACCTCTTTTTTGCGGGTGGCGATCACTGCGGTGTTGGCCGGAATCCACGTGATCATATTGGTGCTGTCAACGGATCTGGGAAGTGCCTTGATCTTCTTTGTGGCTTATGTATTGGTCGTATTTGTGGCGACCAAAAACTATCTGTATCTGTTCGCCGGCGCGGTGGGAGGAAGTGCGGCTGCGGTGCTGGCCTATAAGCTGTTTGCCCATGTAAGGATCCGTGTGCTGGCCTGGCGGGATCCCTGGAGTTATATTGATAATCAGGGTTATCATATCACCCAGTCTCTGTTTGCGGTGGGAAGCGGAAGCTGGTTCGGTATGGGGCTGCTGAAGGGGAATCCTACGGTGATCCCCTATGTCTCGGCGGATTTTATCTTTTCCTCTATCTGTGAAGAGCTGGGTGTGATCTTTGGAATCTGCCTGATCCTGATCTGTATCAATTGTTTCCTGGTGATCATGCTGATCTCGCTGAGAATTTACGATAGATTCTATCAGCTGTTGGTATATGGAATTGGAGCTATGTATATTTTTCAGATCTTTTTGACCGTAGGAGGCGGAATCAAGTTTATTCCGCTGACCGGCGTGACGCTTCCGTTCATCAGTTACGGCGGAAGTTCCGTTATGTCCACGATGATCATGTTCTTTGTAATCCAGGGTATCTTTATGCGCCTGCAGCAGGAAAAAACAAAGCATAATGTACCGCATTCGGGGCAGGAAGGAGCAGTACACAGTGGAAAAACCGGAAAGAAATAACTCGAACAAGAAAAAAAGAATAAGAGTGAAGAATTTCTCGGAGATCGTACTGACGATGGTGATGTTTACGGCTTTGTTTCTCGTTATGTCCGCTTATCTGGTTCATTTTGTTGCCACCAGTGAACAGGACATGATCAACAACAGCTATAATTCCCGTCAGGAAATTCTGCTGTCCAGAAATTACCGCGGTACGATCTATTCCCGCGACGGAGAAGTCTTGGCGCAGACGGTCATGGATGAAGACCAGAATGAGACCCGGGTATATCCGTTTTCCAATCTGTTTGCCCATGTGGTGGGATATTCGACGCAGGGGCGGATGGGCGTAGAAGCACAGGCCAATTATTATCTGATCAACACCAATACGTCTATCAACAATAAGGTTGCGAATGATATGGCAGGGTTAAAAAATCCCGGCGATAATGTCTATACGACACTGGACGTTCAGATCCAGCAGGTGGCAGATGAACAGCTCAGCATTTACAAGGGGGCAGTCGTTGTGACGGAGGTTTCCACCGGAAAGATTCTGGCGATGGTTTCCCATCCCGATTTTGACCCGAATAAGATTGCCGCCATGTGGGACGACCTGATCACGGACAGCAACAGTTCCGTGCTGTTGAACCGCGCAACGCAGGGATTATATCCTCCGGGATCGACCTTTAAGATTGTAACGGCTTTGGAATATTACAGGGAAAACACGGATTCCTGGAAAAAATACGGCTATCAGTGCAACGGAGCGTTCCGCTACGGAACGAGCAAGATCAACTGTTATCACGGAACCAATCACGGATATGTGGACTTTGAGAATTCATTTGCCAAATCCTGCAATGCATCGTTTGCAAATATTGGTATGCGGCTGGATCGGGGAGAATTTCAGAAAACGCTGGAGAAACTATTGTTTAACAAAGAGCTGCCGCTTTCCATGCTCTATGCGCAGAGTAATACTGTGGTCTCTGCCGATATGGATGATGAAGACATGGTTCAGACTGCGATCGGACAGGGCAAGACCCAGATTACGCCGATCCATCTGAATATGATCACCTGCGCGGTGGCAAACGGCGGGAAACTGATGAAACCGTACGTGATCGACAGGATTGAAAATGATGCCGGAACCATAGTCAAAAGTTTTAAGCCAACCACATACGGAACTTTGATGTCGGAGGAGGAAGCTGCCATGATCACGCAGCTGATGTCTGCCGTGGTGGAAAAAGGTACGGCGACCAAATTAAAGGATCAGGCATACACTGCAGCCGGTAAGACGGGATCGGCAGAATACAATAATGTTAAGGGTGACAGTCATGCATGGTTTACGGGATTTGCACCGGTTGAAGATCCGGAAGTGTGCGTTACCATCATTGTTGAGGGCGCGGGTTCCGGCGGTGATTACGCAGTGCCGATCGCGCGAAGGATTTTTGACGCGTATTTCAGAGAAAAAACAAATACACAGGAGGTTGCACAATGATCGAAGCGGTCAGTTGTGGAGGAGTTGTTATTTTTCGTGGAAAGATTCTGCTCTTGTATAAAAACTATAAGAATAAATATGACGGCTGGGTTTTGCCCAAAGGGACGGTAGAAGAAGGGGAAACGCATGAAGAGACGGCGCTTAGGGAAGTAAAAGAGGAAACGGATGTAAAGGCCTCGATCATCAAATATATCGGAAAAAGCCAGTATTCTTTTGTAGTGCCGGAAGATACGGTGGAAAAGGAAGTACATTGGTATCTGATGTCTTCAGACAGCTATTACAGCAAACCGCAGAGAGAGGAGTTTTTTACGGATTCCGGATATTATAAGTATCATGAAGCATACCATCTGCTCAAATTTGTGAATGAGAAACAGATTTTGGAACAGGCTTATGCGGAATATCAGGCCATGCGTAAGAACAGCTATCATTTTGCGGCCAAGCCGTCCTGATAAAAATCTGCATCGGATCAGACCATTTTAACAATCTCAAGTTCCGGATGTTCGAGAAGATCCAGAACTTCCCGCTTATCACCCATCAGAACAGGGCGCGACAGTTTGTGATTGTGAATGATCAGAACTTCCCACACTTTGCCGTCGCTTGTCTGGATGCGGGAGCCAATCTGGGCATCTGCAATCTTTTTCATGACAGGCATGAGCAGCTCAATGTCAAACTTGGAGAGATCACCCTCGAAATTCCCCAGGATCTGTAACGGCGTCAGGGCATTGCGATAGGATCGGGGAGATGCCATGGCAATATAGGCATCCACGATGGCGATGTACCGTGCGTAGACATCAATTCTTTGTCCCTCTAACCGATAGGGATATCCGCTGCCGTCCAATCTTTCATGATGCATGATCACGGCATTTTTTACATGTTCGTTCAGATTCAGTCTGCAGACCATATTATATCCCACAATAGGATGCGTTTTCACAATATTGAATTCTTCCGGCGTCAGTTTGCCCCGTTTCCATAATACCTGATAGGGGAGCTGCAGTTTGCCGATGTCATAATAAAATCCGCAGAGGATCAGGATCCGCTTGGACTGCTCGTCCATATTGATCAATCCGGCAACGGTTCCGGCAAACAAAGCGGCGTTGAGACACTGGGTAAAGGTAAGCTCGTCCTCATTAGGCATCATATTATATAAATAATCCAGCAATTTTGCACCGGAGGGGATTGTCTTGTTGATTTCATCGTAAAAGCCGAAAAGAACCTGATCCGGAACCTGGACTCCGGTCTGAAGATAGGAGAGCATAACGGATTTATAATTCATGAGCACCGTATTATAGACCGTTTCAAATCGTAGAAAAGATTCGTCAAAACGTATTTTTTCAAAATGTGTTTTGGCATAATCCATTTCTTCCATGATCGCGGCGCGAAGAACGGAACACCGTTTAAATTCTTTGATCAAAAAAGGAGAGAGTTCCGTGCCGGCCGGACAAAACAAATTGCCGTGTGAGACTACATTTTCACCCAAAACCATTCCAGGCTGTAAATCATCTGTCGCGATCAGTTTCAAAGCCGGTGTCCTCCTCCAGAATTTATAAATAATTTATAATTTAAGTATAATATATTCTCAAAATATGTCAATTAAAAACAGGATTACAAACAAAAAATTGTTTTTAAAAAAGATATATGGTATACTAAAATAAGCGTTCTTTTGAGAAAATGATTATCGGAGCGAATCGTTATGAGAAGCAGACTACTGTTTTCCTCCCGATTATATCTCGGCGACGGGATAGAGGAGAAGAAACTGGGAAAAATTAAACATGATCTGCTCTGCAAACCAATGTGGGCCAACGTGTATGTGCTGACCTTTGCACATAATAGCCAGGATCAACTGGAGTTTTTTGATGCCAGACAGATGGTACAGCATTATTATGAAGAATATCCCCTCAAAGTGATCGGAATTGCGAAGGATTATGCGGATGCGCTGCAGCTGGTGACCAGGATCACGGAGGAATGCCTGAACAGCAGAGGGGATTGCGAGTTGAGGGAGTATCTGCTATGACCGTGCTATTGAGTGTGCTCCGGATCATCGGTCTGGTCTTGCTGATCCTTCTGGGAATTATCCTGTTTCTGCTGTTACTGATCCTGTTTATGCCGATCGTCTATTGGATCAGGGGGGAGAAACAGGAGGAAATCAAGGCGGAGGCGAAAGTCCGATGGCTGTTCGGACTTCTGCGTGTGAGTTTTGTCTATCCGGATCCCGGACAACTGCAGGTGAAAGTTTTATGTTTCACAGTATATGATTCAACGCCGAAAGAGCCGGATGGCGCCGGAAGCGACGAGAGTGCGAAAGAGGCTGTGTCCCCCATTGGATCGCACGAAAGGACCGAGAATAATGATACCGCTGTGAACACCGGAAGGACTGATGTCACCGAAAATGCTGATGTCACTGGAAACGCCGATGACAATATCAGCGCTGATGACAATGAGAGCGCCGAGGAAAACAGGAAGGCGCAGGAACATGCAGAGGCATGGCGTGAAGTGGAGGCCAGACTGCGCGGGGAGAAGCCGGAGTCAAAATTTGATAAAATTCGGTACACAATCCGTAGTACCTGTGATAAAATAAAAGATACATGGGAAAATATAAGTTATTACAAAGAAGTTCTTACCGACAATGAAACGCGCCAGCTGCTGGACCATGCGTTGCTGCGGGTGGGCAAGATCCTGAAAAGTATCCGCCCCCGCAAGCTGGAGGGAAATCTGCTTTTCGGAACAGGTTCGCCGGATACGACAGGATATGTTCTTGGAGTTTACGGAATGCTTTCGCCTTTTGTGGGAAATTCGTTTCTGCTGACCCCGGATTTTGAGGACAAGGTTTTGGAGGGACGGATTTATATAGCCGGACATATCATGCTGGTAAAGATTCTATGGCAGGGAATCCTGCTTGTACTGGATAAAAAGCTTTGGCATTTTATTTCCAAAGTAAAGAAGGAGAAAAAACATGGCAAGTAAAGACAATGAATTTCAGGGGGTTGTGGAATCCTTATTGAAGGGTATGGACGGCGTGCTTTCCACGAAGACGGTAGTCGGTGAACCCACGAAGGTTGGCGACACGGTGATCCTTCCGCTGGTGGATGTGACGTTTGGCGTCGGCGCAGGGGCCGGCAGCAATACACAAAAGGGTTCCGGTTCCGGCGCAGGCGGGATCGGAGGTAAAATGACACCCAGCGCGGTTTTGGTGATCCGGGACGGTGCGGTGAAACTGGTGAATATCAAGAACCAGGATTCCGTAACGAAGATCCTGGATCTGATCCCGGAACTGGTGGATAAATTTACGCAGCCGAAGGAGAATGCCGCCGGCACTATGACGGATGACGAGGTTGTAGACATTGCTTTCCCGGAGAAGAAACAGTAACAAAGTGACTGCCAAAGACATATCTTAGTAAGAGTATAGATGCTTTGTGCGGATGGATATGAAGAATTATTTTTCCAAGAAAGTGATTGGGATTGCATGTGTTTTGATCGCAGCGGGAATGATCCTGATGATGATCACCAACCGCTTTGCGGGATTGGTCGTTGTTATGCTGTTGCTGTTTGTGGGATATAATTGCCTGTTTTGTGACTAAAGGGAAACGTTTTGTGACATGGAGGTTGATATGATCAACTGGGAAGATGTCCTGAAAGCGGAAGACAATGAAGGTTTGCGGGAGGCCAAGCTTTGGCTGTTTCAGGAGAATATGCGCCTGGAACAGGAGAAAATGAAGCTGGAGCAGGATTTGGACAGGCTGACGCAGGAACGCAAGACGCTGGAAGAGGCAAGGGACAAGTTTAATAGTGAACGCATGTGTTTCAAAGACGAGATGAATGCCTTAAACCACAAAAGTGTGATCGAACGCAAGCGCATGAAGGATGAGAAGCTTTTCTTTGACAAGAAGATGGCGATCCTGCAGAACGGATTTCTGCAGCTGGATATTGACCGCAAGAATTTTGAACGTGAGAAGTATGAATTCTATCAGGAAAAGGAACGGAGCTCCAGGCGCTCGACGGACTATTATGATTATTCGGACGGAACCTCCATTGTCGGGATCCTGTTTCGGAATGCGACGAATCCGTTAACTTTGCGGAAACGTTATAAGGACCTGATGAAGATTTTTCACCCTGACAATCTGGCCGGAGATGAAGAACTGGTTCAGATGATCAACAAAGAGTTTTCCAGAAGAAAAAGAGAAGAAGCGTAACAAAAAAAGGAAAGGCAAAATACCTTTCCTTTTTCGCTTTGTTCGTAAATATGTGCGAAAATTAAGCGCGCTCAACCAAACCGGACTTTAAGCAGCTTGTGCACACATGCATTCTCTTTGCTCCGCCATTTACTTTGCATTTCACGCTCTTAACGTTAGAATTCCAAATTGCGTTGCTTCTTCTATGAGAATGGCTTACGTTATTACCGAAATGAACGCCTTTGCCACAAACATCACATTTAGCCATTTTGACACCTCCTAAACACAAAAGATTCACAACATTGATATATTAACAGAAATGTTCCATAAAAGCAAGCAAAATTTTAAATATTTTTGTATTTCCTTTTTTTGTGTTATCTGATAGAATAGAAAATGAATATGTCTGTACAAAAAGGAGGTAGCGTATGAAGAAATCTTCTATAAATACCCATATGGGAAATATAGTAGTGGACAATGAAGTGATCGCACAGTATGCAGGCAGTGTTGCTGTGGAGTGTTTCGGCATTGTCGGTATGGCAGGCGTAAATGTGAAGGATGGTCTGGTAAGACTTTTGAAAATGGACAGTCTGACCAGGGGAATCAATGTTACGGTGAAGGATCACAAGCTGATTTTGGATTTTCATGTAATTGTGGCATACGGCGTGAGTATTCTTGCAGTGTCCGATAATCTGATCGACAGTGTGAAGTATAAGGTGGAGGAATTTACCGGCCTTGAAATAGAAAAAATCAACATCTTTGTCGAAGGTGTAAGAGTGATTGATTAAGGAGGAAGTATTGTGAGCTTACAACAAATCGATGCTAAGATGCTTGCAAAGATGTTCTTAGCCGGTGCGAAAAATCTAGAAAATAAAAAAGAATGGATCAATGAATTAAACGTATTCCCGGTTCCTGACGGTGATACGGGTACCAATATGACAATGACCATCATGTCGGCTGCCAAGGAAGTGAAAGAGCTTGGTGAGACCGGCAGTATGGAAGAGATCTGCAAAGCGATTTCCTCCGGTTCCCTGCGGGGCGCCAGAGGTAACTCAGGTGTTATCCTGTCCCAGCTGTTCCGCGGATTTACTAAGATTGCAAAGAAAGAGACGGCTCTGGATATGCCGCTCATAGCGGAGGCTTTTGACAAGGCAGTGGAAACCGCATACAAAGCGGTCATGAAGCCCAAGGAAGGTACGATCCTGACGGTTGCGAAGGGCGCAGCGGAATGTGCCCAGAGCCTGGTAGAAGACGGCTGCGAGGATATGGAGACCTTTTTCCGCGCGATCATAGAGCAGGCTGAATATGTACTCAGCCAGACCCCTGAAATGTTACCGGTACTGAAGCAGGCCGGCGTGGTAGATTCCGGCGGACAGGGCTTGGTAGAGGTATTGCATGGTGCTTTCGATGCCTATATGGGCAAGGAAGTGGACATGAATCTGGATACCAGTGCCGCGACGACCGCGAAAAAGAGCCGCAGCGGAGCTGCTGAGGTGCAGGCGGAAACGGATATTAAATTCGGATATTGCACGGAATTTATCATTCTCTTGAATAAACCTTTGAATGTCAAGACAGAAAAGGATTTCAAGTCATTTTTGGAATCCATCGGTGATTCCATCGTCTGCGTGGCAGATGACGAGATGGTCAAAGTACATGTACACACCAACGATCCCGGTCTTGCCCTGCAGAAAGCGCTGCTCTACGGTCAGTTATCCAATATGAAGATTGACAATATGCGGATGGAGCATCGGGAGAAGCTGTTCAAGATGCAGGCTGACGGCGAAGCAATTGAATTGGATGTGGAGATCACCGGTCAGGCTGACAGACCGTTCTCCAAAGAAGAGGCGGAAAAAGCACAGGCGGGGGCGCAGGAGAAAGCAGAGACGCCTAAAAACACCGAGCCCCGCAAGGCAATGGGATTTATCGCAGTGTCTGCAGGCGACGGACTGAATGAGATTTTTAAGAGCCTCGGCGTAGACTACATTATCGAAGGCGGTCAGACCATGAATCCCAGTACCGCGGATATTCTGGATGCGGTTGAGAAGGTCAATGCAGACACCGTATTTGTGCTGCCCAACAATAAAAACATTATCCTGGCGGCGAATCAGGCAGCGATCCTATCACAGGATAAGAAGATCTGCGTGATCCCGACCAAGACAATCCCTCAGGGTATCACGGCCGTGATCAACTTTGTGCCGGATCTGTCTGCGGACGACAATATGCAGTCCATGATGGCAGAGATTGAGAATGTCAAGACCGGTCAGGTTACTTACGCGGTAAGAGATACCGTGATCGATGATATCGAGATCAAGAAGGATGACTACATGGGAATTGGCGATAAGGGTATCATCTCTGCCGGACAGGATATCATGAAGGTGGCAGAAGAAATGGTTGCCGGCATGGTGGACGAAGCTTCCGAATTGATCAGCGTATACTACGGGTCCGATGTGGATGAGGCGACGGCTCAGAGTCTGTGTGATGCGATTAAGAGTACGCATGCTTCCTGCGACGTGGAATTGCAGTATGGCGGCCAGCCCATTTACTATTATGTGGTTTCCGTGGAATAAGAACCATCGGGCGTACAGAATTTATATCTGATAAGATTGAAAAGGAGGGAGGATGTCAGTTCTCCCTCTTTACAATTTAAAGGTATGGGAAAAGAGGACCTATTTATGACACACAGCACTTCGATCCTTGAATTAAAAGGCATTGGCGAAAAATCAAGCGCCTTATTTGGTAAATTAAATATTTTCACCATAGGAGATCTGCTGGCGCATTATCCCAGGGATTACGAGACCTTTGCGATGCCGGTTCCCATTGCGGATGCCATGCCGGGAGATACCTGTGCCATTCACGGCATGGTCACAGGCATACCGAATGCAAAGAAGATCCGGAACCTGACCATATTGAACGTGAATGTAAAGGATGCCTCCGGCGCTATGCAGCTGACGTTTTTTAATATGCCCTTTTTAAAGAAGACCTTGCGGCCGGGCGGTTATTATGTATTTCGCGGTCTGATCCAGTCCAGAGGAGCGACAAAGATCATGGAACAGCCCAAAATCTATGGGCTGGATGACTATCGGAAGCAATGCGGGCAGCTGATGCCGAAATATGCCCTGACAAAGGGACTGACCAATCAGGCCGTGCAAAAGGCGGTAAAACAGGCGCTGGGGCTTTGTGCGGCGGAAGAAGAATATTATCCGCAGTCGGTGATTGAGCAGTATGACCTCTGTTCGGCACAGGAAGCATTGGAAAATCTGCATTTTCCGAAAACCTTTGATGAGATGAAGGCAGCGAGAAAGCGTCTTGTCTTTGACGAATTCTTTGGATTTTTGCTGATGCTGCGTCAAAATAAGGATAGGACGGAAGAACTGCCCAATGACTATCCTGTGCATGAAACCTCGGATACAGTGCGTTTCCTGGAGCAGCTGCCTTTTCCGCTGACCAAAGCCCAGAAAAAAGTCTGGGGAGAACTCAAGGAAGATCTGGAAGGCAGCCATTGCATGAACCGACTGATCCAGGGAGATGTGGGAAGCGGAAAGACCATTGTATCGGTGCTGGCGCTGCTGATGTGTGCCGCAAACGGCTATCAGGGCGCGCTGATGGCACCCACCGAGGTGCTGGCAGCCCAGCATTTTGAAACCGTTCAGGGATATATCCGGGAATACGGGTTGGATCTGAAGCCGATCCTTCTGGTGGGAAGCATGTCTGCCGCCCAGAAACGGGCAGCTTATGCCATGATTGCCGCAGGAGAAGCGAATCTGGTGATCGGCACCCATGCTGTGATACAGGATAAGGTACATTTTGAAAAGCTTGCACTGGTGGTGACGGACGAACAGCATCGTTTCGGAGTCAGACAGCGGGAAAAGCTTGCGGAAAAAGGCGAGGGACATCCGCATGTGCTTGTCATGAGCGCAACGCCCATTCCCAGGACGTTGGCAATCATTTTGTACGGTGATCTCCATATTTCTGTCATTGATGAGCTCCCGGCCAACCGTCTGCCCATCAAAAACTGTGTGGTCAACACCTCCTATCGCCCTAAAGCTTATTCTTTCATAGAAAAACAGGTCCGGGAAGGCCATCAAGCCTATGTGATCTGTCCACAGGTGGAAGAAGGGGAGATGGAGGATCTGGAAAATGTGGTAGAATACGCGGAGAAACTGCGGGCGGCGCTGCCTGCCGATATTCGGATCGCGTATCTGCACGGCAAAATGTCCGCTACGGATAAAAACCGCATCATGGACGCATTTTCTCTACATGAAACGGATATCCTTGTTTCCACGACAGTCATCGAGGTGGGCATCAATGTTCCGAACGCCACAGTGATGATGGTGGAGAATGCAGAGCGCTTCGGACTGGCCCAATTGCACCAGCTCCGCGGCAGAGTCGGACGGGGGGATGCCCAGAGTTACTGTATTTTTATCAGCACCAACGAGAAAAAAGAAACCATGGAGCGCCTGGATATTCTCAATCATTCCAATGACGGATTTCAGATCGCGGCCCAGGATTTAAAGCTTCGGGGGCCGGGAGATCTGTTTGGGATCAGGCAGAGTGGTAATTTTTCTTTCCGGCTGGGCGACGTCTATACGGACGCAAATGTGCTACAGGGGGCAGCCGCGGCAGTGGATCGACTGCTGGCGGAGGATCCGGGATTGAGCATGCCGGAACATGCCGAATTAAAGCGGCATTTTGCAACCGTGGGAAATTCTGTTGACTTTCGATCCATATAAAAGTAAAATAGAAGAATAAGAATGTTATTCTTAAAGGCATCCTACGATCGAAACGATGAGGGAGATAGTACATATGTCTAACATTGCAATCGTCACAGACAGCAACAGTGGCATTACACAGACGAAGGCGGCGGAACTGGGGATACATGTCATTCCCATGCCGTTCACAATAGATGGTCAGGACTGTCTGGAGGACATTAATCTGACGCAGGAACAATTTTATGAGAAACTCGCAGGCGGCGCGGAAATCTCCACCAGCCAGCCTTCTCCGGATACCGTGATGAAGCTGTGGAATGACTTGCTGAATGAATATGACGAGATCGTACATATTCCCATGTCCAGCGGGCTTTCCGGTTCCTGTCAGAGCGCATTGATGCTGGCGCAGGACTACGACGGCAAAGTGCAGGTTGTAAACAATCAGCGGATTTCCGTGACCCAGAGACAGTCGGCACTGGATGCAAAGCAGCTTGCGGCAAAGGGCAAGACCGCAGCAGAGATCAAAGAGACCCTGGAAGCCGAGAAATTCAACAGCAGCATCTATATCATGCTGGATACCTTGTCCTATCTGAAAAAAGGCGGCAGGATCACGCCGGCGGCAGCTGCGATTGGCGCTCTGCTCAAGATCAAGCCGGTGCTGCAGATCCAGGGAGAAAAGCTGGATGCGTTTGCAAAAGCACGTACCACAAGCCAGGGCAAGAGCATCATGCTGAACGCCATGAAGAACGATATCAACAACCGGTTCGGCGGTGTGGAGAACAAAAAGGTGCATCTGGAGATTGCATATACCTATGATCTGGAAGCTGCAAAGACCTGGAAGCAGGAAGTGCAGGAGGCTTTTCCGGAGTATGAGATCCATATGGATCCGCTGTCATTGAGCGTTTCCTGTCACATCGGTCCCGGGGCGCTGGCAGTGGCGTGCAGCCAGGTGATCGAATAAATAAATTGAATAAATGATAAGAGAGGCTTTCTGCAATACTGCGGGGAGCCTTTTATTTTAGAAAATGTTTAGAAACACAAAATATATAATGTGCTATAGTATAAATATAGAGAACAATCGCCACCAGAAAGGAGTACACTATGTTGACTATCATTTTTGCCGTTGCACTTATCTGGGTAACCTTTAAACTTTTGATTTTCGGCATAAAGGCGGCTTGGGGCCTTGCGAAGCTGGTCTGTACCATATTGTTGCTGCCGCTTGTGCTCATAGGCTTATGTTTCGCAGGACTTATGTATGTTGCCCTGGGAATCCTTATCATAGCTGCAATCTTCCTGCTTATCACCGGTGTGTTGTTTGCGTAAGAGATACCGTAAATGTTGAAAATACTTAAAAAATTCCAGGATTACATACAATTAACAAGAGGTACCGGGGCGGATGCTTTCTCACCGTATGAATTCTGCACACGCTGCAACGCTAATCTTACTCTGCAGAAAGGCTTTGATCCGGCACAGGCTTATTGGGTCTGCCGCGGATGCGGAGAGATGCTGATCAATCCTGCTATTAATACCGATTCCGATATTGTCTGGGTTTGCGACGACTGTGGAGCAATCCTGAGTGCTCAGCCCGGTTTTCAAACCCAATATGATGAATGGCCGTGCGCAGAATGTGGATTTGTAAATGCCCTCACCGACAAGGAAATCTATGTGTCCGAGGAGGAATTTCAGACGGAACGCCAAAACCCATACAGAGGGCTTGCGGATGCGGATGTGCTGGAATTGTCGCTATACCAGGATATAAAAGCGATTGATGATAAATGCAATATAATCCTTGTCACACACCGTGAAACAGGGAAAAAATACATCAAGAAGCTTCTTGACATTTATGACAAAAGCATTTATCAATATCTGATGAAACATCCGATCGCGCATATGCCTAAAATCTATGCACTGTTTGAAAGCAGTAATCATCTGATCGTAATAGAAGAATACATTGAAGGGCATACCGTGGCAGAACTTATGGAAGATCCGCCTCATATGCTGCCTGTGGAATTTGCATTTTCTATCGCCAAAGGCGTATGCGAGGTGCTTTGCACTTTGCACACGCTGCCTAAACCAATTATTCATAGGGATGTGAAGCCGTCCAATATTATTCTTGCGCCGGACGGCGGAATTTATCTGTTGGATATGAATGTGGCGAAGTGGTATGATCCGGACAAGAAAGATGACACACATTATATGGGAACGCAATATTATGCCGCACCGGAACAGGTAGGGTATGGTTTTGCGGCTTCTTCCGCAAAGTCAGATATTTATGCGGTAGGTATGTTGCTTAATGTCATGATTACCGGGAAATTTCCCAAGGAAGAAAGAGCAAATGACGAAGTTTGGCCAATTATTGAGAGATGTATCAGACTGGATGCAAAAGATCGATATACTGCGGCGGAGCTGATGGAGGCACTGAATGCAACAGAAACCAACTGACGAATTAAACGATCTTCTTCTAAATATAAAGCCGGGACAGATTCAGACCTATTTGAAAGAAAATAATAAGTACATGGCCGACGAGAAAAAGGCCTTTTATTATTACATGAAAGATGTTCTGGCAGAGAAACATATTATGCTAAAGAATGTGTATCTGTTGGCAGGTGTATCCGAATCGCTTGGCAGCAAAATTCTAAGGATGGAAAAACATACGAAAAACCGGGATCTAATCCTGCGTTTTTGCATAGCCGGCCATTTTAACTGGAATGAGACAAACCGAGCGCTGAAGCTATATGGCATGAATGAATTATATTCAAAAGATAAACGGGATGCCTGTATCATAGTGGCGATCAACAACAGGATATTTGATATGGATCGGATTGATGATATGCTAGAGGAAAATGGATTTGACAAGCTGAGTGCTAATGCGGAAAATTGAGAAAACCCTCACCTTTTTGGTGGGGGTTTTTCTTTTGAAAGCATGATAGGATATAAATGGTTGCAGATTAAGATGTTAAGGCTCTTGTCCTGTAATATTCTTTTCGGCAATGTGCTCTTTCAGTACAAGATTAATATATTGGCTAAAAGAGCGCTCGTCAGCCTCTGCCAAGGTTTTGATTGCATCTATAATATCTTCATCGAGGGTGATACTTACTTTTGATTTAAGAGGTTTCATAGTGTTACCTGCCTTTCTATGTCTAACTATATCATTTACAAGTTAAATATATTGAAAAGTAGTATCAAATATGATAAAGTAGTATAAACAAATAAAATGCTATGGAGGAAAATTTATGGCAATTTGTTCAATATGTGGAAAACAATTTGATGTGTCCACTGCCAGACGAGCAATAGGACATCGGTATGGGGCTGGACAGTATAATAATAATTTTCCAGATGAAGATGTATGCGAATATTGTGCTGTAGATTCATTAGGAGCAGCTTATGCATCAGGGGCTGAAATTCGGGAGCTTATGGGCGATGCTTGGTATGATTGATGGAATAAAATATCGTGATGCGACATATCTTGGCGAATATCCGAACGATGATATGCCTATATTAATAATTTTGCCAGGTTCAACGTGGCTTAATAAAATGATAAATGAATATGTAATGGGAGTAATACTTTGAGATGAAGTTTATAAATGCGCAATGTCCCTCATGCAATGCGTCGTTATCTATTGAAGAAGGCAGAACTACTGCTTTTTGTACGTATTGTGGAACCAAAGTTATTCTTTACAACGAAAATGAAAAAGTATTTCGTAGTGTTGATGAAGCAGCAATAAAAAAGGCAGAAGTACAAAAGGAAATAGAAATTGAAAAAATAAAAAATCAAGAAAAAGAAAACAAGCGTAATTTTATCTTCGGTATTTTATATATAGGATTATTTATATTTATTATTTTGATTTTAGGTATTGGTGCTTGCTTTGAGTCATTTGATGGTTTTGGAGAAAATCAATCACATATTGATGGAATTGCAATGCCATATTCAGATAACGCAGTTGAACGTGTTAAAGATTATTCAGAAGTGGTTGATGAATTAACAGAATTAGGTTTTACAAATATTGAAACATATCCTCACGCAAGTCCTACAGTCAAAATAATGGGGCTTGAAAACAAGATATATTCAATAAAAATCAATAGCAAAGCGCCGAAAGCTGGTAAAAAATATGATCCAAAGTCATCTATTGTAATTGAGTATTTTATTAGTAATATGTTCTAAATAAGATGTATATTGAAAACTTCGCACATTAAAATGAGCCCTCGTTTCTTAAAAATTCGATAATTTATTACGCAGCTTTGCATTAATTGTAATAATATGATAAAATATATTTTAAATACAAACTTTTTTATGGGATATGATAGATTTATAATTTGACCTCAGATAGTTAAATGGAGGACGTGATGATATATTTCTGTAATATTTTAGATAAAGTAACCAATCCAATAATTTTTGCGATTGCTGTTTTGGAATGTGTTTTGGCAATGGTATCTATTGTGATCATGGCGGGATTCAAATCTAGGATTAAGAAACTTAATTGTAAAGAACTCAAGAGAAGTAGCCTGGTAAAGCGAAAGGGAAAAGGCAAGATAGAGAAGACGATAGAACTTGAATCAAATCACGACTGGGAGGAATTCGATCAGTTTTTAGAAGACTATCAAAGGAAAGGATGTTGGTATTCTGCATTTTCTCTTATAATACAAATTTTTACACTTCTCGGTATTCTTGGAACTGTTGCAGGTCTTTATCTTGCTATGAGTAATGGACAAGATATGTATATGGGTGTAGAACTTGCATTATCTACTACGATTTTTGGAATCCTTTTTGCAGTCATCTATAAAGTTGTAGATATTCTTATTGTATCTGTTTTTATCAATTATATTGAGGATGGTATAAACCGTTACGAGAAAATATACAAGGTGGACAGCGCGAATGCTTCTTAATATATGCATTGGCTGTATGCAGGCAAAAATGATTGGAGAATACAAATGAGAAACAGAAGGCAGTTTGTTTCTGAAATAAATCTTACGCCTCTTCTTGATGTTTTGTTTTCAATATTGTTCATTGTGATGATGACAGGAACGCAGAATGAACAAGGAATTAAGAGCGCATATCAGGATAAGGTGTATCAATTGACTCAAGAGAATGAAAGATTAACAGAAGAACTTGCAAGGAGTGAAAATCAAAAAACCAGCTATGATAAATACCAATCCGATGCAGTTATCCTTACAATTAACAATATTACACGGAATGATAAGCACTACTTGAAGATTTATCAAGGTATTGATAATAGTGAAATTGAGAACATTCAAATGGGTGTTGATAAGACGGAAAATACGAAAGCAAGGATTGAAAGTCTGATTTTAGATTTGGTAGAAAATACAGATAATCAGCCTATATATATTTTTTTTTACTGCAACAAGAAAAATATCTATACGGTCGAGTATATGACTGTTTGTGATATTCTTAATCAATTGCAGGAAAGCAATAAAGAAGTTTTTTTTAAGGTGATGAAGGAGGAAAACGAATGAAAAGAGTATTTGCTTTGTTTATTGTGATAATGGCAATAATTATCATCCTGTTTCTGGTGTTTGGAAAGGGAGTTGGCTTTGGCGGTGGTAATGGAAAAGGAGAAGGCAATAGCTCTGAGGCAAAAAGCTTGGCTGAGGAAAATTTGAGCAGCAAAGAGAGTGAACAACCGGTAAGGCAGGGATCTTCTATAGACGAAAAAGAATCTGCGGAGTTACCCAACAGAATTACTGTTACAATAAAACAAGATAAAGTGTATGTAGAAGACAAGCAAATCGATAATGCAGAAGCATTGAAAGATTATATAGAAAAGATTAATACGGATTCCAAAGAATACTTTTTAAAGGATGAGAGTTCTATTCTTGAAACATACGAATGGGTTTCGAGAGTATTTGCGGATTTGAAAATACCCCTTAACGCTAAATAGTTTTTATAAAGAGGAATTGAATTCAGGGATCCGGAGCCAGAATCAATGGTTCGGATCCTTTGAACTTTAAATATTAAAAATAACATAATATCTGATATAGATTGATTTACTGAGATGAATTGATAAAATGATATTTAGGAACCAAGAAATATTTGAAAGCATCATATGATTGGAGTGTGTAACTCATGGATGGAGCTACTTTTGTAGGAGAATTGAAGAATGGTCCCAGGATGGATCCGGAGGATAATGTATTTCGCAGTATATGGGCAGAGTATGAGCGTGTTATTCTTCAGAGCCTAGTGACATCATTTGGGTTGGATTTTCTCGTTCACGATCAGCATGGTGGAGATGTGGACACAATTCATAATGTCCGAAAGATAGGATCAGATTTGAATATGCAGTATAAGAATGCTCAAAATGTGGCTGCGTATGATGCAAGAGGTGAATATGACACTGCTACATATCATTCAGACAAGAGATTTGCTCAGATTAAACATGATGCTCGGGAAACCTTTGATTCGAATGGGACCATGTTGGAAGATGCGTATGTACCTGGTAACATTCTTATTCCGAGGAATAACAAAACCATTACGAGAGAACATCAGGGGCAGTTGGATCATGTGATGTCGGCAAAAGAGATACATGAGGACAGAGGTAGGGTGTTGGCAGGTCTTGACGGAATAGATCTAGCCAACGATCCCGGAAATCTTAGATTTACAAATGCTGATCTTAATCGTAACAAAAGTGACATGACCGTTGAGGAATACATCCAATGGTGTGAGGACAACCCTACGAAGGTTAACCAAGGTGGGAAAAAGGGTGAACCACTCACCGAAGAAGTCAAGGAAAGCCTTCGTAAAGAGTATAACCGATCTAAAAAGGAATATGATGCAAAGCTTGCACAGGCATATTATACAAGCCCGCAGTTTGCCAAAGACACAGCAAATGCCGCTGCAAAGCGTGGAGCAGAAATGGGGCTGAGGCAGGCACTTGGTTTTATTTTTGTAGAAATCTGGATGTGCACAAAAGAGGAGCTTCAGGCTGTGCCTACAGGAAGCAGTCTTGAAGATATGCTGAATGCAGTTGGTAATGGTATTAAGAAGGGTCTCGAGAGTGCAAAGAAGAAATATAAAGAAATAATCGCAAAGGTTGGAGAGGGATTTACCTCGGGCGCTTTGGCAAGTCTTACCACGACACTTTGTAATATTTTCTTCACAACGGCGAAAAATCTTGTACGGTGCATTAGGCAGGTGTATGCATCGGTTGTACAGGCTGGAAGGGTACTGCTTTTTAATCCCAATAACCAAATGCTTGGTGATCGAATCAAAACAACCACGGTGATCTTGGCATCAGGTGCAAGTGTTTTGGCAGGAACAGCCGTAGGAGCATTGATTGCAGAGACTCCAATTGGAGCAGCCCCGGGAATAGGACCGATAGTAACGGCATTCTGTTCGAGCCTTGTGAGTGGTCTCCTGTCATGTACTCTATTGATATTCCTTGATAGAAGTAAGTTTATCAATGAACTTGTTGATAAGCTGAACAGTATACCATCAGATGCAAATAACTATAAAGAAATTGCAGATGCTATGGAGATTCTTGCAGCAAAGAGTGCTAATATTGATATTGAACAGTTCAGAAAGGATACAGAAAGATTTGCAGACGTCGCTGAGGATATTTCATCTTGTGAAAATGATGATGCGGTAAATGCAATTTTGCTTAATGCCTATGAAACGCTTGGTATTCAGATTCCATGGAAAGGTGACTTTGATTCCTTTATGGGGAATAAGAACAACAGGTTGGTATTTGGATGATGTTCGACTGCAAACAATGCGGAAACTGTTGCAGACATCTGGATAGATCAGAGTTATATAAGGAATTGGACAGGGGCGATGGAATCTGCAAATATCTATCGGACAATCTTTGCTCAATATACGATGAAAGACCGTTGTTGTGCAGAATAGACGAATGCTATGATGCGTTTTTTGCAGAGCTATACACGAAAGAAGAATATTACAGGCTTAATAAAGAAGCCTGCGAGTATTTACAGACATTGTGAGGAGGTAGCAGTATGCCATTACCGTTAATAATTGGAGGTATCGCGGCGGTTGCCGGTGTGGCTGGTGTAGGAACCGGAATCCATGGCGGTGTCAAGATGAAGGAAGCCAATGACACTATGAAACTAGCCCAGAGCAAGCAGGAGAGAGCGGTTGCTCTGTTTAACAAAAAAAATGATGAAACAACGACGCTGATGGATGATATTGGTACGCAGGAATTGGAAATATTATCTTCATTTGACGATTTTTCAGATATCATTGAAAAAATCCAAGGCAGACCGGAGTTTAAGGCTTATAAAAGAGGAGGTATTAATCTTCCAGAATACGAAGCAGAGGAACTGAAGAAGATATCTGCAGGTGCAGGACTGCTTCTTGGAGGAGTTGGCGGTGCTGCGGCAGGTACTGCTGGTGGATTTGCTGCAGCTGGTGCCACAACTTCTGCAGTTATGGCTTTAGGTACAGCATCAACAGGTACGGCAATTTCTACCTTAACCGGTGCGGCTGCTACAAATGCCACATTGGCAGCCTTGGGAGGAGGATCAATTGCTGCAGGCGGTGGCGGAATGGCACTTGGAACTGCGGTTTTAGGAGGAGCTACACTTGGGGTAGGGCTTCTTGTAGGTGGAATAATATTTAATGTTACGGGGTGCAAACTTTCGAACAAAGCAGGTGAGGCATACTTACAGGCAAAACGAACCGAGAATGAAGTCAATACTATTGTGGCCTACTTTAATGAACTTACAGAAGCGGCGACTGCTTTCAAGGAAAGTCTCACAAAAGTGGAAAGCATTTACAGAAAGTACTTAAATATCATTAATCATATTGTGAATTTTAATGGGAAGACACAGTGGGAAGATTTTACAGAGAAAGAGAAGCTGGCAACCGAAAACGTCATTCTACTTGCAGGGCTCATGTATACAATGTGTCAAGTGAAGCTTGTTTTGAAACAGGGCGCTGATGAGATCAATAAGGTCAACAAAGATGCGGTCGATGATGTGATTGGGGATGCAAATGTAGTCCTTAACGATATTACAGATGTGGCTTAGGGAGGTGGCTTATGTTTTTGAACAGATTAGATCCAATTGAAAAAGAAGCATTTATTAGTCTTGCCGTCAAGGCGGCAGAGGCAAATGGAAAGGTTGCAGATGAAGAATATCAGATGATAGAGGAATACTGTATAGAAATGGGAATTGCATTCTTTGATGCGAAGAATGTGAAACCTGTTGAGTATGCAATTGATATTTATTCAAAGGCTGATGGAAAACATAAAAAGATTGCCGTGCTTGAAATCATTGGATTGATGTATGCCGATGGCGGTTATGATGATGAAGAAAGAGCATTTGTCGATAGGTTCGCAAAAGAAATCGGTGTCCTGCCGGAAACTGTTAAGAAATGCGAGGATGCGCTTAAAAAATACGTTGATATGACAAGAGAACTTCTCGAATGTATCGAATAAGATGTATTGTATTTCCCCCACCATTTCGGTGGGGATTTTTCTTTTCCAAATCTGTTATTCTATAAAAGTAATCACCCCTTTAATTGTTTACGCAGCGTAATCAAAGAGTAATTTGATATTCACACACTATGTCTTTACAATAAAAAGCAGAGGAGGAAGCGATGAATAAAAAGATAAGCTTGGGACAAATCATTTCGACGAGGAGAAAATACCTGCATCTGACACAGGAAGAATTATCTGACAAGATTGGCGTGTCCAAATCAGCCATCGCGAAATGGGAAACGGATGGAGGTATTCCGGATCGTGATAATCTTAAGAGGATTTCAGAAATATTGAATCTGTCTGTCAATGATATTTATAGAATTATTGAAAACACAGATGGGCAATCCAAAGAACTTAACATAAATATAACTCGTGATGTGATTGCTATTTTAGAGTCCTATGGATACTCGGTGATTCAGCCAAACGAAAATGATACAAATCAGTAATTTTTAAATTCACACCCAAAAAGGAGGCTCGTTATGGAAAATAACAAAGAGAACATCCCCGTAAATAATAATAGAGAAGAAAAAATGTACAATTCCACAAAATCCGAATCAAATTCATGGCTCATGGGATTGATAGCATTTATTCTGGCAATAATTGAAAAACCTAAACCCCCAG
>DFDT01000036.1 GCA_002368865.1 Lachnospiraceae bacterium UBA3821 | reverse complement strand
CTGGCCGGCTTTGTAGAGACGGCAGCGGGTGTGGTGATAATCCCGCTTGCGGTGTTATCTCTCTATATTCCGGCAGTCATTGTGCTGTTTGTGGCAATTATGATACCGCTCTTTTATCTATTGAAGCAATAAAAAGGGATCGGCTGTCGGTTCCTATGTACGATACGCCATTGGGAAAAGGCAAGGCACTCCCGGAAAATTCGGAAGTGCCTTTTTTGAATGGTGCGTGTGATCAGTACGTAAACATCTGAGACCAGTACTTCACGCCGTTCGCGGCCTGGTAATAGCCGACGCCGATGGAAGTAAAGTTTGCATTGAGAATGTTGGCTCTGTGGCCGGGGCTGTTCATCCAGCCTTCCATGACCTCCTCAGGGCTTCGCTGACCATAGGCGATATTTTCACCGGCGCCGCGGTAACTTACACCGTATTCACCCAAAGCGGTAAAACAGCTGGTGCCGTTGGGACGCGTGTGAGAGAAAAGAGTCACGGTTTCTTTGGCGCGCAGCTGTGCTACGGCGGTCAGATCCTGACGGAGCGTGACGGGCTTCAGCCCTGCATCGGCGCGGGCTTCGTTTACCAGCTCCACAATGCGGAGCACATAAGCGTGATAGCTTGTGGTTTCCGGTTTCGCCACGGTCTGTGTGTCGGGTTCTGACGGCTTCTCGACAGGCGTCTGGGTCTCCTGCGAGGGCGAGGGCGTTGCAGGTGTGGGTCTTTCCTGAACGGGTGTCACGACCACCGGAGCTGTCGTTTCGGTGGAAGACTCCGACTCGGAAGGAGCCTCGTTTATCGGCGTCTCATGGGTGGGCGCCTCAGCAGAAGCATTTTCTGCGGAAGGATCTTCCTGGGAAGAATCTTCTTGGGATGGAACCTCGACGACATCCGGTTCCTGCTCCGGTACAGCAGGAGTCTTGGGGGTGCAGATGGAGATCTGCGGCGTACAGTTAGTCCAGAAGCGGATTTGGGGCTGGCAGTTATTCAGGTTATTCTGCGCGTCCCCACAATCCGTATTGGGGCTGCATTGCCCGGGAAGCCCAAGCTGCTCTAACAGGTCGTTGATGTCATTGATATTGACCTGGGGAGCGAAAGTGCAGGTGTTTCCGCCGACACCCGTGCAGTCGGAATTGCAATCGGATTGATAAAGGGATTCCGGCCGGATCTGAATCACCGAGAAACACGGTGCGGCCTGTGCCTGCAGCGGTGCCTGGGCAAGAGAAAGCCCGGTTGCCGCGGCTGTAAGTAACAAAATAGATTTCTTCATATCGTATACCTCCTGTCTGTTCTTTTGTAAGATCTATGAAATGCATCAGCAGATCACAAATGTTACAGAATTGTTACAAAATGATTGTAACACAGGAGGTACCGGGATAATACCGGTAATTACTGGAAGTCGCAAGCATCTTCCTGTTTCTGGGCCTCTAGGATGGCAGCCTGAATGCGTTCTAGGGAAACCGGGGTATAAGCGATCCGTTCCGCGCTGACACAATAGCTCCGGGAACTTACGTCCCGATAGGCGGGATTGGCGTGAACATGTCCAAAAATATTGGCATAGGGCATGTTGCGGTTGATATACAGGGGTTCGTGGGACAGGATCCAGTAGCTGTCGTAAATGACGGGCAGATCATACACTTCCGCAAAACCGATCTCCCTGTAGTGGTCATTGGAGGCGGTGTCGTGATTGCCCCTGACCAGATATTTGATCCCGTTCAGGCGGGCGACATAGCTGTCTGCGCCGACATCGCCGAGAAAGTATACAATGTCGGAAGGAGTGACGGTCCGGTTCCAGTTCCGGATCATTGCCTCGTTCATCTGTGCTGTGTTTTCAAAAGGTCTGTTCTCATATCTTCTGATATTGTCATCGTCAAAATGCGTATCCGCTATAAAAAAGACTGCCATATCCGCCTCCGTATTGCAACCTGCTTGCGTTGCAGCTTTTGATAAGGTATATTATACTATGTAAAAATAAATCGGCAAGAGGGATTCATGCGGAGAGCAAGAGAAAATGAAAGCGTACAGAGAAAGTTTTGTCCGGTATGAGCAGACGCGGGGAAGAAACGGAGAGCGGTATTATAAAGCGGTGAGAGAGGGGCTTCAGTCTTTTGTCCAAGAACAGGCCTGGAATTGCAATCTGCCTGATCAGGAGAGCAGAAATTACAAAAACCATGTGGAAGCCAGCTATTTATGCCACGGAATCTGGACGGTCATCATGAAAAATCAGGCAAACGGCGGGAAATCGTATTCCGGAAATGAATTTCAGTGGTGTAATGACGAATACCGGAATCCGATGACATTTCATTTTGATATCATGAATAATCCCAAAGTGGGGAGCTGCGGAATTGCAAAAGCGTGTGGTCCGGCAAAAAGAAAAGCCTGGGAGAAGATTTACCACAGCATCGGAAACATGGCTCCGATCCCATGGTTTCGCCTGACAGGAGATCATTCTATTGACGGTCAGGCATTGCACCGTGGGGTGGATGAGAGATGGGATCTGTTTTTGCAGGTGTTACGAACGCATTGGGAAGAATGGAAGCAGGATGGGGATATTTCTTTTGAGACGTATATGATCTTCACCTGCCAACAAATGTACTTTGCGGAAATCTATAATTCCATCGGGCAGCCGGAGCAGATCACGGCTGAGGAGATCAAGAGTTGGAACAGCAGAATAAACGGAGATAGTAAGCTGATTTCCTTTTCACTGTCGGACGGGGAATCTGTTGACGACATCGCGGAGAAGATCATCAGACTGATCCGGATCAGATGCCGGGTCATCGGAATCCTGTTGCAGCAGAGTCAGATATCGATAGGTTAGGAGCGGAGTGAAAATGATTGATAAGTGTAAGAGATGGATTTTGACGGCAATCCTTTGTGGCGTGATAGCTGCCTGCGGCTGTGCGTCAGGGGAGCAGCCGTCTGTCGCTACGATCGTGCCGGAAAGTACAACGGTGGCGGCGTCGGAACCCGCGTCATCGGCAGTGCCCGAGACAGCGGAGATGTTCGGATCGTCGAATACGTCGGAGGTGACGAAATCTGCAGCGTCGGAGGCAACGGTGGAACATGCATCGTCGGCTGCCGCGGAACCTGTGCCGGAATCTTCGTCGTCTGCTGCCGCGGAACCCGTGCCGGAATCTTCGTCGTCTGCTGCCGCGGAATCTGTGCCGGAGACCGCGGCATCGGTCGCACCCAAACCCGCTGCGCATACAGGGCGCCTTGTGGCTATCGACCCGGGACATCAGGCCAAGGGCAATAATGAGAAAGAGCCGATCGGACCCGGTGCAACGCAGACCAAGGCAAAGGTGGCGAGCGGGACAAGAGGTGTGGTCAGCGGACTGGCAGAGTATGAGCTGACCCTGATGGTGTCCGAGAAGCTTTGTACGGAGCTGCAGAACAGAGGGTATGAGGTGCTCATGATCCGCACTACCCATGACGTGAATATCAGCAACGCGGAGCGGGCGCAGATGGCGAATGACGCGGGGGCGGATGTGTTTGTGCGGATTCATGCGGACGGATCGGAAAACAGCAGCGTACACGGCATGGAGACACTGTGCCAGACTGCATCCAATCCCTATAACAGCAATCTTTACTCTGACAGCAGAGCGCTGGCGGACGCGGTGTTAGCCGGCATGGTGAACGCCACGGGGGCGAAGAAGAGAAGCGTCATTGAGACCGACACCATGTCTGGGATCAACTGGTGTCAGGTGCCGGTGACCATCGTGGAGATGGGTTTTATGACCAATGCGGAGGAAGACCGGTTGATGGCTACGGAGGAGTACCAGCAGAAGATCGCGGTCGGTATGGCGGACGGCATCGATGCCTATTTTGCGCAAAAATGAGGTTATGAGAGGGATAAAATAAGGATTCTCGCTCTGTGTCCTTTTGTTTCGGGGAGATATCTCTTATGATAGATACAAACATGGTAGAAACAAACAGGAGGCAAAGATGGATCAGGAAAAGATCGGCGGCTTTATCAAGACGCTCAGGAATGAAAAAGAAATGACACAGGCAGAATTGGCAGAAGTATTTCATGTGTCGAATAAAGCGATCTCGCGGTGGGAGACCGGAAAAAATATGCCGGACATTTCTATCTTGATTGAGTTGGCAGAATTTTTTGGGGTGGATATCAGTGAAATACTGGCAGGCGAGAAAAAGGGTATAACGTCTCATGCGTCAGAAGAACATCAGAATGAGGAACGAACAAAGAATGTCACAGAAAATGATGTGATCCACCAGGTCGCGGACTATGCGAATCAAGACAAGAGCAGTCTGCTGAAGTGGATCAGGCGGGCGAGTATTGCAGGGGTGATACTGATGCTGATAGCGCTCATCCTCAGCACAGTATGTCTTGAAGCAAGGCTGCATGTATTTTTGATTGATATCTGTCTGCTGGTTTCCTTTATCATAATGCTGATCATTGCGCTCTACACAAACGGCAGGCTTGAGAAACTGCTTCAAAATGATAGAGCAGTAAAGGGGATCAAACTGTTTCTGACGGTGGCAGGTGTCTTCGCGATTTTCACTCTTCTCAGGAGCATCCTTATTGTTGGCGCAATTATCGCATTGGAAGCATGGGGCAGTGAGACCAGGCATTTTTCCGGCATAGATGATTACAACAAGGACGCAATTCTGACAGAATACAGGGGAGACTTGGATTCTGGGTTACTGATCTTTCCGGATGAGATCAATGCGGTGCAGGAGCCGTTCTATGAGGCGGAGTTCAGAACGGGGCTTTTTGATACAGATGGGTATATGGTAATGGAATTGACATATGAAGCGGCGGATTACGAGGCAGAGGTAAAGAGAATCTCAGAAATCTCGGTGACGCTGTCTGACAGAAGAGAAAGCATCACCCAGGGGGTGAGATTGGATTTGGACGATTACGCATTCCCCGCATATGTGGCAAGTGATGGCTATGATGATGTGTATGAATATGCGTTGTTGGATGAGGAGGAGCTGCGGATCATTTATGTTTATCTCAGTTACCCGCAGAGTCAGGATCTGTCCGGTTACCGCGATTATTTGAAACAGGAATTTGAAGCCTACGAAAATCCGGGGAATACGCTGACTGATTTCAGTATATATGGTTATTCTTTTGACGGAGGAAAATCTGCGATAGAGTACAGGGATTAAAACGGTTATCTTGCACAAAGACAGACGCATTTATACTGAGCAACTTTCACAAAAATGCCTTTTTTACGCAAAAAACGCTGACATTCCGGGTTTAAATCTGGTAGAATTAGGTTATAACAATATTGTGGGTGAATGTCGCCCAAACGGAAGTGTGGCTTATTTTAGTAGAAAGGAAGGTTTTTGTGTTTAAGAAAGGCGAGTATGTAGTGAGCGGAAACAAAGGGGTCTGTGTGGTGGAGGATATTACGACGCTTGATATTTCCGGCGTGGACAAAAAGAGAGAGTATTATATCCTCAAGCCCATTTATGTGATGGGCAGCACGGTTTATGTACCGGTAGATACGGCGGAGGATTCGCTGCGGAGGGTGCTGAGCAGAGAAGAAGCGGACAAGCTGATTCAGGAGATTCCGGAAATCCTGCCGATCACGAGCGCAAATGACAAGCTTTTGGAACAGGAATACAAGGGCTGCATGAAGACCAATGACTGCGCGGAGTGGATCCGCATTATAAAGACGATCTACGAGCGGAAGCAGAAGCGTCTGGCGGCGGGCCGGAAGGTAACGGCGGTGGATGCCAAGTATTTCCGGCTGGCAGAGGACAATCTGTACGGAGAGTTAGCTGTTTCCCTGCAGATGCCTAAGGCCGAGGTGGAAGGATATATCACGCGGGAGATGGACGAGCTGGTGGGCTGAAAGCATATCCGTTCAGAAAAAGCCTTTACATTCCGGTTAAAATGGTATATGATGAGTAAAGGTGTTGACGGAGAAAAATTCTGCCGCGGACAGGTTTTACAGAGAGATGTGTCGTGATCTGCTGTGGATAGGCTGCATTTCATGGTTGAGAGCACATGAACCTGGGACAGAAGGAAACCACTCCTGAGCTGCATGCGAGAAAGCCTTATCGGCGCAAGCATTGCCGTTATTCCCTGCGTGAATGGGAGTGAGAGTGAAAGAGCAAGGTGGAACCGTGTTTGAGAATTCAGGCACCCTTGGAGAGATCCAGGGGTGCCTTTTTAGATTCCATTCGTGTAAAACAGAGAGGAGAAAGAACATGAAGATCATTTACAGAGACGGTACGGTAGCGGAGTGTCCCGAGGAGGAGGTAACTCATGTGCTGCGCCATTCGGCGGCGCATATCATGGCACAGGCGATCCAGCATCTTTTCCCGGAGGCGGATTTCGGTTACGGTCCCGCCACGGAGAGAGGTTTTTATTATGATGTGGACCTGGGGGACAGAAAGCTGACAGATGAGGATCTGGCGGCAATCGAGCAGGAGATGAAAAGAATTGTGAAGGCAAATCTGCCCATCAAGCCTTTTATCCTGCCCAGGGACGAGGCGGTGAAGCTCATGCAGGAGCGTGGCGCCAAATACAAGGAGGAGCACATCGGCGATCTGCCGGAGGATGCCATCATCAGTTTTTATCAGCAGGGCGATTACATCGACATGTGCGTAGGTCCTCATATCACTTATACCAAGGCGCTGAAGGCGTTCAAGATCACGCAGCAGAGCGGTGCTTACTGGAAAAACGATTCCAAGAATAAGATGCTGACCCGTATTAACGGCGTGGCTTTCGCCACCCAGGAGGAACTGGAGGCTTACGAGAAGCAGCAGGAGGAAGCTCGGGCCAGAGATCATCGTAAGATCGGCAAGGAGATGTCTCTGTTCATGACCGACGATCTGGTGGGTAAGGGACTTCCCATGTTTCTGCCCAAGGGTTACACCGTATGGCAGGAGCTGGAGAACTATATCAAGGAAAAAGAGAGAAAGCTGGGCTATCAGCATGTGATGACGCCCTGCGTGGGTACTGTGGCGCTGTATGAGACCAGCGGACACTGGGCACATTACAAGGCAAACATGTTCCCGGCCATGGAGGTGGAGGGCGAGAACTTTGTGCTGCGCCCCATGAACTGCCCGCACCACATGATGATCTATGCAAATAAGCCCCACAGCTATAAGGAATTGCCCATCCGGATTGGCGAGATCGCCCACGATTTCCGGTTTGAGTCCAGCGGTACCTTAAAGGGCATCGAGCGTGGAAGACATTTCTGCCAGAATGATGCGCACCTGTTTGTGACGCCGGATCAGATCAAGGATGAGGTGAGCCGTGTGGTAGACCTGATCTTTGATGTATATAAGGATTTCGGGATTGAGAATTATCGCTGCGTTTTGTCTTTGAGAGACCCTGCGGATACGGAGAAATACCATCCCGATGACGAGATGTGGAATAAGGCGGAGAGCGCGCTGCGCGAGGTTTTGACAGAGTTAAAGATCGACTTTACGGAGGAGATCGGTGAGGCTGCGTTCTACGGACCGAAGCTGGATGTGAACGTGCAGCCCGCTGTGGGAGCGGAGTACACGCTGTCCACCTGTCAGCTGGACTTCTGTCTGCCTGCAAAGTTTGATCTGAAATATGTGGATTCCGACAGCAACGAGCAGACGCCGGTGGTACTGCACCGCGCTATCCTGGGCTCTCTGGATCGTTTTATGGCGTTTATCATCGAGGAGACCAAGGGCAAGTTCCCGGTATGGCTGGCACCTCTGCAGGTAAAGGTTCTGCCGGTCAGCGAGAAGACCTTTGATTATGCGAAGACCGTTTACGAGGCGCTGGATGCGGCCAATATCCGCGTGCAGCTGGATGACCGCAACGAAAAGATCGGTTATAAGATCCGTGAGGCACAGCAGGTTGACAGAGCGCCTTACATGCTGATCCTGGGTGCAAAAGAAGCGGAAGAAGGCAGCATCAGCGTCAGAAGCCGCGATACCGGTGAGACCGAGACCATGAATCTGGAGGATTTCATCCGGAAGGTGAAAGAGGAGATCGCAACCCGCGCGCACTGATCGGGATGAGTCTTCGGCAGCGCATTTGAATTTTGACAGGTATAAATTTTAATTTTGTCGTTCACACTAACTTTATGGAAAGGCATATGAATTTTGCAAAAGGAGGAGTCGAAATGGCAGAATTAAAATGCGGTGCACAAAACTGCACCTATAATCAGTCAAAACTGTGCTGCAAGGGTGATATCATGGTGGGAGGCAGACACGCGGACACCGGTGATGACACCTGCTGCGAGAGTTTTGCGGAGCGCAGGGAGGGTCATGATGCGTTTACCAGTTCTCTGGAGCATCCCAGCAGAGTGATCAGCATTGACTGTGAGGCGGTCAACTGCATCTACAACAGCAACTACAGATGCAGGGCGGATCGCGTGGATATCCGGGGCGGAAAGGCTACCAACAGCAGAGAGACCAATTGCGCGACGTTCGCGGAACGCTAATAAAAATTGCAATTTTGCAAAAATGCTACAAAAAATGCAACTTTACCTGTTGACAAAGTGAGGAGTAAGTGGTATTCTGTCTTAGTGTGTGGGGCGTAAGTCTCTCACGGAAAACAAAGCAGAGTATCCACTCTCACCTTGCGGCAATTGCGCTTGTAAGTGTTGATATCGTTTCAGAGCAGTTTGGAGATCCCGCGGAAGGGCTTTGGCGGAGATCGGAGGCTGTATTTTGACCGGATCATGGTGGATAGTTATGCTATCCACTTTTTTATTTCTTATGTATGGAGGTATACAGCCATTAGCGATTTAATGATTAACGAACAGATCCGTGACAAAGAGGTTCGTGTCATCGGAGAGAACAATGAGCAGCTTGGAATTATGTCTGCCAAGGAAGCATTGAAGCTGGCGGAGGAGGCAGAGCTTGATCTGGTAAAGATCGCGCCCACTGCACAGCCCCCTGTCTGCAGGATTGTGGACTACGGTAAGTTCAAGTATGAACAGCTCCGTAAGGAGAAGGATGCCAAGAAAAAGCAGAAGACGATCGAGATCAAGGAGATCCGTCTGTCGCCCAATATTGACACCAACGATCTGAATACCAAGACCAATGCAGCCAGAAAGTTCCTGACAAAGGGTGACAGAGTAAAGGTTACCTTGCGTTTCAGAGGACGTGAGATGGCACATATGAACAACAGCAAGCATATTCTGGATGATTTCGCTGAGAATCTTGCGGATATCGCTATTGTGGAGAAGGCCCCGAAAGTGGAAGGAAGAAGTATGACCATGTTCCTTGCCCAGAAGAAATAGGCAAAGAGCAAATAAAAAGATTTCAGGAGGAAATAGTTATGCCCAAAATGAAGACAAGCAGAGCAGCTGCGAAGCGTTTCAAAGTTACCGGTACCGGTAAGTTAAAGAGAGCGAAGGCTTACAAGAGCCACATTCTGACCAAGAAGAGCACCAAGAGAAAGCGTAATCTGAGAAAGCCCGCTATCACGGATGTAACCAATGTAAAGAATATGAAGAAGATTTTACCCTATTTATAAGTCGGGCAAGGAGGAGAATGAATCATGGCAAGAATTAAAGGTGGCTTAAATGCCAAGAAGAAACA
>DFDT01000089.1:1082-18912 GCA_002368865.1 Lachnospiraceae bacterium UBA3821 | reverse complement strand
AGGCCATTGACCTGGTGGATGAGGCCTGCGCACTGATCAAGACGGAGCTGGACAGCATGCCCACGGAACTGGATGAACTGCAGCGCAAGTGCATGCAGATGGAGATTGAAGAGGCTGCACTGAAAAAAGAGGACGATAAGCTGAGCAAAGAGCGGCTGGCGCAGCTGCAGAAAGAGTTGGCCGAATGCAAGGAACAGTTTGCAGCAAAGAAAGCTCAGTGGGACAACGAGAAAGCGTCTGTGGATAAGCTGAGCAAGCTGCGCGAGGACATTGACCGGGTGAACAGTGAGATACAGATCGCCCAGAGGGAAGGCAATTATGAGAAAGCGGCGGAACTCTCCTACGGTACGCTGCCCGGCCTGAAGAAACAGTTGGAGCAGGAGGAAGAGCGCACTGCAGGCGGCGGGTTGACACTGGTGCACGAGAAGGTTTCCGATGAGGAGATCGCCCGGATCATTTCCCGGTGGACCGGTATTCCGGTGGCGAAGCTGACGGAGAGCGAGCGGAACAAGACCCTGCATCTGGATGAGGAACTGCACAAGAGAGTGATGGGACAGGACGAGGCAGTCACCAAGGTGACAGAGGCCATTATCCGATCCAAAGCCGGCATCAAAGATCCGGAGAAGCCCATCGGCTCTTTCCTGTTTCTGGGTCCTACCGGTGTGGGTAAGACAGAGCTGGCCAAGTCCCTTGCGGCTTCTCTGTTTGACGACGAGAACAATATGGTGCGGATCGATATGAGCGAGTACATGGAGAAATACTCCGTCTCCCGTCTGATCGGAGCGCCTCCCGGATATGTAGGCTACGAGGAGGGCGGACAGCTCACTGAGGCAGTGCGCAGAAAACCATACAGCGTGGTGCTTTTCGATGAGATCGAGAAAGCGCACCCTGATGTATTCAATGTGCTGCTGCAGGTGCTGGATGACGGGCGGATCACGGACTCCCAGGGACGTACGGTGGACTTTAAAAATACGATCCTCATCATGACATCCAACATCGGCGCGCCTTATCTGCTGGAGGGGATTGACGCGGACGGCAATATCAGACCGGATGCAGAGGCCGCTGTCATGAATGAGCTGCGGGCACATTTCAGACCGGAATTTCTGAACCGTCTGGATGAGACTATTCTGTTCAAGCCTCTGACCAAGAATAATATCGGCGGCATCATCAAGCTGATCGTAGCAGACTTAAACCGCAGACTGGCGGACAAGGATGTGGATCTGGAGCTCACGGATGCTGCAGAGCAGCTGGCAGTGGAGCAGGCCTATGATCCCGTTTACGGTGCGAGACCATTGAAACGATATGTGCAGAAGTATGTAGAGACGGCGGCGGCGAAGCTGATCCTGGAGGATCGGGTGTCGGGCGGCGATACGATTGTGATCGATGTCTCCGACGGCGAGTTGACGGCGAGAGTGAAGTCTTAAAGTATTCATAAAAACAAGTCAGGTAAATGGCTGTGCCGAAAGGTGCAGCCATTTGTGCGGTATGCGGTTGCTTTCCCGTATAAAAAACTTGTATGTTCAACGTGTCGGTAATATAATAAAAATAAGATAGAAGAGCGCAAAACACAGAATGATAAACCGGAAGGGGATGGACTTTTGAGGAATATCATATATGAGAATCTTGCATCTGCAGCGCCGGCACCCAAAGCCATTATTGCGGTTTCCATCATGCTTCTGACCGGTTTTCTGATGACAAGGGTGACGAATAAATTAAGACTTCCGAACGTCACGGCCTATATTGTGGCGGGTATTCTGATCGGACCTTTTTGTTTTCATTTTGTGCCGGCTGATATTGTGAAAGGTATGGATTTTTTGCCGGACATCGCATTGGCATTTATTGCCTTTTCCACCGGAGAATTTTTTCAATTCAGCACATTGAAGAAGAACGGACTGAAAGTAGTGGTCATCACTTTGCTGGAGGCATTGCTGGCCACGCTGGTGGTCTTTGTTCTGACTTATTTTATCTTAAAACTGGATCTGGCATTTTCCGTTGTGCTGGCTGCTTTGGCATCCACCACGGCGCCGGCCTCCACGGTCATGACGATCCGGCAGACCGGAGCCAAAGGGGATTTTGTGGATACGTTATTGCAGGTGGTGGCACTGGATGACATCGTGGGGCTGTTGGCCTATTCCACAGCAATCTCCGTGGCGGTCTACTCCTATGCCGGCGGAAAATTCAGCCTCTTAAACATTGCGCTGCCTATTGCGAAGAACATCGGGGTGTTGTTTATGGGAGCGGTGTTTGGCGTGATCCTGCACTTTGCGCTGGGGACCAGACATTCTCATGACAACCGGCTGATCATTTCCATTGCGCTGTTGTTTTCCTTCTGTGGGATCTGTACCCTGTTGGATACTTCACCGCTTTTGGGCTGCATGTCCATGGCAATGATCTACTATAACATGTCGGACGATCAAAAGCTATTTCAGCAGCTCAATTATTTCAGTCCGCCGATCCTGCTGTTATTCTTTGTGCGGAGCGGTATTTCATTTGATCTGAAAGCGCTGGTAACGCCATCGGGGAGGATCGGACAGACGCCGTTGATCGTCATCGGCGTGCTGTACTTTATCGTGCGTATCATCGGGAAATATGCAGGTGCATGGCTGGGCTGCTTCCTCACCGGGAAACCGCAGAAGACAAGGGATTTCCTGGGGCTTGCCCTGATTCCTCAGGCGGGAGTTGCCATCGGTCTGGTGGCGTTAGGTGCCCGAACCATCGGAGGAGAGGAAGGCGAGGCATTGCAGACCATTATTCTGGCATCCAGTGTACTCTATGAGTTGATCGGGCCCGCCTGTGCCAAGCTTTCCCTATATCTTTCCGGCTCCTACTCCGATAAGCTGGAGGATGTGGTGGAAGTGGAAGAGCAGAGTGCTGCGGGAGAGCGGAAGACCAGTCTTGAGCTGTTGATTGAACGGATTGAAAAGATACAAAAGGAAATTCCGGCCCATGAGATCAATGAAAACGAAGCGGCATTCACTGAGGCGGCGGAGCGATATCAGGAGAGCAGGGCGCCGTATTGGCTGGGCAATCTGTATCGGAGACGATGATAAGGAAGAGCAGAGGAGGAAACACTATGAACGGAGCAGATCCGATCGCGAGATTATTGGGGGAATGGTCAATTGGAATGGGAACTGCGGCGATGTTATTCCGCATCGGAATGAGCATGCTCCTCTCGGCTATCGTGGGCTGGGAGCGCTCATCCAAGCGGCATTCGGCGGGGCTTAGGACCTTTATGATCGTGTCTCTTTCCGGGACGGTGATCATGATGCTGGATCAATACATCGATATGCAGAATCCGACCCATAGCTATATTTTGTCAGGCGGCGCTATTGTGGCGATCGCGGTTATCAGTATCAATTCCATCCTGTTTTCTTCAAAGAATCAGATCAAGGGTCTGACCACATCAGTGGGACTCTGGGCGTGGGGGCTGATCGGTCTGTCGATCGGCGCCGGCTATTATACGATGGCGCTGGTCGCTTTTGCGGCGCTGTTCTGCGAGTTTTACTGGTTCCCTGTGATGGAGGTTTATCTGAAGAACCGATCCAATCACTTTGAGGTGCATCTGGAACTGAAAAACAGCGTTTACCTACAGGATTTTGTGACGACGATCCGAAAGCTGGGGCTGAAAATTGATGATATTGAAATGAATCCTGCTTACTCCGGATCCGGACTGAGTGTGTATTCCGTGGCGATCTCCATTTCCAGTGCAGAGTTGAAAAAATACAAGACCCATGCGGAGATCATTGAGGCATTACGGACATTGGAGTATGTATATTATCTGGAGGAAATCTGACTTTGGATTTCCTCGTTGGAAGAACGACCGGAGAAAACGAACATGAATCAGAAACAAGGAAATTTCAAACAAGGCAGGATCAGCCGCCTGATTTTATCGCAGGCGGTGCCTTTGACTTTGGCGCAATTGGTGCAGGTACTCTACAATATTGTGGACCGGGTGTATCTGGGGCACTTGCCGGGGACGGAGGAAGGAGTGGCGCTGACGGGAGTGGGGCTGACCTTTCCCATTATTGCGCTGATCGCAGCTTTCATTAATCTCTTTGCCACGGGTGGGGCTCCGCTCTGTTCCATGGCGCGGGGCGGTGGAGCGATAGACCGGGCAACACGCATTGAGACGACGGTGATGCATTTGCAGTTTATCACCGGGATCGTGTGCATGGCGGTGATCTATCTGACGCAGAAGCCGCTTTTGTACCTCCTCGGAGCAAGTGATGTGACCTATCCTTATGCAAGAGGATATCTTTCGGTGTATCTGCTGGGAACCGTGTTTGTCACATTGGGTACCGGTATGAGCGGATTCATCAATCTGCAGGGATATGCCAGAAAATCCATGAGCTACATGATGATCGGAGCAGGCATCAATCTGGTGCTTGATCCGGTGTTTTTGTTTGTGCTGCATATGGGAGTGGCAGGTGCGGCGTGGGCGTCGGTGATCTCGCAAGGGATCTCCTGTGCATTGGTGCTGCGGTTTTTGTTTGGCCGAGATGCCGTGCTGCAGATCCGGTTAAAAGAGGTGTTGCATGCGGATTATAAGCTGGTGCCGGAGATTGTGACATTGGGGCTGGCCGGGTTCATCATGTCCGCTACCAACTGTGTGGTGCAGGCAGTGTGCAATGCGACATTGTCCATTCATGGCGGAGATCTCTATGTGGGGATCATGACGATCATCAATTCCGTGCGGGAGATGATCAGTTTGCCCATCAACGGGATCACGGCGGGATCGCAGCCGGTGATCAGTTACAATTATGGTGCAAAAGACAAGGAACGCGTTAAGCAGGGAATCCGGTTCATGTCAGCGGTGGGTATCGGTTATACTTCTTTCATGTGGCTGATGATCATGCTGTTTCCCCATGGATTCCTGCGCATTTTTTCCTCCGATCAGAATATGGTGGCAAGCGGTCAGGTACCGCTGATGATCTATTTCGGCGGATTTATCTTTATGTCACTACAGTTTGTGGGGCAGTCCAGCTTTGTGGCATTGGGCAAAGCGAAACAGTCCATTTTCTTTTCCCTGTTCCGCAAGGTGATCATTGTGGTCCCCCTGACATTATGGCTGCCCCATGTGGCGGGATTGGGGGTATACGGTGTGTTTCTGGCAGAGCCTGTTTCAAATCTGCTGGGCGGGTGCGCCAGCTTCTTTACCATGTATCTCTTCACTTATCGCAAACTGAAATAGCATCCCAAAACTTATACTACAGGTTTATATACAACGGCCGAAAAAACTGGTAAAGTGATTCCAGAACGAAGCAATGAGTGATGCGCGATCATGCAGAACAGGAGGTGACGCAGGTATGAATTTCGAAACCTATTTATTTCGGGCGTTTCGGTGTGTGACAATAGAAGATCCGGTGGATTCAAAACTGACGGATGAAACGCTGGCGCTTGCGGTCACCGCCAATGAGAATCTGAAGTCTCTGGGCTATACCATGACGGCAAAGGATACGGTGGCTCTGGCAAAGTCTGCATCCCTCACGGGAATTTGTGACCGGATCGCACCGTTAGTACATCTGGTCAAGGCGGCCCCCATGTATCCGAATTTCCCCAAGCAGGTCATGGACATGGATGAGGCGACTTTTCGTTTCCATCAGATGGTGCATTATTTCAGCACCTATGGAATGGAGGAGCTCTTCGGCGTGAAAGTGCGCCGGGGCTGGCTGCCGGACGAGACCGAAGCCGGCAAGGCGGAAAAGGAAAAGGGTAAGAAAGACAAGACTCTGCTCCAATACAAGACATTGGAACTGGTGCCGGACAGCCAGAAGTATGCATACTGTCTGCGCAGAATTCTCTCCCGGAAAGAACGCATGACAGACGAAGAGAAACTGCATGTGCGGGAGAGTCTGCTGGGATTGGAAGCGTCAGGAGATTTCCTGTCGATCTCCTCCATGAAGATTCCGTTCAAGCAAAATCTTCTGGAATTATTTTGCATCGCATTTGAGCAGATGGATGCGGATACGTTCAGAGAGAGTATGCGCGTGGTCTGCCAGCATACGGGGGATGTCTGGAAGTGCACGGATTACGTGTTGACGCGCTGTGATTATCATTTTACCACTTCCCAGAAAAAGCGTCTGGTGAAGCTTTTGGAGAGTTATCCGATCGCGGATTTCAGAACCAATCTGGTGCTGAGCCAGAGAAAGGCCCAGCGGATCATCCGGGTGCTGGAATTTTTGAGTTACAATCAGTTTTCCGGGAACGCGGAATGCAGGGAGGCTGTGCGTGCGCTTCGGAGCGGAGAATTAAAATCCTGGGAGAGCCAGGCGAAGTTTTTGCTGAAAGGAGATAAAGATTCCGCGCTGGCGTTTATTGCCAAGAGACCCGGGCAGATGCTGCGCTGGCTGGCATGGCTTTTGCGGCAGGGGTATACGGAAGCAGCGATTTCGGAGGCGTTGCTTTCCGGAGCGGAGAAGCTGAGTATCCAGACCTTAAACAGCGTGCTGGTGCAGTTTGGGAGACCTTCCGGTAAAGCGGAGGCGCAGGGTGTCTTCCGTGTGTGCTACGAGCTGCTTGCGGCAAAGCTGCGTTCTGTCACTACAGAACTGAAGGGGAAGAAGATCTATCTGGATTGCGGTGATATTTCGCTGGAGGACTCCATCCTCATGGGGAATACGAAAAGTCCGCTGACCGGCTATCTGAAGTCCGGCATGGCATACCGGATTCCGGATGGGACGAGACATATTCGTTTCTTCACATACTGGAACGATAAGGAGCGTGTGGATGTGGATTTGCATGCAGAGCTTTATCGGTATGACACCGGATTTGCACATGTGGGCTGGAACGGTGATTACAATACTATGGGTGTGGCAACCTCCGGGGATATTACGCACTCGGACGCAGCAGAGTACATTGATGTGGATCTGAATAATCCCAAGGCGCCGGATTATGTCACATTCAATATTCATGACTATCACTCCAACGGCTGCAGGTTCAATGACATACAGACCTGTTTCTGTGGTCTGATGGCAGTGAATGAGTTGGGGGAAGAGGTGGCGCTTTACCAGCCGCAGAATTGTTTCTATTCCCATGATCTGACGGGTGCCGACACGCGTGACATCGCTTATGGCTTTTTGGATGTGAGGAAAAGGGTGCTTGTGTTTGTCGGTGAATTTAACCGGTATCTCCGGGCAAACGAATACAACCCCACGACCTTCGGGCTAGGAGCGTATCTGCGTATTCTGCTCAAGGCGCAGGAGGCGGAAATTGTCACTGAAAAGGAACAGGCGGATCTGGTCCTGAGTGTGGAACGAAAAGAGGGCACGGTTAATATGGTCGAGCACAACTATTGGCTGGATGTATAAAACGTTCAGCGCAACATAAAAAAGCATAATAGCAGGGCAGACGTTCTTTGCAAAAACAAGATGACATCCTTTTAATTGCTGATCCGGTATAGATAAATTTTGCAAAGAGTACGTCATCAGATAGTCTGCCCTGTTTTGTGTGATAGGACATGACCTCAGCGGAAAACGCTGGGGTTTCTTTTTTGTAAAAAAATAAAAAGGAACCGTAAGATGGAAGCGCAAAAATTGTGTATAATAGTGAAGACCGAAAACAATGCTCAGGACAGAGAGTACAGAGGAGGAGAAATTGTGACGGATGCTGAAATCATAAAATTATACTGGAAGCGGGACCAGCAGGCCATTCAGCTCACTGCGGAAAAATACGGACCATACTGCAGCAGGATCGCCCAAAATATTCTGCAGGATCCTGAGGATGCGAAAGAGTGTGTCAACGATACCTGGCTGGGGGCATGGAATTCCATGCCCCCGCAGAAGCCACAGGTGCTTGCGGCTTTTCTGGGAAAACTCACAAGGAATCTGGCGATCAACCGTTACCGCCATAATACGGCGCAGAAAAGAGGCGGCGGGCAGGCAGTGATGGTGCTGGAGGAATTGGGCGACCTGGTATCCGGTACAGACCATGTGGCGCAGGAGATAGACCGCAGGGAACTGATAAGTGCGATCAATGCGTTTTTGAGTACGCTTTCTGCAGAAAAAAGGAGCATCTTTCTACGTCGATACTGGTACTTTGAAAGTGTGGCGGAGATTGCGGTGAAATTCGGGATGAATGAAAATCAGGTATCTGCGCTGCTGTATCGTTTGCGGGAGAAACTGCGAGGGCATCTGGAGAAGGGAGGATTTGCGTTATGACGACGGAGCTTTTTTGTGAGATATTGGGGGATGTGCAGGAGGAGTTTGTGCTGGAAGCGTGGGAAATGCAGGACACCCGAAGCGTGCAAAAACAATGGATCTTACGACTGAGTGTGATCGCGGCGGTATTGTGTATGCTTGTGGGAGGCGGAATGCTGTATCGTCATCTGTATGGGAAAGAGGAGCTGCCTATGCTGACGCTGGGAGAATTTCTGTCGGATGGCATGGGATTTGAGGGACTGATCTACCGGGATGCATCGGAGCTGACCGCGGGAAGATATGATCCGCTGGCGCAGGGACAAAATGAGTTCTCCACCCTTCCGGTATACCAAAATAAAAGTTGTGTCCTGAGCACAAAAGGAATACCTGTCGGATTGGACACGGAAGAGATGCAGCAGCGGCTGGAAAGAGCGGCTGCAGTCATGGGAATCAGTACAGACAGTCGCAGGCAGGAGACGGTTTCGCACGTAGTATACCGGATCTATGCAGAAGAAGACGGAGTGAGGATTTACTCGGATATAGACGGAACGATCGGGGTAGTGTTTCAAGACGGTATGGAGCTGCCGGAGCAATATCATTTTACCGGGGAAGAGACCACGGAGGAAGAGGCGCGGAAGATCATAATTTATCTGATCGAGCAATACAGCGAATTGTTTGCGTTTGCACAGCCTGAGATCGCTTTGGAGGGGGATCGGGACATTTATGGAAGGTATCAGCGAACCTATAAAGTTTATGATGCTTCCGGGGATGCGGAACAACAGCTTTTGAATTATTACTTTCATTCTGCAGATTTTAACCTGGATGATGAAGGAAAGCTGCGGAGTATCCGGATACAGGATGCGTTGGCTGTTGCGGAAAAAATCGGTGATTATCCGATCATTACCGAGGAGGAGGCAAGACAGAAGCTGCTTGCGGGAGATTATCTGACGACGGTGCCTTATCCAGTGCAAGGGGAAGCTGCGGTTGTGATGACACAACTGGTTTATCGGGACAGCCGTATGGAAGAGAATTATCTGCCCTATTATCGCTTTTATGTGGAGCTTCCGGAGGATATTTTTGAATCGGAGGCGCTTGCAAACGGACTGAAGCAGTATGGAGCTTATTATGTGCCGGCTGTTTCGGAGGACTATTTATCCAAGGGCGGGAAAAGCGGACCGATGTCGATGTATTTCCAGTGAAAAGATTGTGATTTCCCCTGTGGTATGATACAATAAAACATGCAAAAGAAAAACAAGCGGCTGCGAAGCAGACATTTGTTTTTCTTGCATGTTTTGGGGGAAAATAAGATGGATATTTTGGTGATTGGAGGCAGTTATTTCCTGGGTAAGGCGTTCGTGGAAATGGCTGCGGATGTGCATACGGTTACGATATTGAACCGCGGGACCAGGCAGGCTGCATGGAAGCGCGGGAATGCCGTGCGGGAACTCCACGCAGATAGACACGACAAAATGCGTCTGCAGGAGCTTTTGGGGGCTGAAAATCAAAAGATGCAGCAGAGCGCGGAAGCGGAGCATGGAAAGCAATATGATGCCGTGGTGGATTTCTGTGCGTATCAGCAGGGGGATATCCGTACCATTGCGGAGGTACTCGGAGACCGGATCAAACAGTATATTTTTGTCAGCACCTGCGATGTATACAGGCGTGGTCTGGGGACGGAACTGGATGAGAGCGGAGCGTTTGAAACCAGGGATTTCGGCGGGGATGCCGGAGCCTATATTCTGGGGAAGGCGGCGTTGGAGCAGGAACTGACAGCCTGTGCGCAGGAGTATGGGTTTGCTGAAACTTCGGTCAGACCGGTCATCATTTACGGACCGGACAATTATGCGCCCAGGGAAAGTATGTTTTTTACCTGGATCCTGCGGGCGGGACAGGTCGTGTATCCGAAGGATGCGGACGGTTTTTTCCAGATGGTGTATGTGAAGGATGTGGCGAGAATTCTTCTGCAGCTTTGCGGGAGAGAAGAAGCCTATCATCAGGCTTTCAATCTGTGCGGCGACGACATCATGGATTATGCGCGCTATGTGGCGTGTCTGGAGCAGGTTACGCAGCGGAAGATAGAAAAGGTTGAGCTGACAGTGGCAGAGGTGGAGGAGAGACAGATCCCTCTGCCGTTTGCATTGACCAGGGCGGAGAGTGAACTGTATTCTGACGCAAAACTCCGACAGCTTGGCGTGGAGTATACATCGATCGCAGACGGAATGTGGGAAACCTTTGCATGGTTTGTGGAGAGTGAGACAGCCCGCGGGGCGGACAAGACGGAGGGGCGTATGACAGAGGAAAGACAGGGTGAATTGGATGTTTCCGCAATCCTGCAGAAAGTGGATGACCTGTTTGACGAGAACAGGGCGAAGGAAGCGGAACAGCTTTTGCTGCAGGCTTTAGAGGCTGCGAAGCAGAATGGCGACGGAGCGGCACAGTTGCAGATCCTGAATGAGTTGATCGGATATTACAGGCAGACATCGGAACGGGAACCGTTGATCCGGGTGATCGAGGAGGCGCTGCAGACGGCGGAGCGGCTGGGACTGGAGGGGAGTATCCCCTATGCGACGACGACGTTAAATGCGGCGAATGGATACCGATCCATTGGGGAAATCCAGAAGTCCATGAATTACTATCATATAACGGAAGAAATCTATAAACAGAAGATGCCGGAAGACGATATGCGGATGGCGGGGCTTCTGAACAATATGAGCCTGCTGTACCAGGAATTAAAGGATTATGCGGCTGCCGGAAAATATCTGAAGCGGGCGCTGGCAATCTGTGAGCAGAATCAGGCCGGGTTTGAGACGGCCGTCACGTATGCAAATCTGGCAAACACCTGTGTTTTGGCGGAAAGCTATGGCATGGCGGCTGCTTATGCGGAGACGGCGATCGAATTGTTTGAAAAGAGGAATCTGTTTGATGCCCATTACTGTGCGGCGCTTTCCGCATTGGGTATGTGCCGGTTTGAATTTAATCGATTTGAGGAGGCGGAGGCGTTGTTCTCAAAAGGCATGGAACTTGTGGAGAACAGTCTGGGCAGAAACCGTCAGTATGAGAGGTTGAAGGAGAACAGGGACCGCTGCAGGGAGGCAATGGCGAAACAGGCGGCGGAAAACGGTGTGCAATCTGCAGAAAACAGTGCGCAGCCGACAGAGAACAGTGCGCGGCCGGCAGGGGATCACACATCGGACAACAGCGGGTTGGCACTTTGCAGACGATATTATGAGACCTATGGGAAACCTGCTCTGGAGCGAGACTTTGCACCTTATCTGAACCGGATCGCGGTGGGACTCGTGGGGGAAGGCTCGGATTGTTTTGGATATGACGATGAGACATCCAGGGATCATGACTGGGGTCCCGGTTTCTGCATCTGGGTGACAGAAGAGACTTATGGGGAGATCGGAGAGCAGTTGGAGGAGATGTACGCTGGACTGCCTGCGGAGTTTGAGGGATATAAGCGCACGGTGAGCGCACAGGGAGAAGGGCGCCTTGGGGTGCAGACCATATCTGCTTTTTATCGGAGGCTTTTGGGAGCTGCAGATTATGAGAGTATCAACTGGCAGACAGTGGAAGATTATGGGCTGGCGGCAGCGGTGAACGGTGAGGTCTTTGCAGACGGCGAGGGAATTTTCACTGCGTTCAGAGAAAAACTGAAGGCGGGATATCCTGAGCGGATTCAATATCTGAAGATCGCAGAGGATGCGGCGAAGTTTGCCCAGACCGGAGAGTATAATTATAAGCGTATGCTGGAGCGCGGGGATCGTCTGACAGCGGATCGGATGCTCAGTGAAGCGCTGGGGCATGCCATGCGGCTGATGCATCATATGCGGAATGTGTATCCGCCTCATGATAAATGGCTGTACAGAAGCTGCAGGGAGTTGGAAAATGCAGAAGCTGTGCAGCAGACGGAAATCACCGGATTGCTTCGCGCAGTGCATGCATGTCTGCAGGAGGACGACCGGACGGCGCTTGCGCATGGGACCCAGCGGATGGAACAGCTGGGGGAGGCATTGGCGAGGGCGCTCTATGCCCGCAGTATCATCAGTGACATTGACAGCTATCTGGATATGCACACAGAAGAACTTTTGATAAAGGCGTCCGTGGCAGGGGATACGGATGAGCAGCTGGTTGACCGCATTGTGAAGCTGGAATTTGAGGCCTTTGACAGGGTGAAAAATGAGGGCGGCAGAGCCTATTGTCAGAACGACTGGCCCACTTTTTCCGTGATGCGCAAGAGCCAGTATCTGACCTGGAACCGGACGATGTTGCTGCAGTATTTCTATGATTTTGACAGAGAATATCGCAGGGGACACAATCTGATCACGGAAAAATATGCCCGCATGATGGAGAGTACCACACCGGAGCGCTTCCGCGAGATGGCGGAGAATTTCCCGGAGCTGACCAAACAGCAGAAAGTGATCATCGATCAGATCGTGGCGGTGCAGATGAGCATGATGGAGGAATTTGCCGAGGAGCATCCGAAGGTGGCGGGCAATGCGAGAACCCTGCACACCTATGAAGACAGTATTGTGGATACTTCTTACGAGACCTATCTGCGAGGGGAGATCAGCACCTATTCGGACAAGATGCTGCAGCTCTACGGTCAGCATGTGGTGGGATGCCTTCAGGCCGGTATCAATATCGCACGCCAGACCATCGAAAATACAGCCAGATTATACGGTTATGAGAATCTGGACAAATTTGAGGCGAGCATTTTGGATTAGAAATAAAATTCTGATATTTAACATTTTGTTTATTTTCATATGGGAAGTTTTATGGTAAAATAAAACAGAACTTTTGGGAGATTTTAATCAAAATAAAAGGAGGGTTTCAAAATGAAATTTGTATGTTCTGTATGTGGTTACGTGTATGAGGGAGATGCTGCGCCGGCTGAGTGTCCGATCTGTCATGTGGGTGCTGACAAGTTTATTGCACAGACCGAGGAGAAGGTATGGGCTTCCGAGCATGTAGTTGGCGTGGCACAGGGTGTCAGCGAGGACATTCTGAAAGATCTTCGTTCCAATTTTGAGGGCGAATGTTCTGAGGTTGGTATGTATCTGGCTATGGCTCGTGTGGCTTACAGAGAGGGTTATCCTGAGATCGGTATGTACTATGAGAAGGCTGCATTTGAAGAGGCAGAGCATGCTGCGAAGTTTGCAGAGCTGTTGGGTGAAGTTGTAACAAACAGCACCAAGAAGAATCTGGAGATGAGAGTGGACGCGGAAAATGGCGCTACCGCAGGCAAGACTGATCTGGCAAAGCGCGCGAAAGCAGCAAATCTTGACGCAATCCATGACACCGTTCATGAGATGGCTCGCGACGAGGCAAGGCACGGTAAGGCGTTTGAGGGACTGCTCAAGAGATATTTTGGCTAAAAAGTACTTTGCACTACAGCTCTTTTGCACAAAAGACAAGACCGGGACCGGAGTCGATTTGGTTCTGCGTATAACTCCATTCTAAAGATAACGACAGGAGTGTGAAGGAACACTCAGGATGAAACAAACAGTTGAATCACAGAAAGGAGATAATTGAAATGACAGAAGAAACCAAATTGATTCTTGACAAACTCGAAATAGTTGGAAGTGATGTGCGCGAGCTGAAGATAAGGGTAGGCTCGTTGGAAACGAAAGTGGATTCTCTGGAAACGAAGGTGGATTCCCTGGAAACGAAGGTGGATTCTCTGGAAACGAAGGTGGATTCGCTGGACTCCAAGGTAGGTGTATTAGAAACTGATATGAAGAGGATGCAGCTTACGCTTGAAAACGAGGTGGATCGTAATATTAAACTGATTGCAGAAGGGCATTTGGATCTGAACAGAAAGCTGACAGAGGCCTTAAAGTATAAAGAGGAGCATGAGTTACTTCAGGTTCGCATGAATCTGGCTGAGGCTGACATCAAGAGGTTGAAAGATGCGGTTTTTGTCAGTGCGTAGATGTTTGCGGATAAGGCAGACCTATACGGAAAATAAGATTTGCAAGGAGGACATTGTATGGACAAGAAAGCGCTTTACAACCTCAGTTACGGTGTGTTCATGCTTTCTACAAAGTGCGGAGACAAGGTGAACGGCTGTATTACCAATACAGGTATTCAGGTGGCAAACAGTCCCACGAGGATTGCGATTTCGGTGATCAATGCGAACTATACCTGTGACTTGATCAAAGAGAGCGGAGTATTTGCATTGACTCTGCTGGACAGTACCTGCAATTTTTACACAATCCAGCATTTTGGATTTCAGTCCGGCAGAAACGTGGACAAGTTTGCGAATCTCCAGTGTCCTGTAGATGTCAACGGAGCGCCTTATCTGAACTGGCAGGCTTGTGCTGTGATCAGCGGCAAAGTGATGGAAAGCCATGATCTGGGCAGTCATACCCTGTTCATTGCGGAAGTGGTGGACGCCAAGGTATTGAGTGAGAATACGCCCCTTACCTATGCGGACTATCAGTCCAAGGTGAAGCCCAAAGCTGAGATTCCAAAAGCTGATGCATCTCAGTCCAAAGCGGAGAAAAAGATTGTGGGCTGGCGCTGCAAGATCTGCAATTATGTCTATGAAGGCAGCGAACTTCCGGCAGATTTCTCATGTCCGTTGTGCGGACATGGTCCGGAGGATTTCGAGCCAATCTACGAGTGATTGATACAAAGAATGCGTGAAGATGCAGCCATTGCCGGGATACTTTTATGGTCCCGGTGATGGCTGTCTAGGAAAGGAGCTGATCGTGATGACACAGACAAAGAAGAACATCGAAAACAGAATCATGGAAACAGTAGTCAAAGGGTATGATCATGCAATCCTTTCTGTCAGTATGTAAAGTATGGAATGATTCCGTAAGCGTGGATCAGGTTGGATGATGTGGCACCTCTTTGAGGTGTCTTTTTTGTACCCTTTTTTAGCAGCGAATTTTAGGCATAAAACTTATAGCGAAAAAATTCGTTGCCAGGAAAGGAAATAAGATATGGAGATTATCAAAGGGAAATATGCGGAGGTGGTGTGTCCTGTATGAGAGTGTCGGTGAAACATATAGAGTTCGAAAAGCTGGACCGGGTGGTCAGAGAGTGTGTTCCGGCAGGTTTTGCGCTGCGACAGAAACCCCATAGAATGACGACCGGATTTGCTTTTGAAAAACTGCTTGCCGGTGACAGTGTGCGCTATGACAGAGCGGTCTTAAGTCTTGGTACACTGGGAGGCGGCAATCATTTTATTGAGGTGGATCAGAGTATAGACGGCGCCTATTGGGTCACAGTGCACACAGGCAGCAGATATCTGGGGAAAGCGGTGACAGAATACTATGTGGAACAGGGCACGAGGCGGTTGAAGGAAAGAGGAGAGTCTGTTCCGCATCCCATGACCTATCTGGAGGAGGAACTGATGGAAGCTTATCTGACAGATGTAAAAACCGTGCAGGAGTATGCGGCGCTCAATCGGGAGATCATTCTGCAGGAGATTGCGAAAGGAATGAAGTGGAAAGAGGAGGAGCGTTTTTCTTCTGTGCACAATTATGTGGAAGAGATCATAACAGTTATGCAGACAGACAAGACGGAAAACGCTGTATCGGCGTTACATGAACGCGAGCAGGAATCTCTGATGTCGAGCGTGTATATTCTCAGAAAAGGTGCCATTTCTGCAAAGAAAGGCGAGGAAGTGATCATTCCCATCAACATGCGTGATGGTGTATTCTTTGGAATTGGCAAGGGGAATGCAGATTGGAATGAATCGGCGCCTCATGGTTCCGGCAGGATACTGCGCAGGGATGAAGTGAAAAATCACTATACAGTGGCTGCATTTAAGCAGGAAATGAAAGGAATCTATACCACCAGTGTCGGCGCAGATACCTTGGACGAGGCGCCCTTTGCGTATCGGGGATTGGAGCAGATCCTGGATGCAGTGCAGGAGACGGTGGAAGTGACGGAGGTGCTGAAGCCGGTATATTGCTTTAAAGCCGGAAGCGGAAAAGAAGCGTTGCAGCGGAAAGAAGGGAGAAGAAAGGGGGAGCATCGAAAATGATCCTACAGATCAGTGCCGGTCAGGGACCGGAGGAATATCAGAGAGCCGTGTGTGGAATCTATGAAGCGTTAAAAGTGGAATATTCGGATATCATGCTGCTTTCAGCGCGGAAAGGACGACCGGACGGCTGCTATCATTCTATCCTGTTTGAAACATCCAAAGACCTGTCAGGTCTGGAGGGGACAATGCTATGGATCTGCAAGAGCCCCTTCCGCTCCGGACACAAGCGTAAAAACTGGTATGTGGATGTGAGTGTGATCCCGGAGGCAGAGGAAGTGGATGATACGCTGGATGAGAGCGCAATCGCAAAGCAGACCAATCAGGCCTGGGCAGAGCATTACAAGATCGTGCGGGGAAACCCGGTGCGGGTGTATGAGGGGCTGGAATTCAAGAGAAAGATGGTCTCACAAGAAAAACTTTTGGAAAACTGTCATACCATGCTATAATAAAAAGTGAGGAAATCAAGTTCCCTATTCAGATAAAGCGGTATAAATGCTTGAAAAGGAAAGGCAGAAATATGATAATTCATAAAGGAACAAAAGAGATTCGTACAAATAGACTGTTACTTAGAAGGTATAGATTGTCAGATGCAGCGGAAATGTTTGAACACTATGCCGGCGATGAAAGAGTGACAAAGTATTTGTCATGGACGACATACAGTAAAGCTTCAGACATAATCCCATTTTTAGAGATGGTCATTAAAGACTATGAAAATGAGAGCACATATCATTGGGCAATCGAATATGAAGGTAAGATGATAGGTAGTATTTCTGTGATGGCGATAGATAATTTGCGCAATAACTGCGAGGTGGGATATTGCATTGGCTATGATTTTTGGAATAAAGGTATTACCAGTGAAGCATTGGCATCGGTTATTGCATTTTTATTTGAAGAAGTGGGAATGCACAGAATTATGGCAAAGCATGACATAGATAATCCTGCTTCGGGTGCAGTTATGAGGAAATGCGGAATGACTTATGAAGGAAGATTTAAGGAATATTATTTGCGTCATGATGGAACATATTCGGATGCTTTGGTATATGGGATTGTGAAAGAAAACAATTAATACCGTTGATGGTATGTATATTGCTTAAATTTGCCATTGGCTTGTTATCATAAATTGCCATATAATTAATTTGCGGATTCCTCTGTGGAGGAGGAAACGATGTATGACAAAGAAAACATTACAGGAATAGACGATCAAGGACAACTTCCTTTTTGCTGCGGCGATGATGGACGGGGACAACAGCAAGGCATTCTTAAGCTGTCTTCTCGGTAAGGACATTCAGCGTGTGGAGATCAGTTATGAGAAGAGTATTGTTTACCACCCGGAGCAGAAAGGGATACGACTCGATGTGTTTTGCGAGGACGAGGAGAATACTCGGTACAACGTCGAAATGCAGGTGCTCAACCGAAAGATTTTAAAACGGGCTAGGTATTACCACGGACAGATCGATGTGGAGTTAATGCTGGCGGGCATGGAGTACGAAGATCTGCCGGACAGCTTTGTGATCTTCATCTGTGACTTCGATCCCTTCGGGGGTGGGAAGTATCAGTATACGGCGCAGATGAAGCTGAAGGAGATGCCGGAGGCGGAGTATGAGGATGGGACGCATACCATTTTTCTGAGCACCAAGGGCAGGAACGGATCGGCGGTTCCAGCACTCAATCCACAAGATCAAGTCTGACCGCG
>DFDT01000089.1:0-1007 GCA_002368865.1 Lachnospiraceae bacterium UBA3821 | reverse complement strand
GTACATGTTGTTTGAAGAGATGATGTGGGATGAATATAAGGCCGGCAAAGCAGATCATATAGTTGAGTTGGTTCGCCGGAACAAAGCCAAGGGACGTACTGTGTCTGAAATCGCAGAATTCCTGAACGAAGACGTAGACAAGATTGCAGCCATCTACGACACATGTGAAGCTGTAGATGTGGAAACCAAAGAAGAGTAATATATCTGAGTTTTCTGATGTACAAAAGATCTAACGATGAATAATTGTCTGATGATAGGACCATTCGGTCAAGATATTTCAACCAATAAATATTTATTATAAAAAGAAAGAGAGCAGGGGAATCCGTAAACTTTGCCATGCGTTGCATCCGGGAATAGAAAAGAAACCTTATAATTGCGGGCAAACCACTTAAGTGGCGCTGCCCGCAAACTGTGTCATATACAGATCGTAATAGCTTCCCTTTTTCTCCAGCAATTCCTGGTGATTGCCCATTTCTACCACGCGCCCCTTATCCATCACTACGATTTTATCCGCATCCTGAATGGTAGAGAGGCGGTGGGCGATAATGAGGCTGGTGCGGTTCTGCATCAGCTTGACCATAGCGTCCTGGATATTTTTCTCCGTTCGGGTATCCACGGAGGAAGTGGCTTCGTCCAGGATCAGGATCTTCGGATCGGCCAGCACGGCACGGGCAATGGTGAGAAGCTGTCTTTGTCCCTGGGAGAGATGGGCGCCGGCCTGGATCAGCAAGGTTTGAAATCCATGGGGGAGCCGCTTGATGAAGCGGTGACAGTTACTCATCTGTGCTGCGTGCAGGAGGGCTTCTTCGGAAGCCTCCGGATTGGCGTATTTGATGTTATTTTCTATGGTGTCAGTGAACAGCACGGTATCCTGTAACACGATGGCTGTATTGTGGCGCAGAAAATCCCGCTTCAGATGCTGAATGTTGACGCCGTCGATGAGGATTTCGCCGGAGTCCAATCTATAGAAACGCATAAGCAGGTTGACCACGGTGGTCTTGCCGCTG
>DFDT01000174.1 GCA_002368865.1 Lachnospiraceae bacterium UBA3821 | reverse complement strand
TGATCGACCGCTTTCTGATCGATGAGTATTGGGTAGGCCATACCGAAGCCTGGATCATCCCAGGCACGGAGGATTTACAGCCGTATATCACGGCGAAGGAAAAGAAACAGAAATGGATCATGGGAACCGTTGGCATGGCAGTTACATCTGCTGTCCTCTCCGGGATCATGACCCTGATCCTGAAATAAGGAGTGGAAAAAATGGTCACCCTGGTTCTGACGCTGATAATGTGCGCACTGCCGTTTGGCATGCCCGCTTGAAGATCCTGCATTTGGAACTCGTAGAAGAATGATTACCAAAGTAAGTGCCATGCATCCTGCGCAGATGGAGACAGCATGCAGGAGGATGGCAGAGAGCAGCCTTGATTATAAAATGACCGGAAGAAACCTCGGTATGTGTGAGCATTTGGACAAAGAACACTTTTACCGCTTCACACAGGGCTGTTTTGCATCGGATATGCGCGGGCAGGATGCGGGCTTTATCGTATGAGAGGTAAAAAAGGGGATGATCTGCATGAGAATTTATGAGTATGGGAAAGAGAACCCGGAATGCATTCTGCTGATCCACCCGTCGCTGGTGACCTGGGATTACTTTGAAAATGTTATTCCGCTTTTGGAAAAAGACTATCACCTGCTGATCCCCGCGATCCCGGGATATGACCTTGAGAATGGTTCTGAGTTCAGCTCGGTGGAGAGGATCGCGTCTCAGCTGGCGGATGACCTTCTGGAAAAAGGGATCCGTGAAGTAAAGGCGATCTACGGCTGCTCCATGGGCGGCAGCATCGTTCTGCGGATGGCGGTGGACGGAAAGCTGAAAGCGCGGCACTACGTCATGGACGGAGGGATCACGCCCTATCAGCTACCGTGGCTCCTGACCCGGTTGATTGCGTTGCGCGATTTCGGCATGATGGCCCTCGGCAAGCTAGGCGGGGAAAACGTGATAGTGAAGGCCTTCAGCTCCACCCAGTACAGCGAGGAGGATCTGAAATACTTAGCCAATATGTTCCGTCACTGCACGTATAAGACGCTGTGGAATACCTTCGATTCCTGCAACAACTATCAAATGCCGAAGAAAACCATGCGTTTTTGCAGCGAGATTCATTACTGGTATGCGGAAAAAGAACGCAAAGCCAGAGATTGGGATCTGAAGTACATGAAGAAGTTTGTCCCTGATACTGTTTTCAAAAGCTTTGCGGGCATGGATCACGGAGATATGGCGCTGTTTTATCCGGAGCGAATGGCCCAGGAACTGAACAGCCTTTGAGGAAAGCAGAAGATGCTCTCCGGGAAAGGGAGGAATAAACCATGAACGCCAAAAAAGCATTGTCAGAGCTGTACCAATTAACCCGGACAGCACCCGCCTTGACCGTGCAGCTGCCATCAGAACTGGGCTGTGGCAACATTTCCTGCCTGACAACGACGAATGGTATCAGCCTGTCCAATTGGAGCATGTGCTATGAAAGAGAAGCCCAGGTGTCAGGTAAAGTGGGGGGTGACCTCCGCCTGCTATTTTGTCTGGGGGAAGGAGTAGTATGGCATTCATGTAACCATAATCATGCATTCAGGCTGGATCCATGGGAGGCATGCCTGTGCCTCGGCGACGGATCAGACGAAGCAATGTGTTACGGAGCAGGCGCACAATTTGCCTTTCACGCCATCAACATTCCGAGAAGCTATGCGGTGTCACTTTTGAGCCAATATTTTTCAGAGACAGATGTGGCGGAAATCACTCAGGAGCTGAACGGACGGCGATTCCCGATCTCACGGGAGCTCAGAGCTATGCTGGGCACGTTTCATCATCTGAGCGATATTACCGATCGCTTTGCCATGATGCGCGCGGAAGGGGTTGTGCATGAATTGCTGGCAATATGCATGCGGGATGCAATGGGAGAGCACCAGAACAGGCTTCGGCCTGACGATGCGGAGCTTGTGCGGGCAGTAAAAGAAAGAATTGACCGCGAGTATACTTCGGCGCCAAGTATTTCCACGCTGGCACATGACTATGGCGTGAGCCCCTCCAAGCTTACCGGAGACTTCAAGAAACAGTACGGAATGCCCCTGCATGCATATATCATTGAATGCAGACTGTGCGAGGCAGCAAGACTGCTTCGTACTGGAATGTATACGGTCGGAGAAGTGGCAGAAACAGTTGGTTATGTCAAAGCCGGTCAGTTTTCCGAAGCGTTCAGGCGCCGTTTTGGAGTGCTCCCGAGAGAATACTGATTTTGGGAAAAAACGAATTGTTTTTGGGCTGGATGAAGCGAAAATGCTGTCCTACAATAGTAAGAGGCAACTAACCATGTTGCCATAATTTGAGAGGAGGCATTTCTATGCAGAGAAAATGGTGTTCGATTCTGCTTGTGGTCGCGCTTTTGCTGGTGTTCCCTGTAACGGCTTCGGCAGAAGCAGTCTTTGCCGGGGGCAGCGGGACAGCGGAAGATCCATGGCAGATCTCAACGGCGGGGCAAATGGACCATGTACGTGATGATCTGACGGCACACTATGTGTTGATCGACGACATTGATCTATCTGAGTACGAGAATTGGAAGCCCATTGGAGCGTTTCAGCCAAGGTCTGACGCCCCGGAAGATGCTGAGGTCCCGCATCCGCACTATGCTTTTGCCGGCGCCTTTGACGGACAAGGCCATAAGATTTTCAATCTGACAGTAGCTGCCGATACTCCCATGGGGGCCGGACTGTTTGGATGTGCCAGCGGAACAGAGGCTGCAGAAGCATACATCGGCGATTTTGTCCTCGAAAACGTAAATGTATCGGGAGCTTATCTCGTAGGTGGTGCAGTTGGGCTGCAATTTATGAATTGCAAGGTCGCAAACATCGATCTCGTTGGAGAGAATGTTCTGACAGGCATGCAGGGGATCGGAGGCATCGTGGGAACCGGCTTTGACCTGATCTCCGATTGTGCCGCCACAGCCGATATTACTGTGCTTGGCGATGACGGCGCGTGTGCCGGACTGATTGCGGGCGGCACAACCATGAGTTCCATTGAAAACTGCACTGCAGTCGGCGGCAGCATCACCGCAGAGGGCAATGCCACATGGGGATTCGGTGCAGTCTGCGGCGCACCGTGGGGTGCCCCTGCGATCACAAATTGCATCGCAAAGAATACAGTGCTCACAGTCAGCGGGGAAGGTAACCGCCTTGTAGGCGGCCTGCTGGGCTTCGGCGGAAGCTATGATCCGTCTGCACCGGCACAGATTACCGGTTGCACCGTGCAGGATGTTACCATCCATGTTTCCGGTACCACAGATTCTGTAGGCGGCCTCATCGGTGCTGGGAAAGAAATGATGGAGGGCAGTGACGTGATGTCCTCTTTTGAAATCCGCGAATGCGCCGTGTCCGGAAGGATCACCGGCGGCGGAGAATCCATTGGGAGTGTGGTCGGTGACCCGGCCTGTGCAAAGACCATAGAATGCGATGGCGGCATGGAGATTCAATAGAGGATATGTCAGCCGGATAAGTAAATAGGAACCAGAAGCGCTGTGGAGATTCAAACATTTCCACAGCGCTTGTACTTGACGAATTAGCAATATCTAACTATAATAAACCATAGATCAGGATAGATGACATCATGGATTTGCTCCTTGTTTTGAGGGAGGTTTATTATGAAAAGGCAGGTATTCAGAATAGAGTCCGATGGATATAACGGAGCGTGGTATCCGGCATCGGCCGAGAGTAAAAGGGGGTTCATCCTCATGCTGGGCGACAGCGCGGAGGACCGCATGGCCCGGACCGGGGCGAAATGGCTGAATCAGCAGGGTATCCATGTGATGGCGATGTCGCCGGATAAGAGAGATTACGGGCATCACAACTATCCGCTGGAGCGCTTCAGCAAAGCGATCAAGTTTATGAAAGCACAAGGCTGTGAAATGATCGGGGTTGTGGGTGCTTCCACCACAGGAATGATGGCGCTTCTGGCGGCATCCTATTATTCAGAGTTGTCGCTGACGATTGCGATCTCGCCCCCGGACTTTGTGATGGAGGGCTTCTACCGCGACGGCAAGGACGGTGCGACTGAGAGGCCCGGTGATAACGAATCCTCTGTATCATGGCAAAACGAGCCGCTGCCTTATCTGCCCTATGCCTATCGGCATCCGGAATACTGGAAAAAGATTCAGGAGGAATCCAAGGCAGGCGGCGATAAGGTCGCTTCACGGAACATGTTCGACGAATCCGAGAAGAAGCATCCCATCCGAGAGGAAGAGCGGATCAAGGTAGAGAATATCCACGGGAAGCTCATCTTCATCGGTGCGGAGGATGACGTGCTTTGGGATACCTGCAGATACATCCGCAGAATGGAGGATCGCCTTGCCAGACGGCCGCATGACTGCACATACGAAAGCTGGCTCTATGAATACGGGACGCACTTTACCTTTCCCGAGTCCATGCTGAAAATGATGTTGCCGGTGGGCTCCGGACTATTGGTTTCCTTTATGTTCAAGGCCGGAAAAGAACACCCGAAGGAGTGCAGAGAAACACGGATCGATATTGACCGGAGACTAAAAAAGGTCTTGGCGGATTGGGGATAGAGAAATCATGAGAGAAAAAGATCTGCCGTTTGACCGCACAGAGCATTATGTTTATTTCTTTCCGATCAGCAGCGTGGAACCGGCAAGTCCAAGCCACGAGGCTTCTTTCCTGCCCATAAAGGTCCCGTCGGTGGTATCGATCAAGCGAACCTGCTCATAGCCTTCCGCTTTCAGTTTTCGCACAAAGTCGTCCATATCGCCGTAGCGGGCCTTGCTCATCAGGTCATGGATAGCAAAGGTGCCGCCTTTTTTCAGCACGCGCAGGGTCTCCAGAAGAAGTTTCTGCTTATCATGACCGGTGATATTGTGATAAACATAATTGCTGGTGACGGCATCGAAACTCTCGTCTTCAAACGGCAGACGGATGGCATTGCCTTCCTCAAAGCGAACGTTGGACGCACCCTCTGCTTTGGCATTTTCCTCACAGCGTTTCTTCGTAAAATCTGCCTTGTACGCCCCGGACCAGATATCACAGCCGACCATTGTCGCTTTCGGATTCCACTTCGCACAGGCAATGGTCAGTGCGCCGCTGCCGCAGCCCACATCCAGGCCGGTTCCGCCATCCGGGATCGTTACGTATTTCGCGGTGCCGTCAATGATCGTCTTTGCCAGTTTCCGCTTTCCGTTGTAGTCGAATGTCCTGTGCAGCGCTCCCATCCACACGGTAAAGAACAGCAGAACCAGGGTGCCGATCCCGAAAATGATCCCGCAGATCAGTCTCGGCGTTCCCTGAAGAATCATGTCTGTTGCTCCGAAAAGAAGAAACAGGACAAACGCGGCAAGCGTCCCGCCTGTGAGCCCATAGACCATGCTTTTCGGTACCCAGTTCTTATAATCTGCCTTCATTTGATTGCCACCTTTCTGAGAAGTATATTTCTCGCACTTTCTTCGGTGTCATCGTCCTCTATGTAGCCGTCGTACGGCGCGGACGGATCCGTATATTTTTTGGTGAACGGTTTACAGATCTCTGTTCTGTGCTTAAAAGCAAAGTCAAGGTTATCCGTCCAGCCGGTATGACCGGTAATGATCTTTATGGACTGCCCTCTGCTGCGGAGATTCTTTTCCAGCTTTGCAAGGGATTGCACCGCCAGCTTGTTATCCTCAGCCAGCGTGCTGATAAAGCTGTAGCCGCCGTCCGCACCGAACCAGATCGTATCGCCGGTAAACAAATACTCATCATCGATGAGGTAGACCATGTGTCCCCAAGTGTGTCCAGGAACCAGAATGCATTCGACTTTGATATCCCCGATCTGAAACACTTCGCCGTCTTTTAGCAGAATCTTCCGATTATCCGTCTTGACCATTGGAAGCCTGTATGCTCCGTGAAACACCTTCCTCCTGACCTCGCCGGTCAGATACCGGTTTTCGATCTCCCCGATATACACTGTCGCGCCCTTGAAGAGAAGTTCGCTGTCCCGCTCCAAGGCACCGACGTGGTCCGTATCCTGATGCGTGATCAGGATATGTTTGATCGATGCCGGGTCCATGTCCAGCCAGCCCATTTTTTCTTTCAGTCTGGCATAATTGTAGCCCGCATCGATCATGATCGTGGTGCCGTTCTTCGTATAGAAGAAAATATTTGCCACCCACTCACGCACACAGGCCACATGCTCGTCGATCCTGCCAGTATTCAGCGGTTTGAAGATCGCCTTGCCCCGAAACAGTCTGCTCATGGATTTCTTCTGATTCTCTGAATCTTTTCTCGCCATATCTGATTTCTCCTCAAAACAGTAACTTTATGTCTTGCCGGGTCAATCGGAAGGACTTTTTCTTTCGTGCTCTGAAAACTCCTTTATTTTTTGCAGCAGAAGCATCCGATTCCTTCCACCATCGTAACTTCCGCTTCCCTGTAAAGCCCGGAAAG
>DFDT01000132.1 GCA_002368865.1 Lachnospiraceae bacterium UBA3821 | reverse complement strand
AGAATATAGCTTGCGGAAAGCATGTAGACCATGTCTTTTCCCACTGCTCCTAGCCCGTAGGCGAATTTTTCCTTTTTCCCCAGTTTCATAAGCTACCCCCTACGCCTCTCCCAAAATTTCCGTCTGAAACTCCACACAGCCCAGCAGATTGCCTGCCCCGTCCGTCACCCTCAGCTCCGCTTTGCCGCTCTCACCGACGGTACGCACATAGGTACCGCCCATGCCGCCGCTCAGCCCGATCACAGCCGGTCCGATGAGCTCCGCCGCGCCCGTCAGCTGCAATACCAGCGGATCGTTGTAATAATTCAAAAGGTTGCCGTTCTCGTCCACAGCCCGGAAACGGATGCAGGCCACGTCATAAGTATGTGTCTCCTGTAACGTCGTATGATCTGTCAGGATCTGCAGATTCACTTTGGTCATCGGCGCTTTCCGCAGCTCCTTGACCACCTTGCCGTCTTTGACAGCTTCAAAGCGATAGGTCGTCGCCGCGCCGCCCCAGTCGCCAATATATTTGTTGTAAAGCGCTACGGCGTCATCCATCTTCATGTGATAGACCGCCATTAGTTTCAATACTTTCAGATAAGTGGTCCTGGACATCTTATACAGTCCGAATTTTGCCACCTCATTCAGGATCTCCTTCACATCCTTTGCCTGTGCGGCAGGCATGTTTTCCCCTTTTTCCAGCAGATCGCCAATATAGTCGTCAATGCGTATCGGCGGATTCTTCAGATAAGGAAATTGCGTGGCTTCATGCCGGTACTCTTTGATCAGATGATCATTTTTGTACATCCGCACACTGTCGGCATTGGTGAAGATATAGGTTTCGTTGCGGTTGCAGCCCGGATGTTCCCCGATATCCATGGAGGAAGACAACTCCAGCACCGGTACTTCATCCTGCATTTCCGCATAAACATAAGCGGCCAGTTTCTCATTGCGGAACATATCCATCACGCCGTGATAGCAGATCCGGTCCCCGCTGCCGAAATCCTTGTGCGTATTGTAGTCAAACATGCACCAGCCAAAGCCTCCGGCAATATCGGTCTGCTTCCCCACTTCATTCAGCACGTTGGCATGGCGGATCGCATCCTCCAGCCTGTGTTCCTCCCAGTCAAAAGCCTTGGTGGGAAACATGTGTCCCATGTACTCACTGATGAGATAGGCCTTTCCCATATCGGAAGTGACCGCACTCTTTTTGTCACAGCCCTGATTGTCTCCGCTGTGCACAAAGTCATTGTAGGTATAAACATCCTCAAAAAGATGGGATTTTTTGTAACAGCGCACCCCGCCGGTCTGCCTGGTGGGATCCAGCACCCGCGCCGCTTTATTGGTGCGTCTGTAGAAGGCGTCGTCATCCACAGATTCATTGATCCGCACGCCCCATAGGATGATGGATGTATGGTTGCGATACTGTCTGACCATATCCTTCACGTTCTGTACCGCCCTATCCTTCCAGGCATCGTCTCCGATGTGCTGCCAGCCGGGCAGTTCCGTAAATACCAGCAATCCCAGTTCATCGCAGGCATCCAGGAAATAATGGGACTGGGGATAATGTGATGTGCGGACCGCATTCAGGCCTAATTCCTTCTTCAGCAGAACCGCGTCGTTCCGCTGGGGATTTTCGGGCATGGCGTAACCCACATAAGGATAACTCTGGTGGCGGTTCAAACCACGGATCTTGTATTTTTTACCGTTTAAATAAAATCCGTCCGACCGGAAGATTGCCGTGCGGAAACCGAACCTCACCCATTTTTCGTCCAATATGGTGTCTCCGCTCTTTAGCAGCACACGAAGCAGATACAGATTCGGAGTCTCCGGCGACCAGACCGCCACATCCTTCATGGAATAATAAAACAACATGTTATTTTTATTGCCTGACGGTGCAAAGACTGTCTGCCCCAGCGTTGTCTTAACCCCTTGATCCTGCACGCCTCCTTTTTCAACCGGATACACCTCGCTCACCAGCGTCATCCCCAATGCCGGTTTCGTGGCGGAGATTTGCAGTCGGATCTCACCGCGCATATTGCCGCTCACAAACACATCACGAATATGCGCTTTCTCTTTCACTTCCAGATACACATCCCGATAGATCCCGCCATAGGTCATATAATCGATCACAAAACCAAAGGGTGGAATATTCTGTTCCTCCCTGCTGTCGACCTTCACCATAATACGGTTGTCCGCACCGTAGGTCACATATTTTGCAAGGTTAACTGTAAACGCCGTATAACCGCAATGATGCTCCGCCGCCTTGTCTCCGTTGACATATACCTCCGCAGAATGCGCAACGCCCTCGAAGGTCAAAAGCAGATCCTTCCCCTTCCATTCCTCTGGAACAGAAAGCACTCTGGAATAAGTGGCAACTTTCTGGTAGGCCTGCTCATCAAAATAATGCAGCGGCGTCTCCTGCACCGTGTGCGGCAGCCGCACCGGTGTATCTGCCGTAAGCTCATCGCTGTAGAACCAGTCCTGATCCAAATAAATTCGTTGTTGCATCTGCAATACCCCTTCCCGTTTCCCCTTTGGTGTTGATATGAAACAAGGATTCCCCGCATATTTTACCGTCAGAGAATCCTTGCATTTCATCATTACTTACTATTTACCCTATTACTTCTCTTTTTTCCGCTTGGACATCACGTAGGCGGCTGCTCCCATAAAGAGCGCTGCCAGCGAACTGCCAAACAGATAGTCAGGAACGTTGGTTTCTCCTGTCTTCAGAGACATCGCACTCTCTGTGATTGTTCTGCGTGCGCCTCCGGTCAGAGACTTCTTGGTCGTCTCTGTCACAGTCTGCTCCTGGAGTACAGGAGTTTCCGTCGGCACATTCGCCGGCGTTTCGTCATCATCGTCATCATCATCGTCATCGTCATTACTATCATTCTTAGTCACGATCTTGGCGATGTGTTCCACAACCTGACTGACAACAACTGTCTCCGTACCGACAATTCCGGTATCCACGGAATAACCATCCGGAACCTTTGTTACACGGATCTTGTAAGTGCCGAGAGCTGCTTTATAGTGTCCCTGCTCATCCGTTTCCTGATACTTGTTTACACGACCGTTGCTATCAGTGGTATACGTCTTCACAGAACCGTCCGGCTCTGTCACCTCAACCGTTGCGTTGGGTACTGCTGCACCGGTTACTTTATCCAGAACCACGATTGTTAAACCACCGGTCTTCGTATTGGTCTTAGCAATTGCTTCGGTCACCTTATCCTTTACGACCTCGACAGTTTGCTCCTTATTGATTGTTACCGTATATTTCTCATCGGGTACGCTCTTCACCCGAATCTTGTATGCACCAAGAACTGCACCTGTCTTATACTTGGTAACCTCTCCGTTTTCGTCGGTCGTATACTCTTTTACCGAGCTGTCAGGTTCTGTTACTTCCACAACTGCACCGGGTACATCTTCACCGGTCACTTCATCTACTACCTTAATAGTCAGTCCACCGGTCACCTTGATGGGATCATTCTTGAAACAGATCTTATCATTCACCTCATCATACTTGCCCGGTCCCTCTGTAACAGTGAGTTTCGGCGTCCCCGTTGCATCATAGCTAAGGTTGAACTTCACAAGGCTTTCCACCTTCTCGTATCCGGTGGGTGCATTTATCTCCTCAATCGCATAGTTTCCGGCCTCTGCATAGAATGTGTAAACCTCAGTTGAACTGGAAGTCCAAGATGCCTTCTCCGTCAGATCGCCATTGTCCTCAACCTTATACAGCTTCAGCTTCGCACCGGCAATCTCCTCGGAATTGAATGCATCGATCTTACTGATATACACTTTCTTGAGATCAAGCATTGTAACCGTATTTGCAGTTACTTCCTGACCGTCAACCTTCACTTTGCCGTCAGCCGTCACCTCAAAAGTAATGGTCTCCGCTTTTGCATAACCATCCGGCTCCTGGATCTCCGTCAGGGTATAGGTACCTTTCTTCAGCTCAAGGGTCTTGCTGGTTCCTGTAGAAATCCATGTCTCATAATAGGTTCCGCCGTCCGCAGACTTTACTTCCAGCTTAGCGCCGGCTAGCTCATTGCCGCCGCCTGCAGCCTGCTTACTAAACACAACCGAATGCTTCGGAGTAAGTGCATCGAACATTATAATCTTGTTCGCATCAACCTCTGCACCGCCTCTCTTTACCTTGCCGTCTGCGGTCACTTCAAATTCAATAGACTCTGCAATCTCGTAATCATCAGGAGCCTGTGTCTCCGTCAGCTTGTAATTGCCTGCCTCCAGCTGCAATGTCTTGGCATTTACGCCGTCAGATACCCAGGAAACTGAATAATTTGAGCCAGAATCTGTAGATTCAGCCTTTAAGGTTGCATCCTTCAATTCAGGACCACCACCTACTGCCTGCTTACTGATCTCCACGGGATATTTTGCTGTCGTTATCAAGGTATAAGTATTTGTTACAACAGCTGTCTTATCTGCACTCAACAGCACAGAAGTGTCTCCTGTCATACCATCCCAGTGATAGCCGGTAATATTATCTGTCGATGCAGTATCTTCTTCCAGGCTGTAGGTCTTTCCAACCTCAAGATTCTTAATCACAACCTCAGCTCCGGAAGTTACATCAAAATACTTAATCTCTGTGCCCAGATTGCCAAGTGTATCCTGCACATATTTTCCGGATTCATCATTCACCTTAACTGCAATCTTGTAAGCTCCAGAAGGGTCGGGAGCTCCATCGGGCTTATTGACATTCTTCTTCAAGGTGAGGGATGCGGTCAGCTTGGTGTAGGTGTTCGTCACTGTTGCATT
>DFDT01000045.1 GCA_002368865.1 Lachnospiraceae bacterium UBA3821 | reverse complement strand
CCGCTCCAGTTGAAATCCTTCATCTGTTCCGGTTCCTCTGCATGAATTCCGGCCATGAAGCGGACCATCTCGCCTCGGGCCATCTTGGCATACACACCCTTTTGAACAACTTTGCTGCCATTCGCTTCGCCGAAAATACATGTGATGAAAAGATCCTCCGGCTGCAGGTACTTCTGGATGCATTTTGCATATTCTTTTGAAGCCAGGTTGACGATGATCCGGCTGTCATCAAGAACTTCACGATACAGGTCATCGCCCCAGAAATCATACAGGTTCTTATGCCCGGCAACCGCCGCCTTCGCCTGCATTTCCAAACGGTATGGCACAACGCCGTCCATCGGTTTTACCACACCATAAAAAGCCGACAGGATCCGCAGATGATCCTGCACATACTCATACTGGCCGTCCTCAAAGACCGCCGGCGCCATATATGTGTACTGGATGCCGTCATAGGCCAGGAGCGCCGGCGTCAGGTTCTTTCGCAGATTCATATGTGCAAACCGCTCGGCGTTCTGCCGGGCGATCTTGTCATTGCAGACCCAGAGAGTTTTCTGCTGCTCATATGTCAGACCACTGATCCAGTCTTTCAGAACTTCTGTTTTCTCCATAAAGACCGGAAGGTCCGTGCAGTGAAAGGTTTCTGTATCTACCCGCATCTGCTTTGCCGGGGATATGATGATCTTCACGACAGTTCCCCCAGCATCTGCGCCGCATTGTCGGCAGCCTTCACTTTACCAAATGCTTTCTCGATGATTCCGTTCTCGTCGATCAGGTATGTTGTCCGGATAACACCCATGGAGACCTTGCCGTAGTTCTTTTTTTCTTTCCAGACATCATAGGCCTGAATTACTTCCTTCTCCGGGTCGGAAAGGAGGGTAAACGGCAGGCCATATTTCTCTTCGAATTTCTTGTGGGACGCAACACTGTCCTTGCTGACGCCAAGCACAACCGCGCCCTTCTCCCGGAACTGCGGATAAAGCTCGCCAAAGGCGCAGGCCTGCTTCGTGCATCCGGCAGTCATGTCTTTCGGGTAGAAATACAGGATCACCTTCTGCCCCTTGTAATCTGCAAGGCTCCTCATTTCTCCATTCTGATCCGGCAGCGTAAAGTCCGGGGCTTTGGTTCCGATTTCCAGCATATTCTGATTCCTCCATTGGTTGATCCACCCCTTTATTCAGAGGCAGCTCATTGTCATCATCTAATTCGGGTGCTTCTGAGCTCGTAATCGTCAGACAGCCAGCCTTAAGGACTGTGAACAATATTTCAAGACGCGCCCAGAATCAGACATATCTCACCTTTCAACTTCTGTGCTTTGAGCGGAGCATCTCAGCATGAGAATTGCATAAGCAATCCCCGGCGCTGCTTTAATCCCCGACACTGCTTTAAAGTACTTCAGACCTGATATCTCAATTGTACCAAAAAACGACATGTTATAGGTAAAAAAAGGGACATTGGTGCAACCCTGCAGGTATTTAAACGTTTCATGGTCACACCCTGACCCGGGTGTGACCATGAAACGTTTATACCCTATAATAGTTTACTCCCGCTGCCTGAAGAGCGGCAATTCTCTTGTCAGGTGAAGGATATCCGATCTGAAGCAGTTCACCTCGAAAATCCTGTTGACGGAAGTTGTCAATATACGAGCACTGTGCCTCCCCAAATCCACAAGAAGCGACATATTGATCCGCTTTTAGAATATCTTTTTTTACACCTCTCATGAATAACTTATACATTAATCCTATCCAGATTATCGCCACTGCTATTGTCAGGTAATGATAATATGCTGCCTCTACACTTTCTGATAAACCGAATAATCTTTTTCTATGATCCCCATACTTCATTGTTATCCCTGTGAATAACAGTACGAAAAACGAAATGGCAAGCACGACAAAGCTTCCTTCATAAATCAGAAGCATATAATCCGGATACATATGCTCAATTTTATATAATTCTGTTCGAACCATTGCTTCAAACATGTCCTCTTTTATATTATCCATCCCCGTAGACAGAATGATGGTATTCATCCCTATCGCGTATATCTGTGGATATTCCGAGTTGAACAGGTATATATTTATGGTTTCCGGCAATTTCATTCCTTCCGACCTTGCTATTTCTATGATTCTTTCTGTCGGCACTTTATACTGATCTATATGTTCTTCCCTTTCAATTTCATAAGCATCTAATGTTTTTCTTAGTGTTTTTTGTCCTGAATTTAATTGATGGTTTTTTAAAAGCAAAATGGCAAAGGCGCAGAGAAAGCATACTATGCCGCTTCCAATTCCATTAAAAATATCTTTACAATAGATTACTTCATCGCCATAACAAAAAGATCCGCCGGAAAATACTGCTGCAATACCTGTGCAAATGCTGAAAATAATTAACAAAATCCCAAAGGCCAGAAAGAGGAAAATAGGGAAAGTATTAAAAATTAATGTCACTATATGTTTTTCTTCATATTGGTACCTAATAAATTTTACAAAGTGCAGTCTGTTAAGATACGCAAAAAAGCGTTCAAGTATCATCCTAATAGAAGCACACACCTTTTCGCGAAATGGTTTACCGCCTGGTTTTCGAAGCGGCATTGGTAAATGCTCTTCTTTGCAAATCGGATAATTTCTTGCATTATCATCAATTATGTTCCCGCCTTTTTCGCAACGCATGTCTAATACTCCTCCTCATATAATGTACTAATCATTTATGTTTTTTCCGGCACTGTTACCTTAACATCCCTGCACTTTTTACCGGGGCAGAGCCTGACAAACGGCAGCTTTTTCTGACAAATGGTTACTCTTAAAAGCAAAAAAGGATCCCCGGCAATGGAAAACTCCATTGCCGGGGATCCCGCTTTCACCCTGAGGTCTCAGACACGCTAAAAAACATAAAATCGCCTTACTGCATTTTATGGAAATTCAACCGTACCTGACACCAATAAGTTATCCTTCTTCAGGTGCTTCATCCACATCCATTTTGGCGCGGACAATCTTTTTCGTGGCGTTTTTGATAAACGGGTACTTGCGCACTTTCAGGTTGACGATAGCACGATAAAGCGGCTGTGTTTTGTTGTAGTCATCCATGATTCGCTGCAGCTGTGCCTCGACATCCTCCGGAGAAAACCCTTTGGCTTCCACGACGTCGGGATCGGGATAGATCCGTGCCGCAAGCCCGTTTTCCTCACCGCTGATGACAACCTCACCGACCAGATCATGGGTCAGCATAACGTTTTCGATCTCCTCGGGGGAAATATTTTCTCCGTTGCTGAGGATGATGAGGTTCTTAAGACGACCGGTGATGTAAAGGTAGCCGTCTTCGTCCATACGGCCCAGATCACCGGTACGCAGCCAGCCGTCAGAGAATGCTTCCTCGGTCTCTTTAGGCATCTTGTAGTAACCCTTCATGACATTGGATCCCTTGACCTGGATCTCGCCGTCCACAAAGCGGACCTGCATATTGGCCAGAACTTTACCGACAGAACCCGGCCGGTTGCCGGTTTGTCCGTTAGAGCTGATCGTAGGGGAGCATTCGCTCATTCCATATCCTTCACAGACCTTGATCCCATACTCCTCGAACAGGCTGATATAAGCGGGATCCAGGTGCGCGCCGCCGGAGAAAATGTACTCCAGGTTTTCTCCCATCAGCTGCTTCCCGATCTCGGGTTTGGGCAGATCAGACTCAATGGCGGCAAGCTTCTTGCCAATGGTCTCAATCATGAGCGGCACCATCAGAAGAACCTGAGGCTTCACAATACCGATGTTCCTGACCATGTGGAGCAGGGAATCATTGATATAGAGAGTCGCTCCGAGGGAGAAGCCTTTGAGCCAGTCCATGACCAGGCAGTAGGCGTGGTGGATGGGAAGGACAGACAGCATGGTCGTCCCCGGTTCAAAAGTGACAACCACGTTTGTCACGTCGTCATAGAGGTTTCGCTGGGTCAGCATGACACCCTTGCTTTTTCCGGTCGTGCCGGAAGTAAAGATGATGGTGCACATGTCATCAGGCAGAGGGCGCTTGTCCTCCGGAACCGCAGCCCCGTCTTCCCCGGAAATGAATTCCGCAAAGGAGACGATGGAGGGATCCTCCGGCCGGGGATTCCCGCCAAGAACCACAAAAAGCCGTACAGCAGGGCAGTTTTCTTTTACAGTGTCGATCAGTGACGCCAGTTTCGGGGCAATGAAGAGTACCTCGGAATCCGAACGGTTTATCAGATCACAGAGCTCCGGAGGCGGGAGCATGGGATCAAGCGGCACGGCGGTAATCTTTGTGCTGACGATTCCCAGGTATGAGACGATCCACTCGTAAGAGCTGGTGCCGATCATGGCCGCCTGTTTTCCTTCAAAACCCATCTTCAGAAGGGCTCCGGCAACCTTGTTTCTATCCTCGTTCAGCTCCCGATATAACTTCTCGGAAATCTGTTTCTTTACGATCCATCGCACTGCCGGATAATCGGGATATTTCTCGACCGTGTTATCCAACAGGCCTGTAATAAGGTGACCATTATGCATTCTTATTTCTCCTATGAAAGGTATACAGTTCTTTTCTCCTGATCCGCTTTATTTTTATTCTTCAAAAAGCGTGTTCATGTACTGCAGAGCCTCACCAATCGTCGTGATACGGATGGCTTCCTCCTCTTCCAGTTCCACGTCCAGAGTATCCTCCAAATCGCCCAGGAAGGTCATAAAGCTCAGGGAATTAAAGCCGAGATCTTCACGGAAACGCATATCTTCAGTAATCTCCGATGCTTCCTTATCGCAGTACTTGGCCACAATCTCCAGAAATTTATGCTTCTTATCCATGTTGTATCCTCCATTTTTATTGAATATTTATAACGCTCTGCGATCACAGGGCGCGGTGCCTGTTGCCGCTTTTCTTTTGTATGCGCTGCGCAGTACCGCAGAGCACAGACAGCTCAGAATCAATTTATACAGTGCTGATGAGTTCTCCGATTGTGATATCCGGTTCATCCACGCCGCGGAACATCATCTTCATCATGTAATAATACAGCCTCTGAATGTCATCATAGGAAAGGACGGCTGTCTGATAATGATAGTCAAAGATGAGGCCGCCTTCATTCGGGCCGTGGGTGACAGTAAGGTAGATCCTCTTCGTAGCCGCTCCGTTGGGGTACCAGACGGAACGTGTCCTGATTCCCGCCAGATGTTCATTCTGTATTCGGACAGGCATGGGCTGATAGGTTAGGGACATGGAAATATATTCCGTGTTATCCGGCGCTCCGTAGAGCTCCTTCAGTATTTTGTCCACAGCTACAGGGTCGTAGTTGCAGTGGAGGTAAATCTTGTTCTGAACGTTCTGAAGTTCATACAGGGCATCCAGAAACTCCGTATCCGGACTGATGATGGTACGCAGCGGGAAGGACAGCACTCTGCTGCCTCCGCAGGTCCACTCTGCCTGGGTAGATCGGCGGGAAACGAAATTCCGGAGTGTGATGTCATCCTGACCGCCGTTGGCCTTGGAGAGATAGGTCCGCATGGTGAGGAGAATCAGGTTAGTCATGGAAACGCCGTGCATCATGCAGAAATCCATCAGCTTCTGTGTGGCTTCGGGCTCCAGATGGAAATCGGCTACACCCACAGAGCGGTCTTTGGTCTCCACATCAGCCGCGCGAAGGGATTTGTCTCCGTGCACTCTCCTGCTCTCCTGAAGAATGCGGGAACCTTTGATGTCAGAATAAATAGGTTCGCCGTTTTCCGTCAGGTAATCACGCCAGAATTTCTCGTCCTTGGCGCGGCGCTTTTCGTTCTTCGCCTTTTTCAGATCTTCGATCAGAACTTCTTCGAAGGAAGCGAGAGGCTTGGGATATTCAGAGCCGAAACGATAATGGCAGTAAAGTTCCATAATGTCGTTGACCATCACGATAAGACCGGAGGAATCTACCAGGCGGTGATCGATATGAATATACATGCCGTTGTAGCCTTCCGGCATCTTCACCATGGTGATCTCCACCATGGGAATCTCCGGCTCATTAAACTCTTCATAGGTTTTTTCCTGCAGAAAAGCGTCGGCTTCCCTCATGGTGCGGTCAGAGAGATCCAGAAAAGGGACATCCCGGTCATCCCGCTCCGCAATGTACTGCTGCACAAAGCCATTCTCGTCCGGGGCAGTGAACCGGAGACGAAGACACTCGTAGCGTCTGAACTCGTCCTGAATGCATCTCTTCAGAAGGCTGAAATCAATCTCTGTCTGAAGACCTGAAAAAACACTGATATTGCAGCAGCGCTGGGTGCCGGTTTCCCGTATAGGCAGATACTGCAGCATCTGACCCACGTCCAGGGGGTAAAGCTTTTTCTCCATCGTTTTCCTCCTCGTTATTATTTATGCCGGACAAACCGTACGACTGTTACACAAAAATGTCATAGATGTTTTTATCAAAAAAACATCCGTATTCGTTCAGAGTGCCCTGACCTCCGCGGCGGCAATTGCCTGCACGGCGATATCGCGTACGTCTTCGTTGATTGAATGCCCCTTCTTTTTATCTCCGGCAGGTATCCCGATTTTTTTCTTTACCTGCTTTATTCCGCCAATCCTCTGTGAAAAGATCCAGTCCCGCAGTTCCTCTTCTTTGTAGACCCTCTCCCAGCAGAAGTGCGCGGACTGCCAGAAGATCTGCTTGTCGGGATAAAGGGTCAGGCGGTAGCTGATACCGGCTCCATCCAGAGCGGCCAGTGTGGGATCCAGTGTATAAGAGGGGACAATGACCGGATCATCTGCAGAGTGAAAGATCCACATAGGTGTGTTTTTTAATGCGCCTATCCGCGCGGGATTGGCTGCTCCTGCAACAGGGACCAGAGCTGCGAAAGAGTCCGGATGCTCCATCGCGAGCACATAGGCTCCGAAGGCACCGGATGAGATTCCTGTGAGATAGAGTCTCCTGTCATCTATTCTGTATTCATTTTTTAGCTTTTCTATCAGCCGCCAGACCACTGTCAGATGGGGCATTGGCCAGAAAGGAGAATCGGTTCTCTGGCGGACAAACTGGTTGAGTGTAGTCCAGTTGTCATCCTCGTCATAGCGAATATTGCATTTGGGAACCAGCACAAAGCACGCATTGCGGCCTGCTTCGGAATCCTCCGCAAAAGCCGTCGCCATCTGGGTTTTCATGAGCACGGCATCAATCGGCTCCTGGACTTCACCTGTTCCGTGAAGGCATATGACCATGGGATATTTCCTCCTGCGGTCATACTTTCCGGGAACATAGAGTTTGTAGGGCATTGCGATTCCAAACTCTTCATCGAAGAAGGAATCCCCCTTAAAGAGATCCCGAATCTTTTTCCCTGAATCTCTGTGAATATGGATCTCATAGCGGTCTGTCCCATGCTCTGTACTCCCCGCGTCAATGCTGACAGTCGCATCGAGGTCATTTGCAAAGCAAGACTCCCGCTTATCAAGGCGGATGATGTAGCCGCCATAGTATTCATAAAAAGGAATTTCAGTTCCAGCTAAATAGTCGCCCATCTCAGGCTCAAGCGTTTCAAAACCAAAACGTCCGGCGTCGCGGTCAGAACGAATACTAATGTAAAATTCCGGCGCGAACTGCAGCTTCAAAAGTACTCCGAAGCAGTCCGTAGGAACGGTAACATCATATTTTTTGACAGCCGGGTCGAACCGGATCTGGCTGTCTTCGTAAGCATTAATGAGAAATTGTAAATCTGTAATAGGAAGCAAAATGAAATATCTCCTTTGATTATTGATTAATTCCTGAAAGCCTCAATAAAAAAGCAGGGGCTTTGACCCCCGCCCCGAGCCCGCTAATGCAGAAGTGCTACGTTCATTCTAGCATAAAAACGATATTAAGACTATATTTAATCTTTATTTAGCACACTATTGTCAATGCAGTATATTGTTTCAAGGCTCGCTTATAAGTCTTGCACCTCTATCTGAAGTCACGGGTATTGCGCGATGAAGCGAGTTCCTTTTTTGCGAAAGAAAAAAACGGATTCCCGGGAAAGGAAAGTTCCATTGCAGGTAATCCGTTTTTTGCTTTTTTTATTCAGTTTTGTCGTCAGATCTGTGTTCAGATCCGTCCTGAGAACTATATTCTTCCTATCTTGAAATCTTTATTCAGATTTATATCCGGACCTGTGTTCAGATCTTCTCCA
>DFDT01000144.1 GCA_002368865.1 Lachnospiraceae bacterium UBA3821 | reverse complement strand
GGGCTTGCCCCGGGGTACTTCATTCGCCTGAGAATCTTGCTGTCATACATCGGGCGGACAATGTGCTTTTTTCCCATGCGGGCCTGACGAAGGAGTTTGTGGAAGTGCAGCTTTATGGTATGCAGGATGATGTGGACTGCGTCCTGGAGACCGTAAACGGATTCGGTGTGGAGGAACTCTGGGAGGAGAATTCTCCCCTTTGGGCGCGCCCGCAGGACGGGTATTTGGAAATGACCATGTACCCGGAGAATTTGTTCCAGGTGGTAGGTCATACGCCGGTGAAGGAGGTGCTGGAGCAGGAGAATCTGATCACGACGGATACCTTTTCTACATACAGTAACGGCATGTCCTTTGGAAAGGAAGAGTTTGTATGGGTGGATTCCGTGACAACGGAGTGGGGGTATTTTTAAATACCATTGAGGAGGCGATAGTTATAGCTACATACGTGATATCGGACATTCATGGACAATATGATAGGTTCATGGAATTACTTGACAAGATCAAGTTTAAGGAAACAGATACTCTTTATGTGCTGGGGGATATCCTTGACCGGGGGCCGCATCCGATCAGGACATTAAAAAAGCTCATGGAAATGCCCAACGCTGTCTGCCTGGTGGGGAACCATGAGCTGATGGCGTTGGAATGTCTTGAATTTCTCATGAAGGAAATCACGGATACATCTATAGAGGAACTGGATGAGGAGATGCTGGATAATCTGATCACCTGGCAGTATAACGGGAGCAAAACGACCATCGATGAGTTCAAAGAGTTGAATGCGGAAGGCAAACAGGATGTGATAGATTTCATAAAGGAGTTTCTGATCTATGAGGAGGTCACGGTGGGAGATAAGAACTATCTTCTGGTTCATGCCGGTTTGGGAAACTATTCTTCCCAAAAGGATATAGAGGACTATTCTCTGCATGAGTTGATCTGGGTGCGGGCGGATTATGATGTAAAATATTTTGAAGATACATTTGTTATCACAGGACACACGCCTACACAGACAATCGAGGGAAATCCAAATCCCGGATTTATATATAGACGGAATAACCATATAGCAATCGACTGTGGGGCACATTATCCCGGTGGCAGACTTGCGGCGATCTGTTTGGAGACGGGAGAAGAGTTTTATTCGTCTCCAAATGAAATATGAAAAAACATGAAATCAAACATGAAACCAAACGGGGGTGAGTAGCCTATGATCTACGCTATGAGCGATATCCACGGATGTATGGAAGAACTGAAGAGGCAGATGGAGTATGTTGATCTCAGCGGAGGTAACCGCATCGTTTTTCTTGGGGATTATATTGATTACGGAAAAATTTCCTGTCAGGTTTTGGAGTATATCAGGGAACTGCAGGAGCAGAACGGTGATGAGAAGGTCATTGTCCTGAAAGGGAATCATGAGCAGATGTTTTTGGAATGGATTGATGATTACAGGAGTTGGTATTCCGACAAAACGGAAGACTGCCTGACATTTAACGATTGGATCAGAACAGATTTTGAGCATGGCGCAAACACCATACGTACATTTATAACGGATGAGCAGCTGGATTTCCTGAATCAAATATCAAGGACATGCTCTTTGGAAACGATAAGCAAAGAGGCTGTGCGGATGATATTATCTGATCATGAAGAATTGATAAAGTGGATCCAAGGGCTGCCGTCATTCTATGAAACGGAGACTCAGATATTCGTTCATGCCGGAGTGGATGAGGAGGCAGGAGAGTACTGGATGTGGGGTACATCGGATGATACCCTGTTAGGAAAATTTCCCGCAGCAAAGGGAAAGTTTTATAAAACAATCATTGCGGGACATGTGGGGACGGGGAGCAGAGATCTCGCCGGAGACCGCAGTTATCATGACGTTTATTTTGATGGGGAGAGCCATTATTATATCGACGGTTCGGTATACAAAGGTGGTAAACTGATTCTGCTGGCATATGATGAGAAGGATGGCAGATATTATCAGATAGAAGGCGGAAAGCGCGTACCTGTCAAAAAGTTTGAAAAATACAGGTAGGGGAAAAGATATTATACGAGGAGTTTTGAGATGAATTTATCATATCAGGTAACGCAGAGTGAACTGTTAGACATTTTATTGAATATTGCGCCCACGCGTCCGGTGTTTATCTGGGGCGCGCCCGGGATTGGAAAGTCGGCGCTGGTGGAGAAATTTGCGGACGAGGTGGGGATGGAATGCGTGTCCCTGCTGGGCAGCCAGCTGGCGCCGGAGGACATCATCGGCATCCCGAAATTGGAGGGGGAGACCTCGCGTTTTCTGCCGCCGAAGATGATCGCGAGGAAGGAGCCGTATGTGCTGTTTCTGGACGAATTAAATGCCTGTTCCCAGGAGGTGCAGAAGGCTTTTTATTCCCTAATCCACGAGAAGAGGGTGGGAGAATATCATCTGCCGGAGGGCAGTGTAGTGATCGGCGCAGGGAACCGGTCGCAGGACGGCGCCATCGTGAAGACCATGTCTTCCGCACTGATCAATCGCATGTTTCATGTGCAGTTGAAGGTGGACACGGATCAGTGGATTGCGTGGGCCTATGAGAATGATCTGCACCCTTGGGTGATCGATTACATCACGCAGAGGCCGGACCATCTGTTTTCAGAGCCGCCCAAGAATGAGGAGCCTTATTCCACGCCCAGATCCTGGCATATGTTGAGTGACTCGTTAAAATGCTATCGCGCAGAGGATTTGGATGAGGAAAAGCTGCGAGTTCTGACCTATGGCTGCGTGTCCGCCAAGCATGCGGGAATGTTCCTTTCTTTTGTGAAGCAGATCGACAATAAGAATCTGCTTTCAGAGATCATCAAAGGCACGGCGGTATGGCCGTCTGCGCCGCAGGATCGGGATATCCTGTATTTTCTGGCGCATTCCTTCCGGGGAAGGCTTTTGCACGATCTGCCGGAGAACAAGCAGAATCTGAATAAAGACGCGCAGTATCTGGCGCATAGGGGCAAAGCGCTGATCAAGGAGCTTTCCCAGATTAATTTTGAACTGGCGCAGATGGTGGTTTCGGCGGACGGGAACGAGATGCTGCCGGAGTGGTTTATGATCGAGATCGTGAGAGACCTGCCGAGGCTGGCGAATCATTTTAACCGTACATAACGATTCAGAACCATTCGCAAAACATGACAATAGAAATCTTTCAGATTTCTATTGTATGCACCATTTTTCATCTAAATTCGCTTGGTTCTGAACAGTTACAAATAATTGAAGGTAATAAAGCAGATATGGCAAAAAACAGTGAAAAATCAAAAAAGCATATCTCTCCCAACGAGGAGAAACTTCATGCGGGAATAGAATTGATCAACAGGCATCCGGTTTTTTCCCGGTTGAAATTGTATCGTTATTCCGAAAGCTGCGGCGAGATTCAAAGCAGTAAGACTATGTCCAAAAAGACAGCCGCATACTTAAGCAGCAGCGGTACGTTTTTTTTGAACAAAGACTGTCCGCTGGAGCCGGAGCAATGGGCGTTTGTGATCGCTCACAATATGCTGCACCGGGCGTTCGGGCACTTTGATGCGCAGAAACTGCCCGGCTATGAGCGGATCAGAGAGGATGGCACTTCGGAATGGGTGCCTTCTTTTGATAAGCTGCAATGGAACATAGCCTGTGATATCTACATAGACAAATTCCTTGCGGATATCAAATTCGGAAAGCCCATAAGAGAGTATTCCCTGACAGATCTTGGTATGAATCTGAACAATGAGCGGGCGATTTATGAATATCTGATGCAGTCCGGACAGAATCTGCTCAACTGTTTTGGGACGGCGGAGAGCGGTGTCATGGATATGGTGGGGCTGGAACATCCCCTGGTGTATCAAGCGGGCAGGCGCAATGAGTATGAGGCGCAGTTTGCCTATGCGCTGGCGGCGTCTGTTTCTGATGTGGTGGGGGAGGCCGGCGGACATAGGGGCCTTTCCGGAAAGAAGTATACCAAGTCGGAGCTGGCGGCGCAATGGTTTATCAACCATTTTCCGTTGTTGGGAAGTCTGGCGGCATCCTTTCGGATCATAGAGGACTATAAGCTCTGCAACGAGCAGGAGATCTCCATAGCGGCAATCTGCGTGGAGGCTGGGGAGATTTACGTGAATCCCGCCGCAGGATTGTCAGAGGAAGAGTTAAAGTTTGTGATTGCTCATGAGTTTCTGCATGCAGGGTTGGAGCATGGCAGCAGATGTAAGGGCAGGGATCCTGAGCTGTGGAATGTGGCCTGCGATTATGTGATCAACGGCTGGCTCCATGAAATGCAGGTCGGGAAAATGCCGAACAGAGGGATCCTGTATGATGAGAGCCTGAAGGATATTTCCGCCGAGGCACTGTATGATGAGATCGTGAATCAGATCAAAGCCTATAAAGATGACGAGACGCTCCGGGGATACGGCAAGGGGGATGTGCTTCTGTCACCACTGCCCGGGAGGGCGGGAACGGGTGTGGGCGTCGTTTCGCCTTTTTCCGCCTATGTGAGTGTGGAGGAGTTCTGTAAAAGCGCGCTGCGCAACGGTTTGGAATACCAGCTTTCCACAGGCAGAGGCTATATCCCGGCAGGGCTGATCGAGGAGATCCGTGCGCTCTCCATGCCGCCGATCCCTTGGGATGTGGAGCTTGCCAACTGGTTCGACGCGCATTTCGCTCCTTTAGAAAAAAAGCGGACATACAGTATGCCCAGCAGGAGACAGGGGAGTACGCCGGATATTCCCAGACCCCGTTATGTATCAGGCGATATTCCCGAGAACAGCAGAACCTATGGCGTGATCATCGACACATCCGGCTCCATGAGCACAAAGCTGATCGGCTATGCGTTGGGTGCTGTCGCCAGCTTCTCCGTGGCGAAGGAAGTGCCTGCCGCACGGGTGATATTCTGTGATGCCGAAGCGTATGATGAGGGATATATTTCCCCGGAAGATATTTCGGGCAGAGTGGAAGTGAAGGGGCGCGGCGGCACTGTGCTGCAGCCGGCGGTAGATCTGTTGGAAAGGGCAGCGGATTTTCCGAAGGACGGTCCGATCCTGATCATCACGGACGGGTATATCGAATCTGATCTGAAAGTGAAAAGGGAACATGCTTTTCTCGTCCCCCAGGGACATCGGCTGCCGTTTCGCCCGAGGGGAAAAGTGTTTTATTTTGAGTGATTTTGTGCGATTTTGTGCGATGAGAAAATCGCTTGACAGAACCGAAATAATATCTTATTATACAATCGTAAATAACAATAAGCTTATTGCTTTATTCAATAGTGCAAAAGTGCATATCCGGTAAATCACCGTAATTCATCATGTAAACATTGACATAGTGAAATCAAACTAAAAGAAAAGGGAAGAGGAAGGAGTGTTTGTAATGGAGAAAAATTATAATGATAGCAGTGACGAGAAAAATAAAATGCAGGGAGTCATGGATGGCGCACCTGCCTATCAGACTGACTCATATCTTTATGTTGTTCAGAATGAAGAAGTTAAAGCGGAAAAAGAGGATAAAGAAGGCAGACGGCAGACTTGGGAGACGGGCGATAAAACTATCGAGGATTATTTGGCGCTCCCGGATGAGAGGAGGGTTGAACTGATCGACGGCGTGTTCTATGACATGGCGGCGCCGTCCTATGTGCACCAGATTATTGCATTAAAGATTTTTCAGATTTTGTTAAATCATGTAGAGAAAAGCGGGGGCTCTTGTATGCCGTTTGCGGCACCGGCAGATGTACAGCTCTTTTGTGACAGCGATAAGACGATGGTTCAGCCGGATGTATTTGTGGTGTGCAACAGAGATCAGATTACAATGCGTCGGCTGCTTGGCGCACCTGATCTGGTCATGGAAGTGGTGTCTCCCGACAGCAGGCGGCGGGATGCGGACTTAAAACTGCGGAAATACAGAGAGGCGGGTGTGCGAGAATATTGGATTATATTTCCGAAAGAGAAGAAAGTGCTGGTCTATCTTTTTGAAAAGGCGGACGAAACAGAAGATATTGTGCCAAAAGAATATACTTTCGCAGACAGGGTGCCTGTAGGAATTTGGTGCGGCGCATGTGAGTTGGACTTTGCGGAGATTGATGAGCGGTGTGAATTTTTAAGA
>DFDT01000079.1 GCA_002368865.1 Lachnospiraceae bacterium UBA3821 | reverse complement strand
AGATCTTCCAGGAGTACAACACCGGCATGGAGGAGATCATCGTCGGCGTGGTGGGAGTACTGCAGTTTGATGTATTGAAGTACAGACTGGAAAATGAGTATAATGTGGAGATCCGGCTGGAGAATCTGCCTTACGAACACATTCGCTGGATTGAAAATAAAGAGGAGGTAGACCTGTCTAAACTGACCGGTACTTCTGATATGAAGAAGGTGAAGGATATGAAAGGAAATCCTTTGCTGCTCTTTGTGAATTCCTGGAGTATCGGAATGACACTGGATCGCAATAAGGGGCTGGTGCTTACAGAGTTTAGCAGGAATTAAGGTTTATGAAAAATATCCGGATCCCGATCGGGGGCCTGATTCTTGCGATGACGGTCTGGCTGTCAGCATGCGTGCCCCAGGGATATCAGGCATGGTCGGTGGAGCCATTGCCATCCAGAACACAGGAATCCGACGAGATAACATTGGCGCTTAAGGATGTGGAACAACAGTCCAGAGAGAGCATTCTGCGGGACGATTGCTATACTTATGCTTTTGAACGGCTGTCGTCGGCTGAACAGATCTGGTATCAGGACATTGCGGCAATACTGGGCGTGATGGCGGAGAATGTAAAGCTTTCGGAGGAAGGCCTGATACAGGGGTTAAATGAAGAAGCAGTGGACAATATCTTTCAGTCCGTGCTGATCGATCACCCGGAGTTGTTTTATGTGGAAGGCTACAGCTATACCAAATATACGGTGGGAGAGAAGCTGGTGGCCATCGAATTTACAGGAACTTACAGTATGCCATGGGAGTCGGCCTGTGAAAGAATGCAGGAGATTTCAGACAGAGCAGAAGAAATCCTTCAGGGTTCACCGGAGACGTCGGATGATTATTCCAAGGTCAAGTATATCTATGATACGTTGATCCTGGAAACAGATTATGACCGGAGCGCACCGGATAATCAGAATATTTACTCCGTATTTGTGGGGCATGCTTCTGTCTGCCAGGGATATGCAAAGGCGTTTCAGTACCTGCTGAATCGCATGGGTGTTGACTGTACGCTGGTGCAGGGAGAAGTGATCGAGACCGGAGAGGGACACGCATGGAACCTTGTAAAAGCGGACGGTGCATTTTATTATGTGGATGTCACGTGGGGAGACATCTCATACCGGAGTGCGGAAGAAGCGGACGGGGAAAACGATGCGGAAACGCTACAGACGCCGGATATCTCAGAGTGGATCAGTTATGATTATTTCTGCATCAGGGAAGATCAGCTTATGCGCACGCACCTGCCGGATGACACGTTACAACTGCCGGAATGCAATGCCATGGCGGATAATTATTATGTGCGTGAAAATGCATACTTCACGGACTATGACAGAGAGCAGATCAAAGAACTGGTGGAGCGACGGGTGGCAGAAGGACAACAGTCAGAGACCGGGGACATCATTATTGCTCTGTGCTGTGCAGACGAGTCGTGCTTTCAGGAATTTTGCGGGAAACTGTTGGACACGCAGGAGTTGTTTCGATATTTGGAGGGAACGGGTATAAAAACGTTCATTTATTCCTGTGACGACAAACAATATACCCTGACATTTTTTATGGTGACAACCGGACAATAAGTGTGGTATACTATAAAAAACTTCCGAGTTTTAAAGAATTGGAGGAATTGCAAATGGAAAATGCAGCGGAGCAGAGCACAGTTGTTCTGAAGAATGAGGAGAATGTGGGTGCGGTTCAGATCGCAGATGATGTGGTTGCGATGATCGCTTCTTTGGCAGCGACCGAGGTAAACGGTGTCAGTGCGATGGCAGGGAATATCAGCAATGAGCTGATGTCCAAGGTCGGCGTAAAAAAATTGACCAAGGGAGTCCGTGTGGCTGTTTCGAATGATATCGTAAATATCGATCTGGCAGTTACCATGGATTACGGGTATAATATTCCTGCAACTTGCCAGCAGGTACAGACCAAGGTTAAAAATGCCATTGAGAATATGACGGGACTTACCTGTGAAACGGTAAATATCCGGATTGCAGGCGTAAATATGAAGAAGGAAAACAAATGATATGATGAAACGACGCGAACTGCGGGAGCAGGTTTTTCGTCTTTTGTTTCGGGTTTCTTTTCATACCGCGGAGGATATGAAGGAGCAGATGCTGCTTTGGACGGAGGATTTGCCGGCAGAAGATACCCAGGAAGCTTTCAAAGAGAAAGATATAGATTATATTACGACCAGATGCGGTAAAGTCCAGGATAAGGTAGCTCAAATTGATCCGATCATCAATGAAAATACAGAGGGGTGGAACACGGAGCGCATGGGAAAGGTAGAACTTACCGTGCTGCGTCTTGCTGTCTATGAGATTCTGTTTGACGATGATATTCCTGCTTCTGTTGCCATCAATGAAGCGGTGGAGATTGCCAAAAAGTATGGGCAGGAATCCTCAGGCGCATTTGTGAATGCAATTCTCGGCAAGGTTGCAAAGTCAGATGAGAGCAAATCGTAACATCTATACAGTAAAACAATTAAATACCTATGTAAAAAATATGTTCGCGCAGGATCATTTTTTGCAGTCTGTCTTTGTCAGAGGAGAGGTAAGTAACTGCAAATATAATCCAAGGGGGCATATTTATTTTACCTTAAAAGATATAGATTGCGAGATCTCCTGCGTTATGTTCAAGTCATGGAGGGAGAGCGGGCTCGGATTTCAATTGCAGAATGGGCAGCAGATTGTTGTAGGCGGTTATGTGGCCCTGTATGAGGAAGGCGGGAAATACCAGCTCTATACCAGACAGATTGTGTTGGACGGCGTGGGACTGCTGCATGAAAGGTATGAACAGCTGAAAGCAGAGCTGGAAGAATCGGGGATGTTCGCGGAACAATATAAGCAGCCTATCCCCAAATATATCAAAACCCTGGGAGTGGTGACTGCCAGCACCGGGGCGGCGATCCAGGACATCATACAGATTGCAGGCAGAAGGAATCCTTATGTTCAGATCATCCTCTATCCGGCAACCGTGCAGGGAGAGGCGGCAGCTCCCAGTATTATCGCAGGCATCCGCGCTCTGGAGAGACAGAAGGTCGATGTGATGATCGTGGGACGCGGGGGCGGCTCCATAGAAGACTTGTGGGCGTTTAATGAGCGGGAAGTGGCGCAGGCTGTCTTTGACTGTTCTGTTCCCATCATTTCAGCGGTTGGACATGAGACGGATACAACGATCATCGATTATGTATCCGATCTTCGTGCACCGACGCCTTCTGCGGCGGCAGAACTTGCCGTAACGGATATCAGAGATATTTTTGAGACCTTTGACAATTTTGAGATGCGCCTCAATCGTCCGATGCGCCAGCACATCGAAAGGCAGCGCAGGGAAACGGAACGATTGGCTATGAAACTGAAGCTGTATCACCCGGTGACACGCATCCGGGAGCAGAGTCAAAAGAGTCTGCGTATGGAAGACCGGCTACAGGCATGCATGGACCGGATTCTGAAGCAGAAACGCCACCGGTTGGATCTGTATATTGCCAGAATGAAGGGACTTTCACCGTTGGAGAAACTTCAGAGCGGTTTTTCTTATATAGAAGACGAAACGGGGCATAATATTCATTCAATAGAGGATGTTGCTGTGGGGCAGGGTCTGGTGATCCGGGTGCAGGACGGAAATATCCGGGCAGAGGTGAAAGAGATACAGGAGGAACGCAGATGACGGAAGAAACGCAGATGACAGAAACAACGTTGGAAGAAAATTTCAGTCGGCTGGAAGAAACCATTGCACGCCTCGAAAAAGAGGATATTTCGCTGGAGGATGCTTTTAACGCATACAGTGAGGGGATGCAGCTTTTAAAGAAATGCAATGCACAGATCGATCGTGTGGAAAAGAAAGTTTTGAAGATTGCGGAAGACGGCGGACTGGAGGAACTGTGATACGATGATGCAGGAGGATGTTTTCCGACAGAACCTGAAATTGCGGACAGAGGAAGCAGAGAAGATCATAGCAGGATATTTGCCGGTTTCGGGGGAAGAGGATAAAAATATGCCGCAGACAATTACGGATGCTATGCGGTACAGTGTTTTGGCCGGAGGAAAAAGACTGCGTCCGGTTTTGATGAAGGAAATGTATGATATGTTCGGCGGTAAGAGGGAAGGCATTGCATTTTTTATGGCTTCCATGGAGATGATCCATACCTACTCGCTGGTGCATGATGATCTGCCCGCTATGGACAATGATGAGTATCGCAGGGGAAAGAAGACGACCTGGGCGGTTTACGGGGACGCCATGGGGATACTGGCCGGAGATGCACTCTTGAATTACGCGTTTGAAACAGCGGCGGATGCTTTCCAGGTATGTACGGAAAAAGAAGACTATCTGGCGGTCAGCCGGGCAATGCAGATCCTTGCGGAAAATGCAGGTACCAGAGGAATGATCGGCGGACAGGTGGCTGATATAGAGGCGGAAGATCAGGCGGATGAATTGACGGAACAGCAGATCCTGTATATCCATACGCATAAGACAGGAGCGCTGATCAAGGCAGCTATGCAGATCGGAGCCGTTTTGGGCGGCGATGCGGATGAGGCAAAGCTGCAGCAGATCGGACAGTGTGCCATGAATATCGGTGTGGCATTTCAGATTCAGGATGACATCCTGGATGTGACAGGCGACAGCGCCGAGCTTGGGAAACCAATCGGAAGCGATGCAGCAAACGGAAAACAGACTTATGTGACGTTAAAAGGTTTGGAGGCGGCACAGAAGGAAGTGGAACGGCTTTCGGAGGAAGCAATTCAGATTTTAAGGGAATTTCCGGGAGATCATGAATTTATGGAGGCGTTGATCCGTCATCTGATCAATAGGCGGAGTTGAGCTCAGGGGACAGGAGCAGATCATGTTGCTTGAAAAGATAGAGAATCCTAATGATATCAAAAAAATAAATAAAAAAGATTACGCGGCGTTGGCAGAGGAGATCAGACAATTTCTGATCGAGAAGATCAGCGTCACGGGCGGACATCTGGGTTCCAACCTGGGGGCGGTGGAGTTGACCATGGCGCTGCATCTTTCTCTGGATCTTCCGGAGGACAAGATTATTTGGGATGTGGGGCATCAGTCTTATACTCACAAGATCTTGACCGGCCGGAAAGAAGGTTTTGATGTGCTTCGGCAGTTCCATGGTCTGAGCGGTTTCCCCAAGCGGAAAGAGAGCGATTACGATGCGTTTGATACCGGACACAGTTCCACTTCCATCTCTGCCGGGCTGGGCTTGGTAAAGGCCCGGGATATCAAAGGGGAGAAGCGGACGATCGTATCAGTGATCGGAGACGGATCGCTGACCGGCGGTATGGCATATGAGGCATTGAATAATGCGGCAAAGCTGGAAACGAATTTCATTGTGGTATTGAACGACAACAATATGTCTATTTCGGAGAATGTGGGAGGGATGTCCAAGTACCTGAACAATATTCGGACCACATCCGGTTATCTGGATCTGAAAGAAGGCATTTATAACGCTCTTAGCGGGACAAAAGGCGGAGACAGCATGGTGAAGACCATTCGCCGCGCAAAGTCCAGTTTTAAGCAGTTGGTGATCCCTGGAATGTTTTTTGAGGATATGGGGATCACTTACCTGGGACCGGTGGACGGTCATGACATTAATGCGATGACTAAAGTGCTTAAAGAAGCAAAGCGTGTGAAAGGCTGTGTTATGGTACATGTGATGACACAGAAGGGAAAGGGATACGGTCCTGCGGAAAGACATCCCGCCAGGTTTCATGGTGCGGAGCCATTTGATATTGAGACAGGCATTCCGTCCCATCCCAGAACGACGGCAAATTATACCGATATTTTCTCAACGGTCATGTGTAAGCTGGGACAGCGGGATGAGAAGATTGTGGCGATCACGGCGGCAATGCCGGATGGCACCGGCTTGAAACGTTTTCATAATATGTACCCGGATCGGTTCTTTGATGTGGGGATTGCAGAGGAGCATGCGGTGACTTTTGCGGCCGGATTGGCGGCGGGCGGGTTGAAGCCCATTGTAGCGGTGTATTCTTCCTTCTTGCAGAGAGCTTATGACCAGATTCTTCATGATGTCTGTATCCAGAACCTTCCGGTGGTTTTTGCGATCGACAGAGCCGGACTGGTGGGAAGTGATGGGGAGACACACCAGGGAATCTTTGATTTTACATATCTGTCCGGAATTCCCAACATGCATGTGATGGCACCCAAAAATAAGTGGGAGCTCTCTGATATGCTGAAATTTGCGGTGAATTTCGGGGCGCCGATCGCGCTGCGCTATCCCAGGGGAAATGCGTATGACGGACTGAAAGAGTTTCGGGCGCCCATTGAACTGGGCAGGGCGGAATGGATCTATCGGGAATCGGAGATCGCATTATTTGCGGTGGGCAGTATGGTGAAAACGGCAGAGACTGTCAGAAATACCCTGAAAGAACAGGGATATGCGGTAAGCCTGGTGAATGCCCGTTTTGTCAAGCCGATTGATGAGGAGGCGGTTCTGGAAGCTGCCGCAGGACATCGACTGATTGTCACAATGGAAGAGAATGTGGCAAGTGGCGGTTACGGGGAGAAGGTATTGGACTGCCTTGCGGATCATGCCATTGCCTGTGAGCGCTGCAAGTGTATCCGGGTGACTTTGCCGGATGCTTATATAGAGCATGGAAACACAGAGCTCCTGAAGAGAGAGATCGGTGTGGATGCGGAGAGTATTGTGGAAAGAATCAGGACAGAGATTTCATGAAGGAACGTTTGGATGTTATTTTGGTAGAGCAGGGATATGCGCCATCCAGAGAGAAAGCAAAGGCTATCCTGATGTCCGGGATCGTATATGTGAACGGGCAGAAGGAGGATAAGGCGGGCACCTTTTTTGATACGGAGAAAATCTCGCTGGAGGTGCGGGGAAGCCAGCCCAAGTATGTCAGCCGCGGAGGGCTTAAGCTGGAGAAAGCGATGGAGCAGTGGCAATTTTCGCTGGAAGGTATGGTCTGCATGGATATCGGTGCGTCTACGGGAGGGTTCACGGACTGCATGCTGCAAAACGGAGCCGTAAAGGTGTATTCTGTAGATGTGGGAACCGGGCAATTGGCATGGAAACTGCGGAATGATCCCAGGGTAGTGTGCATGGAGCAGACGAATTTCCGCTATATGACGGCAGCGGATATTCAGGAGGCTTTGGATTTTGCCAGTGTGGATGTTTCCTTTATATCGCTTACGAAAATTCTGATCCCGGCCAGAAATCTGTTGAAGTCTGGCGGTGAGATGGTCTGTCTGATCAAACCACAATTTGAAGCAGGGAAGGACAAGGTGGGCAAGAAAGGCGTTGTCCGGGAACCGGAAACACATGCGGAGGTCATCCATAAGATCATTGATTATGCAGACAGTATCGGGTTTGAAGTATTGCATCTGGAGCATTCCCCCATCAAGGGGCCGGAGGGAAATATCGAATATTTGCTGCATATCCGTAAGGCAGAGGAGATTTCTGAAGAAGTTGCAGAACGCACAGAGCGGGAGGCAGAAGAATTGCTGGGGCAGATCATTTCGGAACGGAGAGGGATTTCTCATAGCGAACTATGGGAAAATAAAATAGCGGAAATTGTGGAACAATCCCACAAACTGTAAGGAGGTATCGGGTATGAATCATTTTCTGATCTACACAAACAAGCATAAGGATAAGGATTTGATCTCTACTTACCGGATCAAAAGTTATTTGGAGTGTAAGGGGCAGAAGGTTACATTGATGATCAAGGAGGCAGACTGGACGGCGGATACCACCGAGATGTCTGAGGAGGCAAAAAACATCCCGAAGGATGTGGATTGCATGATCGTGCTGGGGGGAGACGGAACCGTGCTCCAGGCGGCCCGAGAGACGAAGAAGCTATTCATTCCCATTATCGGCGTAAATCTGGGAACGCTCGGTTATATGACGGAGATTGAGACATCCAATCTGGAAGATTCTCTGCAGAAGCTGATCGATGGGCAGTTCACGAAAGAATCCCGAATGATGTTAAACGGAAAAGTGAATTTCCACTGCGGCAAACCGTTTGAGGAGGGATGGGCGCTGAATGATGTGGTGATCTCCAGACGTGGTTCCATGCAGATGCTTTGGATGGATATTTATGTAAACGGACAGTTCCTGCACCGGTACAAGGCGGACGGTATGATTGTTGCCACACCGACAGGGGCGTCCAGTTACAGCCTGTCTGCGGGCGGCCCGCTGGTAGAGCCCAGTGCAAAACTGATCATGCTTACCCCGATCTGTCCTCATTCGCTGAATCACAGGAGCATTGTTTTTGATCCTGCGGATGTGATCGAAATTGAGATCCCCACAGGCAGAGAGGGACAGAAACAGACCGTGGAGGCGGTTTTTGACGGAAGTCATAAGATCTCCATGTGTTCCGGGGATCGGATCCGGATTGTGCAGTCGGAGAAAATAACCGAATTTTTAAAGTTGAACCAAATGAGTTTTATGGAATTACTGCATAAGAAATTCAGTGATTGATGGAGATACCAATGAAAAAGGGAAGACAGGAAAAAATTCTTGAGATTATAGAGAAACAGGATGTGGAAACTCAGGAGGAACTGGCCCGGTGTCTCAGAGAGGCGGGATTTCAAGTGACGCAGGCAACGGTATCACGGGACATCCGTGACATGAAGTTGTCTAAGGTGACTTCTGAAAAAGGCAGGCAGAAATATGCAGCCATGGGGTATGCGGAGAAGAATCTGGTAGAGATGCAGGCGGGGGAGAAATATGTCCGCGTGCTGCGGGAAGGGTTTGCCTCCATGGATATCGCACAGAATCTTGTGGTGATCCGGACGGTTTCAGGTATGGCCATGGCTGTGGCGGCTGCGTTGGACGCCATGAAATTTCCGGAGGTCTTGGGCTGTATTGCAGGAGATGACACGATTATGGTAGCATCTCGCTCCGTGGAGGAAGCGGAATCTTTGATCCATAAAATAAAAGGGAAATTAGACAATTAAATCCAGATGTGCTTTGGAGAAGGTGCAGAAGGAGAGTGACTTATATGTTACAAAGTTTACATGTGAAAAATCTGGCTCTTATGGAAGAGACAGAAGTAGAATTTGCCCCGGGGCTGAATATTCTCACGGGAGAGACCGGAGCGGGAAAGTCCATGCTCATCGGTTCCGTGAATCTGGCTTTGGGAGCAAAATTTGAGAAAGACCTGCTGCGTCAGGGAGCAGAGAGCGCCCTGGTGGAGCTTGTTTTTTCTTGTGGCACAGATGAGGGAGCGGCGATCAAAGCAAAACTTGCCGAGATGGATCTGGAGCATGAGGATGACAGTGTCATCATCAGCAGAAAGCTGCAGCAGGGAAAAAGCGTCTGTAAGATCAACGGAGAGACCGTGACTGCAAAACAGGTGAAAGAACTGGCGGAACTTTTGCTGGATATTCACGGGCAGCATGAGCATCAGTCCCTGCTTCACAAAAAGAAGCATATGGAAATCCTGGATGCATACTGCGGGGAGAGTTATGCCGCGCCGGCCCAGGCAGTGGCGGATCTCTATGACGAAGTAAAAGAATTGAAGAGAAAGCTGGAGAAAGAAGTAATGGATGAGAACGCTAAGGCGAGAGAGCAGGCCTTGGCGGAATTTGAGTTACAGGAGATTGAGGGCGCCCGTCTGATCGAGGGAGAAGATGAGGAACTGGAGCAGACCTACAGACGGATGAGCAACAGCCGTAAAATTACCGAGAATCTTGGGGAAAGTTATCATTATTCCGGAACAGAGGAGGAAGGCGGTGCAGGGAATGCATTGAGCAGGGCATTGCGCGCGCTGCGGACGGTCACCGCATATGATCCCCGTTTGGAGGAGCTGGAAGAACAGCTGACGGAAGTGGACAATCTGCTTGCAGATTATAACCGTGATATGGCGGAATATATGAGTGACAGCGAGTTTGACGAGGAGGAGTTCGTCAGAGTGGAGGAACGGCTGAATACGATCAACCGTCTGAAAGGGAAATACGGTAATACGATCCCCGAGATTCTGGCATATGCCGCCTCCAGACAGGAAACATTAAATATGCTTTCCGATTATGAGGCTTATATCAATGGCTTGCAGATGCAGCTGGAAAAGGCGGAAAAGAAGCTTTCGGAAGCCTGTGCCGTATTGTCCAAGATCAGGCAGAAAAATGCGGTGCAGCTGACGAAGAAACTGACGGATGCCCTGGTGCAGCTGAATTTCCTGACGGTACAGTTTGAGGTTGCAGTGCGCCCGAACGGAACGGTCACCGAGAAAGGATATGATGATGTGGAATTCTTGATCTCCACGAATCCGGGAGAGCCGATTAAGCCGCTGGGACAGGTAGCCAGCGGAGGAGAACTGTCCCGAGTGATGCTGGCGATCAAGACGGTGTTGGCGGAGCGCGACGAGATCGATACGCTTATTTTTGATGAGATTGATGCGGGAATCAGCGGAAAGACGGCCTGGAAGGTGGCGGAGCAGCTGAGCCAGGTCGGTCGGGCGCATCAGGTGATCTGCATCACACATCTGCCGCAGATCGCAGCAATGGCGGATGCTCATTTTGTGATTGAAAAGAGCAGTACGGATGACAGTACTATTACGGATATCCGGCGATTAGATGAGGCCGAGGAGTTAGCGGAGTTGGCCAGATTGCTGGGGAGTGATACGCTGACGGAGGCGGCATTATCTAATGCAAATGAACTCCGTGTACAGGCACTGGAAGTAAAAAATAAATAGGTATAATTTTTCTGTAAATCCCGCATACTATAAAGATCAATCTCTTATAAAAATGGTAGGAAAGCGAGAATGCAGATATGAGAATGCGGGTTTACAGAGCGGGTTTAGGGATAGCGTTGATTTTGAGCTGCGCTGCATTGGCAGGTGTCGGATATTATCAGGTGGACAGCAGAATTCCGTCTGTGATCCGGCTTCGGGCGGATGCAGAGCAGTCTTTTTCTTTTGGAGTACCTGCAACGGCGGAATTGATCAGCGTAGATGCGCAGAACCAGAGCAATATTCCGGCGGGGGCAGTCACCATAGATTTGCGGGAGCCGCTAACATTCAAGCATGCTACGGGCAATGAATATTCGCTGGATGTAAAGTTATTTGGTGTTCTCCCTATGAAGCAGGTGGGAATCCAGGTAATCGATGATACGGAATTGATACCGGTCGGGGTGCCCATCGGTATCTATATGGAGTCCAGAGGGATTCTGGTCGTCGGCACAGGTGAATTTCAAGACAAGGAGGGGCATTCTCTTTCACCGGCGCAATCCATCTTACGATCAGGAGATTATATCTGTAAACTGAACGGCGTGGAGGTCAGTCAAAAAGAAGATTTTATCCGCAGGATAGAGGAGAGCGGGGGTGAGCCGCAGATTCTCACAATCGAACGAAAGGGTGAATTGCTCGATCTGGAGATTACGCCCAGGCAGAATGCAAACGGAGCTTATAAGATTGGAATCTGGGTCAGGGACAGCGCACAAGGTGTCGGAACAATGACTTATATTGACAGTAAAGGTAACTTTGGGGCGTTGGGACACGGCATCAATGATGTGGATACCGGAAGCCTCATGGAAATCTATGACGGTACCATCTATAAGACGCAGATCATCTCTATTCATAAGGGAAAAATCGGAGATCCCGGGGAAATGACGGGGATGATCGTGTATTCCGATGAAAATATTCTGGGGGATATTACTTATAACGGTCAGGAGGGGGTCTTTGGAAGTTGCAATGAGGAAGGACTTGCATTGTCAGAGAACGAGCCGATGCCCATAGGGCTGAAGCAGGAGATTCAAAAGGGAGATGCACAGATTCTGTGTACAGTGGACGGAGAGCCGAGGTATTATGATATCCGAATCACAGCACTGCATTTGGATCATGATAATGTGAATCGGGGAATTGAACTTTCCATTACGGATCCGGAGCTATTGCGTATGACGGGAGGAATCGTTCAGGGAATGAGCGGAGCCCCCATTATACAAAACGGAAAAATCATTGGAGCGGTTACGCATGTACTGGTCAATGATCCGGCAAAAGGTTATGGGATCTTTATTGAGACTATGTTAAAAGAACAGGGGCAGATATAGCTTTCCTTTTTGAGGAGAATAGTATAAAATAAAATCAGAGCCTACAAAAGAGGAGAGAAAATATGTATTTTTGGATTCGTGAGACCCTGGCGGAATGTACGGCGGAGGAGATCAAAAAGAAGACGGAGCAGTATGTGGCGGTACTGACCGGCGCGGAATGGCAGGAACAAAAAGAGAGCTTTGACATGGGGATGGATCTGGAGCCGGATGCGGCTGCTGTCCATAACACCAAGGCGGAGGTCAATTTCGATTCTCTGACGGGAACCTTTTTTATCCCAAACCGGAAAGATATTCCCGGGGAGGAATATAAATTTGCCTTTGCGCTGGATGAGAAGGGCATCGTTTTCATAGATGAAGGTGGGTATGTCCTGCGGCAGATCGAGGATATCCGCAGGTATAAGAAGTGGCGGATGCCCAGCCTGGAGCGTTTTCTGTATGATTTCCTGGAGCAGATCATACATCCGGATCTGGCGCTTTTGGAACGCTATGAAAAAGAACTGGACAGGATAGAGGATGATATCCTGGACGGAGAGGAACTGACGGATATGAAGCGGATCTATGAGATCCGGAATGATATGCGGGATCTGAAGATCCATTATGAGCAGTTGATCGATCTGGGGCAGGAGTTGGAGGAAAATGAAAATCATTTCTTCAAAGAGGAAAATGTGCGGTATTTCAGGCTTTTTTCGGACCGGGTATCCAGGCTCGCCGATACGGTGACAGCGCTCCGGGATCATGCCATGCAGATCAGGGATCTCTATCAGGCACAGCTGGATGTGAAACAGAACCGTATTATGACGCTTTTGACGGTGGTTACGACCATCTTTATGCCATTGACATTGATCGTTGGCTGGTATGGCATGAACTTTCGGTATATGCCGGAGTTGGAATGGCGCTATGCGTATCCAACAGTGGCCGGGGTCAGTGTACTGATCGTGGTAGGGAGTCTGATCTTTTTCAAGGCAAAGAAATGGTTGTAAAAATTGACCTGTCGAAAAAAACATGATATAATAATATGTCAAAAAATTAACGTATGGAGGTGCACTATGTCAAATCAATCAGGCAACTATCAATCGGAGAAAGATGTAAAACAGCTGGAAGCGCTGGCGGCGGTATCCGAGCTCGTAGTCACAAATAAGATAGCGTTGAAAGCACATACCATTATCGCTTCGATCATTGCGGCAGCCTATGTGTTGGAAGCGGTGAAGGGCACGAGATCATGGGGATATGTGATCGCAACCGTGATCATATGTGTGCTTCCTTATGTTGCGGGGTGGTTATTTTACAGTCAGGATCATGAGTCCCCTGTAGTGAAACATACGATTGGTTTCGGATATGCTGTTACATACTGTTTTTTGCTGTTTACAGCCCAGAATGATCTGGTGTTTACTTACGTGATACCGATGCTGATCATTGTAACATTGTATAACGATCTGAAATACACGATCAAGATCGGTTCCGGTGTTATAGTCGTAAATCTTGTGGATGTGATCCGGAAAGTGGCGGGTCCCGGCGAGGTGAACAGCGCGACTTTGGAAATACAGGCACTCCTTTCGGTATTGATCGTAGCGTACTTTATATGGTCTTCCACCGCAAATACGAAATTTGCGGATGTCAGAATGGCCAGACTTAAACTGGAAGAACTCAAAGAGAATTCTCTGCTTGCGAGAATCCTTCAAATATCGGGAAATATGACGAACAATGTGGCAAATGTAACAGATGAGATGCGGAATCTGAAGGATTCCGTTGATCAGACGCTGACCTCCATGAATGAAGTGACCACCGGTTCGGCGGAATCCGCGGAAGCCATTCAGCAGCAGATGATGAAGACAAATGAGATCCAGGCGCATATTGATGATGTGACGAGGGCGGCTGAGGTGATCAACAAGAATGTAAAGACCACAGCGGAGGCGGTAAAAGAGGGACAGCGCCATGTGGAGGATATGAACAAACTGACGAAACAGGTGGATACCGCGGGAAAAGATGTGGCTGCGGCGCTGCAGACGTTCCAGGATACCACGGCGCAGATGAATTCCATTACGGATCTGATTACCAATGTAGCCGACCAGACCAGTCTCTTATCGCTGAATGCAAGTATTGAGGCTGCGCGGGCAGGAGAGGCAGGAAGAGGTTTTGGGGTTGTGGCGACAGAGATTTCCAATCTGGCTGGGCAGACAACTTCTGCCACAGAAGATATCACCAAATTGATCGGAACGATCACAGATCAGGTGCAGACCATGGTAGATACTATTCATAATCTTCTTGAGACCGGCGTGAAGGAGAGCAAGGTAGCTGCCGATACAGCCAGAAACTTTGCCGCCATTGCCGAGAATATGAACGAAATATCACAGCATTCATCACAGCTTTCCGGTACAGTGGAAGATCTGGCTGTTGCCAACAGGGTCATTGTGGAGAGCATTCAGACCATATCGGCTATCACCGAGGAAGTGTCTGCACATGCCGGAGAAACCTACAGTATCAGTGAGCAGAATCAGAAGATCGTGGACAATGTGAAAAATATTGTTGACGCGCTGAATGCCGATGCCCAGAGATTGCAGGAAAAAGCGTAGGAATCAGGGAGAACATATGTTGAATCAATTTTCACGTACGGAGTTGCTTTTCGGCAAGGAGGCAATGGAAAAACTGAGCAGATCCCGGGTCGCGGTGTTCGGGATCGGCGGTGTGGGTGGATATGTGTGTGAGGCACTGGTCAGGAGCGGCGTCGGCGCATTTGATCTGATCGATGACGATAAAGTGTGTCTGACAAATCTGAACCGCCAGATCATTGCCACAAGAAAGACCATTGGAAAATACAAGGTTGATGTCATGAAAGAGCGCATTACAGACATCAATCCTGAGGCGGATGTGCGCGTACATAAGTGTTTTTTCCTGCCGGAGAATGCTTCGGATTTTCCTTTTGACGAATACGATTATGTGGTGGATGCCGTGGATACCGTGACGGCCAAGATTGCATTGGTCCTAAAAGCGCAGGAGGCGAACGTGCCCATCATCAGCAGTATGGGTGCCGGAAATAAGCTGGACGGCAGTCAGTTCCGGGTTGCGGATATCTACAAGACGAAGGTCTGCCCTCTCGCAAAGGTGATGCGGCGGGAACTGAAGAAACGCGGCGTTAAGAAATTAAAGGTGGTCTATTCGGAGGAGCAGCCAACGCGTCCGATTGAGGACATGGCGATCAGTTGCAGAGAGCATTGCATCTGCCCGCCCGGTGCACAGCATAAATGTACAGAGAGACGGGATATTCCGGGAAGCACTGCGTTTGTGCCTTCGGTGGCGGGTCTGATCATTGCAGGAGAAGTGATAAAGGATTTGGTGACAATAGATGGAACAAGCAGATGAAAGATACAGAAGTAAGAGGATCGTAAGGGGCATTGTCCTTATCGTGATTGTGTTTGTCCTATTTTCCGGACATGTACAGGCGACGCAGCTTGCTATACCGGACGGTACTTATGAGATTGCGGTCACCATGTCCGGCGGCAGCGGTAAGGCTACCATCGCCTCTCCAGCCGTCATGACGGTACAGGACGGACAGGCCACTGCAAGGATTGTTTTCAGCAGTCCCAATTACGATTATATGAAGGTGGGAGAGCAGATATATTACCCGGTGAACACGGAGGGAAATTCTGCGTTTGAAATTCCCGTAACAGTTTTCGACGGAGACATGCAGGTGATCGCAGATACCACAGCGATGAGTACGCCCCATGAAATTACGTATACGTTGTATTTTGACAGCAGTTCCCTGCCGCAAACGAATGCCGGGGATCCGTTTGCGATGGCAGGATACGCGGGGGGTGCAGTGGTAGGACTGGCTGCGGTGGTCGGCGGAATTCTTTATGTTATGAATGGGAAGGGACGCAGGAAAGATGCATAGAATGCAGTTCGGAATACAGAAGCGGTGTTTGGCGTTGGGGCTGGCGGCTGTGCTGGCGTTTGCAGCCTGCGGAAAGGCGCAGGAGGAGAACGGGGCAGGAAGCGGGCAGGAGGTCAGTGCGTCGGAAATCAGTTCACAGTTAACCTTTACGCACAGCATGCAGACGGATTATGCAAAAGAATTTTCGGTGGATTATTATGAGGGCGGATATGCTTTGATCACGCTGTCGGACGGAAGCCGGTTCTTTATCGTACCGGAGAGTGCAAACGGACAGCAGACCGACGTACCGAAGGATATTCCCGGTGACATCGTGGTGCTGCAGCAGCCGGTGGGAAATATCTATCTGGCCGCATCGGCGACGATGGATATGTTCTGTGCCATGGATGCTTTGGATTGTATCACCCTTTCCGGGATTGAACAGAATTCCTGGCATATCGAGGAAGCCCGCCAGGCTATGGAGCAGGGAAAAATCGTTTATGCGGGCAAGTACAGCGCGCCGGATTACGAACGGATCAAGGCTTCCGGATGTACCCTGTCCGTGCAGTCCACTATGCTGGAGCATGTGCCGGAAGTGAAGGAACAGCTGGAACTTTTGGGCATTCATGTGTTTGAAGACCATTCCAGCTATGAGGAGAGTCCCCTGGGGCGCATGGAATGGATAAAGCTCTACGGGGTACTCACCGATCATGAGAGCCAGGCAGAGGCGGCTTATGCGGCGCAGAAAGCGGCTTTTGAAAAGGGAACTGCGGCCGAGTCACTGAATCGGAAAGTGGCATTTTTTAATGTGACTTCCACCGGGGCAATCAATATCCGCAAGCCGGAGGATTACATTGCCAAGATGATCCGCATGGCGGGAGGAACCTATGCGCTCGACGGTATCGAAGTACCGGAAGGCGCTACGGGAACTATGAATATTCAGATGGAGCAGTTCTACGCCGGGGCGCAGGACGCGGATGTGCTGATCTATAACAGCACCATTGCAGGCGAGATCCACTCGGTGCAGGAATTGCTGGATAAGAGCCCATTGTTTGCGGATTTTAAGGCGGTCAAAGAGGGCGAAGTCTGGTGCATGTCGGCGGATTTTTTTCAGAATTCCATGGAGCTGGGGACGGCGCTTCAGGAGATTCATGAGATGCTTTTGCTGACCGGGGAAGAAAATATTGATAAAAGTAGGGAAGGGGAGTTTACTTTCCTATACAGGTTGGAGTAAAATAGTACAGAAAAGCAGACATAAGACTTATGTGATACGGAGGCTGAAATGGCGGAAAAGCGTAAGACGATACATATGAAACAGGATCGGTTTGTCCGCAAGTCGCTGTTTTCGGAGAAAACGATCATGGCGGAGCAGCTGGCAAGCATTTATATAGATTGCGGAGACGGGATGACTTCGGAGGAAACGTATGATTTTCATATGAAGACGGGAGAGAAAATTCATTTTACCCGCGGGGATATGACGGAGGATTCCGTACCGGTAATCAAGTTTGCCTATCGGAGCAATGTGTCATATCAATATTCAAAATTGGGCTCTTTGACCTATACCAATTCTTTTGAGGCGGTAAAAGAGAGGATTGATCTGGTGATGGCTCAATATACGGAATATGGGCAGACGTTAGTACAGAGTAAGTTCGGAGCGGATTGCCGTTTTGTGATCGAACCGAAATTCAAGGACTATTTCTGGCAGATCAGCTATTATCTGGAGAAAAGCGGGCAGAAGGCGGGAGAACTGGGAACCATGAGTCTGTGCTACCTCTCTAAATTTGACCCGGATTCTGGTGAACACGAATATGCAATGACTGCAGAGCTTTCAGACGAGGAAGAGGGAAAAGAAATCATTAAAGACGACATAGATGATTTTGCGTGACCTCGTCTTCAGACGGAAGGATAATGAAAATGGAAAGACATACAGATAAAAAAGGCAGCTGCAGAATGTTGGGATTTATGGGATTGCTTGGGGCGTTGGTCGTGTTGTTTGCGGCAAATCTCTGCATGGGAAGTGTGGAGATCCCGGTAAAACAGGTGTGGCAGATCCTGAGAGGAGCGGGAGGAAACGGATCGTTGCCGGAAGGCGGCATCGCGATTTCGGAGGCTTCCTATGCGATCATCTGGCAGATCAGACTGCCCCGGACGATTGCGGCGGCACTGTTGGGTGGAGCACTGGCGCTTTCCGGGTACCTTTTGCAGACCTTTTTCCAGAATCCCATTGCGGGACCTTTTGTGCTGGGCATTTCGTCGGGCGCAAAACTGGCGGTGGCATTGACTTTGGTGGGAATATTACAGATGGGACTGAGGAGCAGTTCCTTTTTATTGATCGCGGCGGCGTTTGCCGGCGCGTTATTTTCTATGTTTTTTGTGTTGTTGTTTTCGAGGAAGGTGTATCAGTCCGCCATGCTGATCGTCAGCGGCGTGATGATCGGGTATATCTGTTCGGCGGTCACAGATTTTGTTGTGACGTTTGCGGATGATTCCAATATTGTGAACCTGCACAATTGGTCATTGGGGAGTTTCTCCGGGATTACCTGGGACAATGTAAAGGTGATTGCTGTGTTGGTGCTCATAACTTTTATCTGTATTATTTTTTTGTCAAAGCCGATCGCAGCATGCCAGTTGGGAGAGACGTATGCAGCAAGTATCGGGGTGAACCTGCGGCTGTTCCGGACCGCGTTGGTGTTTTTGGCAAGCCTGCTGGCGGCGGCGGTCACGGCGTTTGCGGGACCCATCTCTTTTGTAGGAATTGCGGTGCCGCAGCTGATCCGCAGCATGTTTCGGACGACGAAACCGCTTATCATGATACCGGCCTGTTTTCTGGGCGGAGCGGTATTTTGTCTGTTCAGCGATCTGATCGCACGGACGGTGTTTGCGCCGGTGGAGCTTTCTATCAGCAGTGTGACGGCATTATTCGGCGCGCCGGTGGTGATCTGGGTGATGATGCACAGAAGGAAGACGGCGTAAAAGGGGATTGGCGTGATGATGCAGCAAGAGGAAACCTATTTTTTCAGAATAGAACAATTGACTGTAGGCTACCAAAATGTACCGGTGGTACGGAATGTCGATGTGTCGCTGGCGCAGGGTGAGATCCTGACGCTGATCGGCGGTAACGGTGCAGGAAAATCCACGATCCTGAAGAGTATCATGGGGCAGCTTAAGCCCCTCGCCGGCGTGGTGTGTCTGGAGGAAAACAGCATCCATGAGATGGCAGCGGCGAAACGTGCGCAGGATATGGCGGTGGTGCTGACGGACCGGGTAAAGGGGGACTATATGACCTGCGAGGATGTGGTTTCCATGGGGCGGTATCCGTACACCGGGACATTGGGGATATTAAGTCCCGCGGACAAAGAGAAGGTGCGGCAGACCATGGAACTGGTGGGGATTGCGGCGCTGGCGGACAAGGATTTTTCGACCTTGAGCGACGGGCAGAAGCAGCTGACCATGCTGGCGCGGGCGCTTTGTCAGGAGCCGAAGCTGATGATCCTGGACGAGCCCACCTCCTATCTGGATATGCGGTATAAGTTGGAATTGCTGACCATTTTACAACGTATGGCCAGAGAAGAAAAGCTGATGGTGATCATGTCCCTGCATGAGCTGGAGCTGGCGCAGCGTGTATCGGATAGGATCATGTGTATCAAGGACGGAAAAGTAGAGCGATTGGGCACGGCGGAGGACATCTTTCAGGGAAATTATATCGCGGAGCTGTATGATCTGCGGACCGGTTCCTATGACGGAGCGGAATGCAGACCGGAGCTGCCGAAGGCAGAAGGCGAACCGAAGGTGTTTGTGATCGCCGGGGGCGGAAGCGGCGCGCCTGTTTACCGCAGGCTGCAGAGACAGGGGATTCCCTTTGCAACGGGGATCTTGCAGAAGAATGATATGGATTATCCTGTGGCCGAGAAGTTGGCGGCGCGGGTGGTCTGTGTGGAGGCGTTTGCCGAGATAGATGAGTCTGCGGTGCAGGAAGCTCTCGCGGTGATGAACAGCTGTGAGCGGGTGATCTGTGCGGTGGATCGGTTTGGAACACAGAATCAGGCGAACCGGAGGTTATTGGATGGCGCAAAGGAGAAAAGGTAAAGTGCAAGAGGATAAAAAAAAGACAAATATGCTGAGCCTCCTGCTCTGCCTGTTGATTTTATGGGGAAGTAAACTCTCCGTATGTGCGGATGGGGATATTGAAATCTCCACGCCGGATGGCTTGCGGGAAATGGCAGACAATCCTTCCGGCAGTTATATTCTGGTGGATGATATTGATATGGCGGGGGAGGAGTGGACGCCGTTCGCTTTTCAAGGGACACTTGACGGGAACGGACATGCGATTCTGAATCTGTCGGTGAAGAATGTGGGCGAGGTGTCCCGGGAGACTTATGACGGTAATATGAAGGTGTATGATACCTGTTTTGCGGCAATGTTCGATGTGCTGCAGGAAGGGACGGTGGAGCATCTGACACTTTTGAATCTGCAGGTGGAAGTGGAAACGGATCTGCCGTGTTTCGTGGGAAGTATTGCAGGCTATCTGGAGAATGCAAGCATTGCGGACTGTAGCGTAGAGGGGACGCTTACCTTGCGGGCCCATGAGAAAATGTTCGGCGTGGGCGGCATTGCGGGTTACGGTTACGGACAGATTGACGGGTGCAGTGCGGATGTGACGCTGGTCTGCATCGATACAGATTCCAAAACCAGAGACGAGCAGTTTATGGGCGGTGTGTGCGGTGCAGGATATCCAGATGTCACGAACTGCGATATCAGGATTGACGGCTATGCTTCGGAGCATGGCTATGCCCATAACGGCGGACTGATCGGCATGTATATTCTGTATCCGAGAGGGACGGTTTATGCAGGCGCAGTTACGGGAAACCAGGTGGATGGCAAGATCACGTTTTATGAAGACAACACCAACCGCAGGGCTTATTGTGCTCCCTATATCGGAGAAATCATGAACTGGACCTTTGCGTATGGCAAAAATAAGGAGTCTTTCCTGCGGGATGAGGTATATGCCTATGATGTGGATTTGTTGCCGCGGGGAATTCAGTATCCAAGAGAAAATTTTCCGGAGCAATATGTCTGTGCGCATATGGACGCGAAACAGGAGGTCATGGAGGCAGTCTGTGATGCGTTTGGGTATACCTTTCATACCTGCCCGGAATGCGGTTATTCCTGGAAGGATGCTTATACGCTGAAGCAGCATGATTATAAATGGACTGTAGTAAAAGAGCCGCTTTTGGGGGAAGAAGGATTGCAGAAAGGCGTGTGCGGCAGATGCGGTGAAACTCAGGAAGAACCGATTGAGGAACTGAAAGTGGAGCAAATGGAGGAAGTCGTTCGAAAAGCAATTGATTTATTTGAACAGATGTCGGCTCAGTATGCAGGAAAAGGAGCTAACTAACAGCAATTGCCTATAATAGCAATAACAGAAGGGTGAGGCGGGATATGAGGGCAAGAATTTATAATAGGTTAAGCAAGCAATATTACATATCCGAGGTGTATGCGGTGATCAACAGGGCAGGCGACTGGTACGTG
>DFDT01000066.1 GCA_002368865.1 Lachnospiraceae bacterium UBA3821 | reverse complement strand
TTGTGTTTCGGATTCTCACAGATTACTCTGATGCGTCCTTTTCTCTTGATGATCTTGCATTTCTCGCAGATCGGTTTTACTGATGATCTAACCTTCACGTTAAACCCTCCTTTCAAAAAAGACCATTTTCGATTATAACATAGCCCCTTGCAAATTGCAAGAGGCTATGTCGTGATTTTCATATTATTTTTATCTCAGATATACTGCATAAGTCCTGCATGCCAGATCTTCCGCACGCCTGTAGCCATTATTATGCATGAAAATATATAATTCGTCAAGCTTTTCTTTCACCGTGGGATTCAGATCATCCTGTGTTTCCGTCGGATCCTCTTTGGCTTCAGCATATTTTGTGTGTACGATCACGACCGGCAGCTGCTCTGCCGCTATCTGCCCATCCGGAATCATTCCCGCAGCCGTCCCCGCTTCGATCTCTTTCAGATCCGCCCGCATTCTGTCCGGGCTGTAGGAAAGCAGATCCCCCCAAATGTTCATAGCCGGCGCCAGCTGCATATAATAGGAAAGCCCCGGTATGTCACCGTAAAGGATGCAGGTTTTGTCCAGCAAACCGTTCGTCTGCAGATACCGATATAATGTTTCCAGTTCCTGCCCGCTCTCCTGCCCTGTGTGCATCCCCTTCAATACCGGAATCTCAGTGATCTCATAAGCCAGATCCCTTGCCCCCGCCGCGCACTCACATACGAAACGGCTGCCGAAGCCGGCTCCCTGAACGCACAACAGAACGCTGCATGCCGCCGCCATGACCCGAAGCGGAAAGCAGACCGGGTGCGCTTTTTCCCACATAAACTTCCAGGACTGATCCAGTATCCAGGGTGCCGTCAGGAACAGATTATTGATACACGCATACATCGCATTGTTGCTGCCCAGCGGCGTAATATAAATGACGAGAAGTACGAGCAGCGCCTGCAGCTTGTCCTCCGGCGCTGCTTCCTTTTTGAAAAGCAGACCAAGGCAGAGCAGTATCCCTGCCAGAATCCAGAAGATCGCCGGATAAAAAACAGCCTGGTAGGCGGCATAATCTGGTGTACAATATCCTTTTCGCACAATATACCAAAAGAAACCTGTTGTAAGGATCACAGTAAGTATCTGTTTGCGCCGATAAAAATGCTGTGGAAATACCAGCCAAACCGCGGTTTCCGCCGCAAGTAGCAAAACAAACCGTTTCAGCCAGTATGTGGAAACGCTGTCTACATAAGTCTCAACGATGCTGAACAGGAGAAAACCGGCAGAGTAGTCCGGCGCCGTATCAGAGATTCCGAAGAGATCTCGAATTCCTCCAAAATAGGAATCCAGTCCGTATATGGCAGCGATGAGCAGCACAAAAAATATTAGCGCTCCCATATACCCCAGCACACACCAGCCGGTCCTGCTCAATGTTTTGGCGGGCTTTTCTTTTCGAAGCACAAGAGAATGATACCACAGTGCCAGGATAAATCCAGCCTGCACCAGATTGGGAAACCGGACTCCAACATTCAGTCCCAGGACCACCCCTGCCAGAACCAGATCCCCTGCCCTGCCCGTCGTCAGTCCCCGGTAAAGTAAGACAACGCCCAGAAGCATGATCCCGTAGGTCAGATAGTTATACAATACCGCGTAAGGCGCCCAGCAAAGGCTCAACGCCAGGAATTCTCCCACCGCAGCCGCCCAGAACGGAAGGTGCAGGCGCTTCAGACAAAACCAATACGCCAGCACCGCGATCCCACCCTGGAGCAATCCGGTATAGACATTCATTCCGATCATGGTATGACCAAAAGGCAGTCTTATGATAAGACTGCCTGTCACATTCGATAACCAGGTGGCAAAATACCACATAGCATCCATATATTTCAATCCGCCGTAGGTAAAATTGGCATAATTATAACCGCCGTCCCACAGATCGACTCCCCTCGCCACATTCCGCAGCGCATAAAACAGAAGCACAACAGGAAATAAATACTTTACAGCAATGCGCTTCATAAGAAATTCCTTTTGACCCATAAGTTCTATTTATCTCGCCAGATAATACGTCCCTTTGTCAGATCATAGGGAGACAACTCTAATGTCACCTTATCTCCGGGCAGAATACGGATAAAGTTCTGACGGAGTTTACCACTGATCGTTGCCAGCACTCTGTGCCCGTTTTCCAGTTCAACACGGAACATGGTATTGGGAAGCTTCTCCACTACGGTTCCTTCAATTTCGATTACATCACTCTTTGACATACATTTCCTCCAACTTTTTATATACCGGGTTGATAGTGTCTGATTGCATATCGGATCTGCTCATCTTTGGCTGTCCCGTTTTGCAGTGCATCCAGCGTTTCCTGACTGATCATCTGCCGGATCGGCTGTATGTGTTTTCTGCGTTTTTTCTTGGGAGCAGCTAACGGCTTCAACAGTCCGTCGCTCAGCATGACATAATCCCCCGCTTCCGCGACCACCACATAAAGTGTTCCCTTATCATGACCTGCCTTTGATGTCACAAATTGTCCTATCATGCCATCTTTCCTGCCCTTTCAGATTTCATGCGCCGGCCGCGCCCCCATTCTGTGCGGCAGGCTTTTACTTCTCATACAAAGTAAGGATTTCCGGCTCCCCTTCCGTGATCAGGATCGTATTTTCGTAGTGGGCGGACAGAGATCCATCCTCCGTCACGACCGTCCAGTCGTCATCCAGCCACTCCACATCCGCTCTGCCGATATTGATCATGGGCTCAATTGCAAAAGTCATTCCTGCTAAGATCTTCGGACCTCTCCGCTTCTGCGCGAAGTTCGGAATCTGGGGATCCTCATGCAGCTTTGTGCCGATGCCGTGTCCCACCAGATCACGTACAATTCCATAACCGTAAGGCCTGATGGACGCGTCAATCGCATTGGAGATATCAAACAAATGATTCCCTGCTTTTGCCATTTTAATTCCGTCAAAAAAGCTCTGCCTGGTCCGCTCGATCAGGAGTTTCGCCTCCTCAGTGACCTGACCCACCGGAAATGTTCTCGCCATATCCGAGTGATACCCTTTATAGATCAATCCCGCGTCAAGGCTGACGATATCGCCCTCCTGCAGAATATGATCCTTGTGTGGAATTCCATGTACAACCTCATCATTTACGGATACACAGATTGATGCGGGGTATCCGTTATAGTGCAGAAAATTCGGAACGCAGCCATGTGCCCGGATCAGCTTCTCTCCCAAAATATCGATATCCTTGGTAGAGATTCCGGGTCTGATCGCTTTCTCCATGTTGTGGAACACATCGCCGAGCAATTTGCAGGACTCGCGCATGAGTTCGATCTCTCTCTGAGATTTGACTGTAATAGCCATTTTGCCTTACTTCCTTTCCATCACACTTTCATGATGACGCTCCGCGTCATCCCAGAATGTCAACGATGGCGTTAAATACATCCTTCATGTCTACCGTGCCGTCAACCGTCTTGAGCACACCCTTCGCCGTGTAGAAATCAATCAACGGCTGCGTCTGGTCATGATAAACTTTCAGACGGTTCAACACAGTCTCCGGCTTGTCATCATCACGCAGGATCAGCTCTGCGCCGCACTTGTCACAGATGCCTTCTTTCTTGGGGGGTACATGCTCTATATGATAGGTTGCGCCACAGGTTACACATGCGCGTCTGCCTGACATTCTCTTTACGATATTCTCATCGGGTACATCCACGTTGATTGCATAATCAATGGAATCGCCCAGCTCCGAGAGCGCCTTGTCAAGCACTTCTGCCTGGGGGATTGTTCTGGGGAAACCGTCCAGCACATAACCGTTTTTACAATCCGGCTGTGCCACGCGATCCAGCAGAATCTTCACGGTCAGCTCATCGGGAACCAGAAGTCCCTGATCCATATACTTCTTTGCCTCTTTGCCAAGCTCCGTGCCGTTCTTGATATTCGCACGGAAAATATCGCCTGTGGAAACATGGGGGATTCCGTATTTCTCAGCGATCATCTTTGCCTGGGTGCCTTTGCCGGCACCGGGTGCACCTAACATAATAATCTTCATAATGCTTTTCCTCCGCTAAATATTTTTTTATATTACTTACAGCATTGTTTTTGCGCATACATATTAATATTTTAGCTTTTTTATACGGAGTTTGCAATATCTAATTTTATATTCTTGTTCTTTTTAAAACAGGATCTGTAATCTGGTAAAATAGAATTCCTATCGCAACACAAACTAACACACTTGTTATATATTCTGAAATTCCTGCAGTTTGGAATCCGACTTCAGAGTGAAAATAAATATAATATGCCATTTGTACCAAAAAAATATAGAACGAAGCCTTTCCCACTATTTCAAGCGGTCTGCACTTGATATGACACTTTTTTACAATAACAAATAAAATAGGCGCAAGATACAACACTGTAAAAAGGGACGTATTTTGCCAATAAGTGAATATCTTTGCATGTTCACCATAAGAAGTATAGGAAAACAATATGATAAATAAAATACCAACCGTCATACTCCCTATCGTTAATAAAATATTTTTCAGTTTCTTTTCCGGATCATAAAGTGCAGCATAACAGCCACATCCAATAATAAACAGATAGCGAAAGATGAGCAATCGATACTCAGCGTCATTCATACCGTATGCCTGCTTGATCACCTCATATCCCAAATTTATCAAAAAAATTTCTATCAGACCGCGAAATCTGTGTTTCTTGATTCGAAAATAGACCAAAGGAAAAACAAAGACCATCTGTATGACAATCGGAACAAAATAAGAACCTTGTCCTTTTCCGCCCGTTAAGTAATCAAAAAGTAACGCAAGCAATCCATAGCGGACAATTCCCACAGTATAAATCCCAATCACTCTGAAAAAAATCTGCTCAAATACAAAGAAAATCGAATACGGCAATAAGAATCTTATGCACTTTTCTATAATAAACCTCTTGTTGTAGGCTTCTTCCATACATTGGATTTTTCTGCGTTCTATAGAAAAACTTTGTACATAACCTGAAAAGAATAAGAAAGACGGCACCGCAAAATTGATCCAAAAAGGGAAGATGAATTCACTTCGAATGCTTTCTGCAAGCGGAAAATGCAGCGTAATCACTTCGATGATCAATATTCCTTTTAACATGTCTATAGAACGATTTCTGCTACTTTCCTGATCTGACATGCTCTGCCTCCTGAAAAATTTTTTAAAGGAAAAACTGCACAATCTGTTTCCAGACTGTGCAGCAAAACATTTTAACTCATATAGAAATCAGCTCTCCAAAAATCCCTTATAATTGCGAACCAGCATCTGGGACTCAATCTGCTTCACAGTCTCCAGCACCACACTGACAATAATGATCAGACTTGTACCGCCGAAGGACACGCTTGCACCGAACACACCGTTAAAGAAATACGGAATGATCGCTATAATAGTTAAACCGATTGCGCCAATGAAGATGATGTAGTCCAAAACCTTCTCCAAATAATCACTGGTGGGCTTTCCGGGTCTGATACCGGGAATAAAGCCGCCCTGCTTCTTCATATTGTCCGCAATCATCAGCGGATTAAAGGTGATTGATGTATAAAAGTATGCAAAGAAAATGATCAATACAATGTACACCAACAAACCAATGGAGTAAATCAGTTCACTAGGCTTACACCAGTAACTGGAATTCAATCCTTTCAGGATATGACTCCATACTCCGGTTCCCGTGTATCCGATAAAGGAACAGATCATGATCGGCATCTGCATAATGGACTGTGCAAAAATGATAGGGATCACGCCTGCGGTATTCACCTTCAACGGAATGTTGGAAGTCTGTCCGCCTACCATCTTGCGTCCCTGCACCTTCTTAGCATACTGTACCGGGATCTTTCTGACACCGTCATTCAAGATGATAACAAGTACAACCATACCGATCACGATGGCAAAGATGATCACCGCTGCCAGAACTGCTGTTGCGGGTGCTTTGCCAAATACGAACTGGTCAAACAGATTGCTGAAATCCTCCGGCAATCTGGAAATAATATTGATCACCAGGACAATGGAGATACCGTTTCCGACACCGTTTTCGGTAATTCTCTCACCGACCCACATCAGGAACGCACTACCTGCGGTCAAAGCGGCAACCGCCGTGATCACATTGATCGCATTGTACTCGGTGAGGTAACCCTGTCGTCCGAAGCCGATTGCCATTGCAGTCGCCTGGATCAAAGCCAGCGCCACTGTAACATATCTAGTGATCGCCACCATTTTCTTTCTTCCATCTTCGCCGTCCCGCTGCATCTCCTCCAGTTTGGGGATTGCAATCGTGAGCAGCTGCATGATAATGGAGGAAGTAATGTAAGGGCTGATGTTTAATGCGAAAATGGACATGTTCAGGAAAGAACCACCCGTGATCGCATCAAAGAAACTAAATGCATCTCCTGTCTGCTGTGCAAACCAGTTCTTGAAAAACTCTCCGTTAATACCGGGACTTGGCAGCTGGGAGCCAAGACGAATGACTACCAGCATACCAAACGTATATAACAGTTTCTTCCGGATCTCTTTGATCTTAAATGCATTTTTGAGTGTTTCAAACATTAGATCACCTCAGCATTTCCACCAACTGCCTCAATCTTCTCCTTTGCGGATGCGCTGTATGCATTCACTTTTACATTGAGCTTCTTGGTAAGTTCTCCGTTTCCGAGGATCTTAACGCCATCAACAACTTTCTTGATAACGCCTGCTTCGATCAGAGCAGCTGCATCTACGGTAGCACCGTTCTCGAACTGCTCCAGAGCGCTTACATTGATAGCAACAATTTCTTTTGTATTTCTGTTTGTGAAGCCTCTCTTAGGGATACGTCTGTACAAAGGCATCTGACCACCTTCGAAACCAGGTCTGGGTGCTCCGGAACGAGCCTTCTGACCCTTGTGTCCCTTACCTGCGGTCTTGCCGTTGCCTGAACCGTGTCCACGGCCTCTTCTAAAATTATCACTCTGCTTTGAACCTTCAGCGGGTCTTAAATTGGATAATTCCATTTCTGACACCTCCTTCTCTATTATACTTCTTCAACTTTTAACAAATAACCAACCTTGCGGATCTGTCCTCTGGTAGATTCATTATCGGGAAGGATAATGGACTGGCCAATCTTGCGAAGACCCATGGATTCAACAGTTGCTTTGTTCTTGGGCACAGCACCGATGGTGGACTTTGCCAAAGTAATCTTTAACTTCTTATCTGCCATGATAATTCTCCTTCCTTATGCCGTAACCTCATCCACAGATTTGCCACGGTTCTTTGCAACCTCTTCGGGGGACTTGAGCTGGCTCAACCCGGAGATTGTTGCAAGGACAACGTTCTGCTTATTGTTGGAACCAAG
>DFDT01000131.1 GCA_002368865.1 Lachnospiraceae bacterium UBA3821 | reverse complement strand
TCGAGGCACAGGATAAGAAGAAGAAAGAGGCCGTTGAGACCATCAACGAGGCAGAGAGCTTTGCAATGCAGACCGAGAAGGCTTTGTCCGAGGTCGGTGACAAGGTTTCCGACAGCGAGAGAAGCACCGTACAGGCTGATGTGGATGCAGTGAAGGCAATTCTCGACAGAGTGAAGGCTGATCCCGCAAACGCAAGCGATTCCGATTTGGATGAGCTGAAGGCTGCAAAGGAAAAACTGACCAACTCTGCACAGGGTGTGTTCACCAAGATGTATGAGAACATCCAGCAGGCACAGGGCGGTGCGGCAGGTGCAGGTCCTGACATGAGCAACATGGGCGGCATGGGCGGAAACGCAGGTGCCGGTGCAGGTTCCTCTGCAGGCGGAAATGATGATGTGATCGACGGAGATTTCCGAGAGGTATAAATGGCTAATTAGTGCACATGGTCATTGTGTACATGATATGTTTCAACACAGACACGCTTTTGCTACATGAGAAACGCAGCGGTACTAAGGCGGCACAGTACGCCGCCTAAGTGCCGGCGTTTCTCAAGTGTCTGTTTATGAAACATATTCTGTACACAATTCGGTTATAATGTATTTCACATAACGTAAAGAGGTTGAGAATATGGCAGAGCAGAAGCGGGATTATTATGAAGTCCTCGGTGTAGATAAAAATGCCGATGAGGCGACCATTAAAAAAGCATATCGTGTGTTGGCGAAGAAATATCATCCGGATATGAATCCCGGTGACGCGGAGGCGGAAAAGAAATTCAAGGAGGCTTCCGAGGCTTATGCTGTGCTGAGTGATCCGGATAAGAAGAGGCAGTATGATCAGTACGGTCATGCAGCATTTGAAGGCGGCGCAGGTGCCGGCGGATTTGATTTCTCAGGCATGGATTTCACGGATATCTTCGGCGATATCTTCGGCGATTTCTTTGGCGGCGGAAGTAGGAGCAGAGCAAACAGCAATGGTCCCATGAAGGGTGCAAATCTGCGTACCAGCGTGAGGATCACTTTTGAGGAGGCTGTGTTTGGCTGCAGCAAACAGATCGATCTGACCGTGAAAGAAACCTGTAAGACCTGTAACGGCAGCGGCGCGAAACCGGGGACAACACCGGAGACCTGTAAGAAGTGCGGCGGTAAAGGTCAGGTTATGTATACCCAGCAGTCGTTCTTTGGCACGGTCCGCAATGTGACTACCTGTCCGGACTGTCAGGGTACCGGTAAGGTGATCAAGGAGAAATGTCCGGATTGCGGCGGCAGTGGATATATTCCGATGAGGAAACGTTATTCGGTGGATATTCCTGCCGGTATCGACAATGGTCAGTCCGTACGTCAGCCCGGTCTGGGTGAGCCCGGTGTGAACGGCGGCCCCAGAGGGGATGTACTGGTGGAAGTGATTGTGGGCAGACATCCGATTTTCCAGCGGCAGAATTTTGATATTTATTCCACGGTACCGGTGTCCTATGCAGTGGCAACATTGGGTGGAGAGATTTTTATTGATACTGTGGATGGTAAAGTCATTTATGATGTAAAACCGGGGACACAGACCGACACCAAGGTACGTCTGAAGGGCAAAGGGGTTCCCACTCTGCGGAACCGGGATGTACGTGGCGATCACTATGTGACATTGGTGGTTTCTGTTCCAGATAAACTGAGTTCCGAGGCCAAGGAACTGCTGAAGCAGTTTGATGCCCTGACCGGTGACAGCCTGAATGCCACCAAGAATGCAGCACCCGGAGACGACGGCGACAATGGGAATTCGAAGGACGGCAAGAAGGGGAAGAAGAAAGGGTTCTGGAAATCATAATATTTGCGGAAGAGTCGTTGCGCGGACGATATATTCTAACGTAGGCACGCATTTCAACTGCCCACTAACAGAATATATCATTCGCGCAATTCTGTGTTCGCCAATATTGAGCGGTGAGGTGACGGGATGTTGTTTGGGAAGAAAGGCCAGTCGAAAAAAGGGCAGAGTAAGAAGGACTTTGACAGGGAGAATAAGCGGCCCGTGCTCAAGTGCAGTATCTGCAACGGGGAGCAGGTTGCCGGATTTAAGGATATACATACGGGGAAGTTTGAGGAAGTCATGCTGATCCGGAATGAGCGGGATCTGGAGACGTTTCGGGAGCTGTACGGCATCGAAGGCGCGGAGATTGCAAAAGAGTATTGACAAAAATATGAATTTGAAAGGGATACTAAAATGGCAATTGAAAAGGTAAAGGATTATTTTAAGGGTACGGAACTGGAAGGGAAAGTGATCGAACTGGCTGAGTCCAGCGCTACGGTGGAGTTGGCAGCCCATGCGCTGCACACGGAGCCGGACAGGATCGCGAAGACATTGTCCTATCTGATAGACGAGACCCCGATCCTTGTGGTGGCGTCCGGCATGTCCAGAGTGGACAATAAGAAATATAAAGCACAGTTTGCCAAGAAAGCGAAGATGATCCCCTTTGAGGAAGTGGAGGGATATATCGGACACGCACCCGGCGGAGTATGCCCTTTTGCGATCAAGGAAGGGGTTAAGGTATATCTGGATGAATCCCTGAAAAAATACGACACCGTTTTCCCGGCCGCCGGCAGCAGCAACAGCGCCATTGAGATGACCATGGAACAGCTGGAGAAATTTACCGGATATACGGCGTGGGTGGATGTGTGTAAAGAGCCGGAAGAATAGTATTGGAATAAAATGGATTGACATTTCTTACTTTGTATTATAATATAAAATCATATTTATTAATCGCATATTAGTTCTTATAAATTATTTGATTGCATTTCAGTATTTTTCGTAAAAATTTCCTTTATAAAATTACAATGAAAACAATGAAATTAAGAGCTTAAAAGTACGCATGCGAACGCATGGGTACTTTTGGAAAGGACGGATAAAATATGGAGAAAAATTTTATCTATGACCTGGATGAGGTGTTGGATCATTCGCATAAAAATAGGGTTATGGAGCCTGCACTGGCGTATCGGTGCGACGAAGTCGGTGACAAGACCTTGGAGGATTATCTGGCGCTGCCGGAGGATGTGAGGGTGGAGCTGATTGACGGCGTATTCTATGATATGGCTGCGCCGAATACAATGCATCAAATGATTTCTGATGAAATCAATTACAGTTTAAAAAGTTTTGTAAAAAAGAATCAAGGGAAGTGTATTACTTTCGCGGCGCCTGTGGATGTGCAGCTTTTTGGGGACGACAAGACGGTGGTCCAGCCGGATATCCTGGTGGTGTGCAACAGAGACCGCTTGACCAGGCAAAGGGTGCAGAATGCGCCGGATCTTGTGGTAGAGGTGGCGTCTCCGAGCAACTGGCGAATGGATGCGCTCATCAAACGACAAAAATACTTTGAGGCAGGGGTGCGGGAGTACTGGATTGTTTTTCCCGAGGATAAAAAGATTCTGGTGTACCACTTTGAGGCGAGAGAGGGGCAAGACTGCCCGGAGCCTGAGGAGTACACTTTTGCTGACAAAGTACCGGTGGGGATATGGGACGGTGCGTGCCAGGTGGATTTTGCGGAAATCTATGAGGCGGTGCGGTTTTTGTATGAGTTTTCTGTATGAGAAAGAGCAGACACTATCGGAGAAGGGGATGATTATAATGGGAGAAAACTACATATATGATTGGGATGAAATCAATAAAACACAGAACGTGGATCGGGTCATGGAGCCTGCATTGGCGTATCGATATGACCGAGCCGGTGATAGGACCTTGGAGGATTACCTGGCGCTGCCGGAAGGGACAAGGGTAGAGCTGATCGACGGCGTGTTTTATGACATGGCGAGTCCGACGATGATTCATCAGAGCATTGCGCTTGAAATTTGCAGTGCTTTTCGGGATCATATCAGAAAAGAGGGAGGTAAGTGTACGCCGTTTATTGCGCCTGCGGATGTGCAGCTTTTTCATGATGATAAGACAGTGGTCCAGCCGGATGTTTTTATCGTATGTGACAGAAAAAATATCACGCCCACTCGGATCATAAATGCTCCGGATCTTGTGGTAGAGGTGGCTTCTCCGAGCAACTGGAGAATGGATGCGCTTATCAAACGACAAAAATACTTTGAGGCAGGGGTGCGGGAGTACTGGATCGTTTTTCCCGAGGATAAAAAGATTCTGGTGTACCGCCTTGAGGCGAGGGAAGGCCGGGACTGCCCGGAGCCTGAGGAGTACACTTTTGCGGACAAAGTGCCGGTGGGGATATGGGACGGTGCGTGCCGTGTGGATTTTGCGGAAATCTATGAGGCGGTTCGGTTTCTGTATGAGGAGTGAGGAATGGGTGGATGGCTCATTGCATCTCGCATTGCGCCCCGCATTGTGCCTCGGATCAGAATAGCAATTGTGCCAGATGTACAACGATATCCAGCAGGAACAGCCCCAATACCACGCTGAAAATGATCGTCCGCGTGCGGTCGCTTAATTTGGCGTTCATTTTTTCAAAAAGCGGCTGGAGCAGATACAGGAAGATCAGACCGCCCAGACCGAAGCGCAGGGAAGTGGACAGGGCAATGCGCGCCTGAAAATTATACTTGTAAGCAGTGTAGTCCCAGGGAATGTAGCCGATGGCGAATTCGCACAGATAAGAGGTTACTAGTTCGATGGCGGTGGCCAGCAGCGCACTCAGCACGTAGACCACAGGCACGAGCATCAGACGCTTCTTCCATGGTTTGCCGCGCAGCAACGGATTGATGGCAAAAAGAAAGGCGAAGGCACCTACACCGTACACCGGGCAGTAGGGTCCGAAAAGCACGCCGCGATTGCTGAATCCCCAGCGATAGATAACGGTTTCCAGCGTCACCTCATAAAGCCAGCCGAATACGGAATACAGGATAAAATAGAGAAAATATGCCTGAATGGTTTTCAGATCAATTTTATGCTTTTGTGTTTGTTCCATTAGTTTGTACCCCTTTCACATCTATGAGTATAATTGTAAAATGAAAAAAATGCAATAATCAGGGCGAAACCTCGCTCTTGCGAGCCATACCTAATTATGGTAAAATGAAATGGTGCGAAGCAGCATTTCAACGAGGAAAACGCAAAGCGTTTTTCGAGTCTGGTTATGTGAAGCAGCATATTATGTCTCTGGGGTAGAGGCAAAGGAAAGGAGAACAATATATGTATAAAGGGGAGTTTGACCGTTGGCTCGCGTTTGATCTGGAGGATCCGGATCTGTTGCCGGAGTTGATGAAGGTAAAGGACAATGATGAGGAGATTAAGGATCGCTTTGCGGTTTCTTTGAAGTTCGGTACCGCAGGTTTGAGAGGTACGTTGGGCGCAGGTACCAACAGAATGAACATTTGGGTGGTTCGGCAGGCGACACAGGGTCTTGCCAACTGGGTTTTGACACAGGGCGGCAATCAGACCGTGGCGATTTCCTATGACAGCCGTTTGAAGAGCGATATTTTTGCGAAAGAGGCAGCGGGAGTTTTGGCCGCAAACGGGATCAAGGTGCGCATTTACGACGCGTTGATGCCGGTTCCGGCGCTTTCCTTTGCTACAAGATATTATCAGTGTAATGCGGGCATCATGGTGACCGCATCCCACAATCCTTCCAAGTACAATGGTTATAAAGCATACGGTCCGGACGGATGTCAGATGACCGACGATGCGGCTGCGATTGTATATGACGAGATTCAGAAGACGGATGTGCTGACCGGAGCGAAGAGAATTTCCTTTGCTGAGGGCGTGGAAAAAGGCTTGATCCGTTTTGTGGGCGATGACTGTAAGAAGGCATTTTATGAGGCGATTGAGGCGAGACAGGTACGTCCCGGTCTGGCGAAGACTGCCGGCCTGAAGCTGGTGTATTCTCCCTTGAACGGTACCGGTCTGGTGCCTGTGACCAAGGTGCTGCACGACATGGGAATCACGGATATCACCATCGTGCCGGAGCAGGAGTATCCCAGCGGTTACTTTACCACCTGTCCTTATCCCAACCCTGAAATTTTTGAGGCGTTGAAATACGGTCTGGAGCTGGCGAAGGAGACCGGTGCGGATCTGATGTTGGCGACTGACCCTGATGCGGATCGTGTGGGTATCGCGATGAAGTGTCCGGACGGCAGCTATGAGCTGGTATCCGGCAATGAGATGGGCGTTCTGCTCCTCGACTACATCTGTGCAGGTCGTATCGAGAAAGGCACTATGCCGAAGAATCCTGTGGCAGTGATGTCCATCGTATCTACGCCGCTTGCGGATGCGGTTGCAAAGCACTACGGCGTGGAACTGCGCCACGTGTTGACCGGATTTAAGTGGATCGGAGATCAGATTGCGCAGCTGGAGGCAGCAGGCGAGGTGGATCGCTTTATCTTTGGTTTCGAGGAGAGTTACGGCTATCTGGCAGGACCTTATGTGCGTGATAAAGATGCGGTGATCGCGTCCATGCTGATCTGCGAGATGGCTGCTTACTACCGCAGCATCGGTTCTTCCATCAAGCAGAGATTGGAAGAGATCTATGCGGAGTACGGCCGCTATCTGAACAAGGTGGATTCCTTTGAGTTCCCCGGTCTGTCCGGCATGGACAAGATGGCGGATATCATGAAGGGACTGCGTGAGAATGCGCCGAAGGATTTCGCAGGCATTGCTGTTACCAAGGTGACGGATTACAATGAGCCGGAGAAGACCGGACTGCCGAAAGCAAATGTGTTGATTTACGAGCTGGAAGACGGTTCCACAGCAATCGTACGTCCTTCCGGCACCGAGCCTAAGATCAAGACCTACTTTACTACAAAGGGTAAGGATCTGGCGGAAGCACAGGCAAAGAAGGATAAACTGGCAGAGGCATGCAAGCCGATCCTGTCCTAAGCAGTGAGGATACGGACGATGAAAAAAAGGGAAAACCGGCAGGGCGGAGTGCGCGCACGGTTGCTTCCGGGAATTATTCTGATCTGTTTTGCGGCATTACTGCTTGGCGGATGCGGAAAGGTGAGAAGTCCCAAGTCGCTTGCAAGGCAGGCGAAAAGCACCTATGGTCCATGCACTGTGGTTTCCACGACGCAGATCGACAAGATAACAAAGGTGGTCCTACGGGATAAATTGCAGGATTTTGAATATTCCATCTGGAGCCAGATGAGTGAGATCTGGATCGATGGCACTTCCTTTGGAAGCCTTCCGGGAACCCATGACGATTTTAAGAGCAGTCTGCAGCAAAAGGTATTACAGGATCTGACTGCGGAGATCGATCAGGCGTGTAAAGACGCCGGGGTGGACTACGAAGCAGGGGACGGAACATATAATATCCTGATCATCCGTACAGATGATGCTGCCGCGGCTGAAAAAGCGGCGTGCAAGTGTGCGGAGCTGATCCAGACGGAGAATAAGAAAAACCGCATGGACGGATTGACGATCACAGCATACGGTAAGGACGCGGAGGAGTGGTTTCACAGCAACTATCACTATGGAAGTGTTCGCCTGCCGGCTACGTCCTGGCGTACCGTAGCGGACGAACAGGTGGACTATTATACCGAGATGGCACAGCAGCAGACGGATCCCAAGGCCGTGTATGTGCGGAGCCAGGCGGGAACGTTCCGTGATACCGGTGCAGACCTTGACAGAGTCGTCCATGTGCTGGGATCGACCTATCCCGAAAAATCGGATGATCCCGTGATGTTCTACTATTTTCAGTCGTCCAAAGGGAAAGAATATTACTTGTGCGATTTTAATTACTACGAGAAAGACAGCAGCAGGTATGCGTGGTATACCAATTATACGCCGTAAATTATGCGCAAAAGGCATCACTGAGGTGGTGCCTTTTTAATGGATATTTATTATATATATGATTGACAGTATCGGAAAATGATGATAGTATATCTCTATCAATATGCAAGTGCATACCCGGCGCATCGCCAAATTTCACTTAAATTAAAAAATAACAAAAATTGAGGAATGTAAGAGAATGAAACAATTGTATAGGGAAAGGAGTGTTTCTATATGGGAAAAGACTATAGTGACAACGATGATAAGGAGAATAAGCATATCCAGGGCGTTATGGATGGGGCGCCTGCATATCAGGTGGAAAGATTGATGTATGTAGTGCCTGATCCGGAGGTCGGAGACAAAACTCTGGCAGATTATCTTGCGCTTCCGGAGGACAGGAGAGTCGAGATGATCGACGGGGTGTTTTATGACATGGCCGCGCCCACAACGGTGCACCAGGATATTGCGGGCTCGATCTATGTACAATTTAGAAATTTTGTGGCAAGGAACGGCGGTTCCTGTAAACCATATATTTCCCCCATAGATGTGCAGCTGGATCGGGACGACAAAACGATGGTTCAGCCGGATGTGATCGTGATGTGTAACCGGGATCAGATCACCAAAGCGCGTATTGTAGGCGCACCGGATATGGTCATCGAGGTGCTGTCTCCGAGCAGCCGGTATATGGATACGGTCAGGAAACTTAGGAAATATCGGAACGCCGGGGTCAGAGAATATTGGATGATTTACCCAGAGGAGCAAAAAATACAAGTTTATCTCTTTGAGCAGCGGGCAGATGGCAAGACTGAGATGCCGATAGAGTATACCTTCGCAGATAAGGTGCCGGTGGGAATCTGGGACAATAAATGCGAGGTGGATTTTGCGGAGATTGCAAAGGAGATTGAGTAAATATAAAAAAGAAACGAGCACCCCGCTTAAGCCATAAGACTATACGGTTACAAACCCATTTCCTTGTGGAGAAATAATACAAGATTTTGGATGATTTGTCAACTTATATTATATTTTTAATCAGGAGATGGTGTGACATCCGTTGCAGGTGTGGCGATGCTTGTTGGAAGCTCCCGGTAGATTTGCAGGGAAGAGTATATGCATATAGGAATGTGCTTCTGTGCATTGCTACCGGGAGCAGATGAAAAGAGTATCATTATTCCTCTGACGTTTCGTTATCAAGATAGTGTATTATGCTCATTTTTTTGGCTATTTCATAAAAGACTACCTCAGCGCTGATCCTCTCCGGAAATCCCACAAAAGATCCAATATGTGTTTCCACCGCAATGTCTTTCCCGTCCACATGAATGCGGTCATGGTTGTTGCCTACCTGAGCAACAATGTCTTCGGCATGGGCTTTATCCTCGCTGTTTGTAAAAACAACAAATTCATCCCCGCCAATACGAAGAAATATGTCGTCATCATTACACGCCGCTTCAATTCTTCTCATTGTTTCAAGGATTACAGCGTCTCCGGCCTTTCTGCCGAGTTTTTCATTGATCCACATCAGGTACTTTATGTCAGCGCATACATAGGCCTTGTCTCTTCGGTCCCGCAGCACATCATACAGCTCCGCAATGTCATATTTCATTCCGCTCATATTGCTTTCCTCCGTTTTACTTAAATTTTTTACAGAAAGCTTTGGCGTATGGCCGGTAAAGTGCCTGCTTTTTCGATATTCGCTGGGTGAAATGCCCCATACCCGGTGAAAGCCTCTGGTAAAGCTTTCGTGGTTTGAATATCCGTATTTCAGAGCAATGTCCAGTATGCTGTCATCGGTCGTGATCAGATCCTTGGCAGCACAGGTGAATTTTCTCCTGAGAATATAGTCCTTGACAGTCATATGAAAAACATACTTAAATGTCTTCTGCAGGCTTGAAACGGATAGATAAGAGTTCTTTGCAATCTCGTCAACCTTTATCTCGCCGGCAATATTCATTTCAATGTACGCAAGGACATTCATAAGCATTTCAGCACTATTTGCCATGAGCCAACTCCTGTTTTGCATCCATAGATGTTTCATCGGTCCGATGATTCAGTTATAACATGACGGAATGATTTTCTCTTGACTTTTTGCGTAAACTTTTTGCGTAAAAGGCGCCGGATCACATCGACGCCTTCAATCTCGTATATTCTTCCTGCATCTTCTGGAAGGTCTCCATATCGCCGCCGGTCTCGTCCGGGTGATAGGCCTTGCAGAGGGATTTATACCGCTTGTCCAGCTTCTCCACGGTATTGCAGCCGGCAAAGAAAACAGAGGATTTCACGGGATCCGCATTGATCAGCTGCAGCTTGTCCGCCAGTTTGCTGACTTCGTCGCGCTGTCTGTCGAGCTGCCTGATCTGGGGGATCAGCTGTTTGAAGCGGTCCACGGGAATACCGTTTTTGTATCCGGAACACTCATCGGCGATCTCGCTCAGATTGCGGAAGTAATTGCCCCAGGTGCTGCGCAGCAGGGTGTTGTCTTTGTCTGCCAGCACGGATTCCACCTGGCTGCCCAAGGTATTCAGACCGGCGATGTGTTCGTTCAGATTGTTCAGACAGGCGGTCACGGTTTCGTCGGGCAGAGCGGTATCGGTGCCTTGTCCGGCGCTTGCCACCGACCAGTCGTAACTCTGCAGCTCCCGGATGTTCTCGGTGAGTTCATCGCTTGTGACTTTCAGCTCCATGGCCCATTCGTGCCACTCGATCCCCAGCGACAGGAGGACCACCACAAATACTGCCATAATGCAGATAAACATCACAATCCCGTATACCAGAGAAAACGTGTCAAACCGGGCCGCAGCCTCGAAGAGATTCAGACCGAAATCCTTCTGATAATCGCTACTCAGACCGATCAGCGCTCCACCGATCAAAAGGATGCTCAGCGCAATAGAGGCAAACAAAGCAAATGACACAACCGTCACAATAATCCGGTTGACCACTCGCAAAACCGTATAAAACAGACACAGGACTGCATTCAGCCCTTTTTTGCCGTTCAGGTTGATATATTGGTAGTCGTTTTCGCAGATGGCGAACAATTTTAAAAATCCGGTGTAGGTCACATTGTAGATCGCGTCAAAAAAGGCGATGATCGTGTACCAGATGACGGACACCACGGTTGCGGCCAGCCGCGCGATCGCGATAAGGACCAGGATGATCAGACCGGCGACGATAAATGCGACAAGGATGCCGGCGATCACATTCATTCCGCTGTCCGGATTTTTCACAAACTCAAATCCCAGTGCAAGCAGCCCTGTAAACACCAGAATACCGATGATCACGGGAAGTTTCTCCATGGCCTTGGCGATCAGCTTACAGACGGTTGCCAAGATCAGCAGCGGCAGCGCAATGATGGAGAGCAGATTGACTTTCAGGACTTTAAAAAATTTTTCCATGCCGCACCTCCTACTCAAACAGCGCCAGCTCGTAGCGGATGCCGCGGATCTGGGAGTTGTTAACGCCTAAGTCTATGGTGATCTTGTCGCCGGAGGACGGGTCTTTATAGACCGCGTAAGTATTGTCCAGCTGCCAGCCCAAGAGCAGGCTGCCGGTGAAGCTGTCCGGCGCGCCGTAGACACCGTCTGTCTCGTGGCATACGGCGGAAGGCGCCATACCCAATGTCACACCCTGCGGGAAGACGGCGTTGTTTTTGGTGACGTTAATGCCGATGACGCTGCAATCTTTCCAACTGACAGGAGTGTCTTTTTTATTCTGGAGCGTCAGGGTAATGCCCTTTTCCGAATTGGACACTTCAATTTTTTCATAGGCGCGGACCTCTTTGTCGTATTCCAGATCCAGCGTATCGAACAGAGCGGAATTGTCCTCCGCCCGCAGGTCGAAAATCTGGCGGTCGATCTGCACCAACGCGTCATATTTATCCGCCAGAACCATCTCCGGCATGGGCTGCACGGACATCCAGTGGGCGGTGAAGGCCTCCGGGTCCGCGATCCGGATCTGCACCGCCGCAGGAGTCTCCTCCCGGAGTATCACGCTGTCCACATCGGTCGTCAGCGTGAGTCCTGCGTTGGAGGCCTGGCTGGAGGCCGCGCCGTACACCTGATAGGTGCCCGGATGCAGGTGGATCGTCTCGGTGAAGTCCTCTTTTTCCGTCAGTGTGATGTGATAGAGTTTTTCGGTGGTGATGTTTTTCAGAATCACCTTCACCTCAAAATTTTCCCGAATGTTCTCCTCCAGCATGGAAAATTCTTTCGGAAGCTCCACAAAAGAAATGACACATTCGCAGTTTCCCTCGTCCAGCTTGCCGGACTTGCCGCAGGCGGTGAGGGTTGTCAGGGCGAGCAGAAACAGCAGCCCCAGGGTAAGTTGTTTTATTCTTCGCATTGTTTGCTCCTTTTTGGGTATTCAAAGTGATTATAAAAGCAAAACCGCAAAACGGCAAGCGCAAATATTTGACACAAAAACGCGGATGGGTTACTATAAACAAAATGGGGAAAAGAGGATGAGCTTATGAAATGGGTCAGATTCAGGATAAAAACAATCACGGATATGGAGGATGTCATCATCAGCACGCTCTACGACATCGGACTGGAGGGAGCGCAGATTGAGGACAAGATCCCGCTGACGGCATTAGAAAAGGAGCAGATGTTTGTGGACATTCTGCCCGACGGGCCGGAGGACGACGGGGTGGCATACCTGAATTTCTTTGTGGAAAGGAAAGAGGACGGCAGTCTGATCGTGCAGGATGAGACATTGTCGGTGGACGCCATGACAGAAAAGATCCGGGCGGAACTGGAGGAATTGCGCGACTTCTGCGAGATCGGAGAGGGCAGTATCGCGGTGGATGAGACCGAGGATCTGGACTGGATCAACAACTGGAAACAGTATTTTCATCAGTTTTACATAGATGACATTCTTGTCATTCCTTCCTGGGAGGACATCAAGCCGGAAGACGAGGCGCGCATGGTGCTGCACATCGATCCGGGCACGGCGTTCGGAACGGGCATGCACGAGACCACGCAGCTTTGTATCCGGCAGCTGCGCAAATATATCACGCCCGAGACGGAGCTTCTGGACGTGGGAACAGGCAGCGGGATCCTGGCGATCCTGTCGCTGATGTTCGGCGCGAAGCATGCGGTGGGGACGGATCTGGATCCCTGTGCCGTGGAGGCGGTGGCAGAGAACTGCGCAGCCAACGGCATTGCGTCGGAGCAGTTTGAGATGATGATCGGAAATATCATCACGGATCAGACTGTGCAGGACAAGGTCGGATACGAGAAATACGACATAGTTGTCGCAAATATTCTTGCGGATGTACTGGTGCCGCTGACGCCGGTGATCCTGCATCAGCTGAAACCGGGCGGCATATACATCACGTCCGGCATCATCGATGACAAGGAGCAGACGGTGGTGGAGGCCGTGAAGGCAGCAGGACTGGAAGGACTGGAAGTCACGTATCAGGGCGAGTGGGTCTCCGTGACGGCGCGGAAGCAGGTGTAGATATGTATCAGTTTTTTGTGGATACTTCGCAGATTGATTTGGAGAATAAGACCGTGACGATCACGGGCCCGGATGTGAATCATATCAAAAATGTGCTCCGCATGAAGCCCGGGGAGGAATTGGCCGTGTCCAACGGACAGGATGGGAAAGAGTACCGGTGCGCTGTCCGGGCATTCCGGGAAGCAGCGGAGGGACCGTCCGCAGGCGGGCAGTCGGCGGGAGGGCAATCCGCGGACGGAGGATCCACATGTGGATTTGGAGCTGTGGACTGCGAGCTGCGGTTCGTCAAGGAGGACGGCGTGGAGCTTCCGGTGAAGATCACGCTGTTTCAGGGGCTGCCCAAAGCGGATAAGATGGAGCTCATCATCCAGAAGGCGGTGGAACTGGGCGTGTACCGGGTGGTTCCGGTGGAGATGAAGCGCTGTGTGGTGAAGCTGGATGCGAAGAAAGCGAAAGCAAAGACCGCCCGGTGGCAGCAGATCGCGGAGGCAGCGGCAAAGCAGAGCAAGCGTGCCATCATCCCGGAGATCTCGGAACCGATGAGTCTGAAGAATGCCCTGGAGTTTACGGCCGGGATGCAGGTGAAGCTGATCCCGTATGAGCTGGCGGAGGGAATGGACAAGACGAGAACACTGCTTGAGGCCATCACACCGGGGCAGGAGGTTGCCGTATTTATCGGTCCGGAGGGCGGTTTTGACGAGACGGAGGTTCAGGCAGCCATGGAGCACGGACTGGAGCCCATCACGCTGGGCAGACGCATCCTGCGCACGGAAACGGCAGGGATGACGGTACTGGCCTGGCTTTCCTATCTGCTGGAAGGAAAAGATGAGTGAGCAAAAACGAGTGAGCATGAGCAAAACCCCGATTTCTGCATAGAATATAGATAAGAAATTGACGAAGGAGTTACGGCAATGGAAGTGTATTTGGACAATTCCGCGACCACGCGGGTTTTTCTGGATGTGGCGGAATTGGTGAAGAAGCTGATGTGTGAGGAATACGGCAATCCGTCCAGCCTGCACAGAAAAGGCGTACAGGCGGAGAATTATCTCCGGGATGCGAAGCAGACCTTTGCAAAAATTTTAAAGTGTAACGAAAAAGAGATCTTTTTTACCTCCGGCGGCACGGAATCCGATAACCTGGCGCTGATCGGCTGCGCCATGGCGAACCGCAGGCGGGGACAGCACCTGATCACCACCCAGATCGAGCATCCGGCAATACTGCAGACCATGAAATACCTGGAGGAACAAGGATTTCGCGTGACGTATCTGCCGGTGGACAGATCAGGGCGGATCCGGCTGGAGGATCTGCAGAAGGCCATGACAGGCGATACCATCCTGGTGTCGATCATGCACACCAACAATGAGGTGGGATCCGTGCAGCCCATTGCGGAGGCGGGGACGTTGATCAAGCGCATGAACCCCAACACCCTGTTCCATGTGGACGCGGTGCAGGGCTTTGGCAAGGCCAGGATCTATCCGAAGAAGATGAATATCGATCTGCTTTCCGCCAGCGGTCACAAGATCCACGGACCGAAGGGCGTAGGGCTTTTATATGTGAGTGAGCGCGCGAAGATTAAGGCGATCAATTACGGCGGCGGCCAGCAGTCGGGACTGCGCTCCGGCACGGAGAATGTGCCCGGCATCGCGGGCATGGCGAAGGCGGCAGAGATCCTGTATGACCGGCTGGACGAGGATGTGGCGCAGCTCTATGCCTGCAAGAAGCATTTTATCGAGGGCGTGTCAAAGATCGAGGGCGTGCAGGTCAATGGACTGCCGATGAACGGGCAGGCCGGCGGGCAGCCAGGCGGTTCGGCGTGCGGGGCCTGCATCGAACAGACCGCGCCCCATGTGGTGAGCGTTTCCTTTGCGGGTGTGCGGAGCGAAGTGCTGCTGCACACGTTGGAGGATGCCGGGATCTATGTGTCCGCGGGCAGCGCGTGCTCGGCGCACAAACCGCAGCCTTCTGCGACTTTGAAGGCCATGGGAGTGGACCCGTCACTGTTAACTTCCACGATCCGCTTCAGCTTTTCTGTTTTTACCACGATGGAAGAATTGGACTATACATTGCAGATTTTATATGATAAAATTCCTGTATTGCGAAGATATACACGGAGGGCGTGAGCTGTCGCGGGAGGAAAAATATGTTTACATCATTTTTGATAAAATACGCAGAGATCGGCATCAAGGGCAGAAACCGCCATCTCTTCGAGGATGCACTGGTGCATCAGATCAAATATGCACTGAAAAAATGTGAGGGGAAATTCCTGATCCACAAGACCCAGGGGCGCATCCATGTGGATGCCCAGACGGAGTTCGATTTTGACGAGGTGGTGGAGCATCTGCAGCTCGTCTTCGGCATCTCCGGCATCTGTCCCGTGGTTGGCGTGGAGGACGAAGGTTTTGAAAAACTTTGTGACACAGTTGTCAGTTATATCGCGGAGGTCTACCCGGATCGGAACAAGACCTTTAAGGTGAATGCCCGCAGAGCGCGGAAGGATTATCCCAAGGATTCCATGGAGATCAACATGGATCTGGGCGAGGTGATCCTGAATGCGTACCCCGAGATGACGGTGGATGTGCATGAGCCTGACATTATGTTGAACGTAGAGATCCGCGAGAAGATTTATATTTATTCCGAGATCATCCCCGGCCCCGGGGGCATGCCGGTGGGCACAGGCGGCAAAGCGATGTTGCTTCTGTCCGGCGGCATCGACTCCCCGGTGGCGGGTTATATGATAGCAAAGCGCGGCGTGAAGATTGACGCGGTGTATTTTCATGCGCCGCCCTATACCAGCGACCGGGCGAAGCAGAAGGTGGTGGATCTGGCCCGGATCGTGTCCCGATACACCGGCCCCATTTATCTGCATGTCATCAATTTTACCGACATTCAGCTCTATATCCATGAGAAGTGCCCGCACGAGGAGCTGACCATCATCATGCGTCGCTATATGATGCGGATCGCGGAGCATCTGGCGAAGGAGACGGAATGTCTCGGACTGATCACCGGCGAGAGCATCGGGCAGGTGGCGTCCCAGACCATGAATTCCCTGATCGCTACCAACGAGGTGTGCGAGCTGCCGGTGTACAGACCGCTCATCGGCTTTGACAAGCAGGAGATCGTGGAAGTTTCTGAGAAGATCGGCACCTTCGAGACGTCCATCCTGCCCTACGAGGACTGCT
>DFDT01000065.1:6671-11395 GCA_002368865.1 Lachnospiraceae bacterium UBA3821 | reverse complement strand
CACTGATACTGGTTCCAGATGTTCACCATGCGGTTTACTTTGTCGTTGTCGCTCTTTACAGTGTACTTGGAGAGCAACGCTTTCCAGTAATCCTGCAGCTCAGCGAAGGCCTTGTCCACTGCCTCGGTGGTATTGTATTTGGCAAGCATTGCCTCGGCGCGTTTTTTGTTTATGATGCCGTAGGATTCCCATTTTTCCTCCTGGGGATTCTCGATGTAGCCCAGCACGAAGACAAAGGTCTTGCTCTCGCCGGGAGCCAACTTTACATTCAGCTGATGCGCTGCGATGGGCGACCAGCCGCTGGCGATGGAGCCTGTGCAGGCACCGTTCTCCACGGCTTCGGGTTCGTCGGCACCTCTGTAAGCGCCTAAGAAAGCATCTCTGCTGGTATCAAATCCGGCAACCGGCGCGTTCACGGAATAGATCGCGTAATGGTTGCGGCGCTCGCGGTACTCGGTCTTGTGATAGATCGTGGAGCCGACCACCTCAACCTCGCCGGTGCTTAAGTTTCTCTGGAAATTCTTCATATCATCGTCCGCATTCCACAGACACCACTCTACATAAGAAAATACGGAGAAATCTTTTGCCTGGTCAGATTTGTTGGTCAGGGTCAGCTTGCTGATCTCGCAATTATCCTCGTTGGGTACAAACACAAGGAGGTCAGCTTTCAATTTATCTTTGGAAGAAACGAAGCGGCTGTAGCCGATACCGTGATGGCACTCATAGGAGTCAAGCTCGGTCTTGGTAGGCTTCCAACCGGGATTCCACACGGTGTTTCCCTCTTTAATATAGAAGTATTTGCCGTTCACATCGCCGGGCACATCGTTGTAACGATAACGGGTCAGGCGCAGCAGCTTTGCATCTTTATAAAAGGTATAGCCGCCGCAGGTGTTGGACAGCAGGGTAAAAAATTCCCCTGAGCCAAGGTAGTTGATCCAGGGCAGGGGCGTTTTGGGGGTGGTGATGACGTATTCCTGCGCTGCGTCATCAAAGTAACCAAATTTCATAGCTTGTAACCTCCGTTCATATAGTTTTTGATACCGCGTTTGACTACATTAATTAAACGTTTAAGTAGCGTTAAGTAATGAATTGCCTGGATAAAATTATACCGGACTAAATACAAAAATGCAATAGAAACTAAAAAGAATTCGCGTTTTCGAACAAAGTTTGAAAAAATACACAAAAATAGCACCTCAAATCTGTAAAATATAGACAAAATGATTAAAAAAGTCTAAAAACTGTTGCAAAAGTTAGCAAAAAGGTATATATTTGTTTTACGAAAACGATTAAGTAATACGACGCGGTGTCACTGGATGCCCAACGACAGACAAGGAGCAGGTTATGGTCTCGATGAAGGACATCTCCAAAGCTTGTGGCGTATCGGTGGCGACGGTCAGCAAGGCACTGAATGATCACAGCGATATTGGAAAGGAAACCAAACAGCATATCAGAGAGGTTGCCAGACAGATGGGGTATTCTCCGAATTCTTCTGCGAGAGCGCTGAAGACAAATAAGACCCACGGAATCGGAGTCCTGTTTGTGGATGATGCGAGAAGCGGATTGACGCATGATTATTTTGCCAGTGTGTTGGACAGTTTTAAACGGATGGCTGAGAAATGCGGTTATGACATTACCTTTATTAATAGCAGCAAGAACCGCAAGGACAGGATGACTTATCTGGAGCACAGCAGATACCGGGGCTTTGACGGAGTGGCGATCGCCTGTATCGATTTCGATGACCCGGAGGTCTCGGAGCTGGTGCAGAGCAATATTCCGGTGGTGACGATCGACTACATATATGATAACCATATTGCAGTGCTTTCCGACAATGCCGGCGGTATGCATGAACTGATGGAATATATCTGCAGGCAGGGACACAAACGGATCGCTTATATCCATGGGGCGGCGTCTAATGTGACGACAAAGCGCCTGGCCAGTTTTTACCGGACGGCCGAGGAATTTGGGCTGGAGATCCCAGATGAATATGTGCGGGAGGCGCCTTACCGCAATACAGATAAAAGTTATCGGGTGACGGAGGAGCTTCTGGATCTGAAAGAACCGCCCACCTGTATCCTGTATCCGGATGATTATGCGGCGGTCGGAGGGATGAACGCGATTCGGGAGAGAAACTTACGCATACCGGACGACATCTCGGTGGCCGGATATGACGGGATTCCGCTGGGGAAACACCTGCAGCCGCAGTTGACAACGGTACAGCAGGATACGGAGCAGATCGGCGTGGCGGCTGCGAGAGAGTTGATCAGCCTGATCGAGAGACCGAAATCTACACTGATCGAGCAGGTCACTATACAGGGACATCTGATCGAGGGAAAATCGGTGGCGAATCTGCAAACAATTTAAAAAAGGCATTTGTATTACTGCGAAAGCAGTGGTATAATTATAAATGCAATTACTATTATTCATTTTTTAAAGGGAGGAATAAAAATGAAGAAGAAGGTACTTAGTGCTTTACTTGCTTCCGCTATGGTAGCATCCATGATGGCTGGCTGTAACAGCGGAAGCACAACCAACACTCCTGCGTCCAGCGCAGGACAGCCGTCCAGTCAGGCAGTGCAGCCCAGCAGTGCAGCGGGTAATGACGCAGCAGAGGGTAAGGTTCTGAACATCCAGGTTTGGAATGAGGAGTTCGCTAACCGCCTTGCAGATCACTATCCCGGATTCGAGAAGGCAGATCCCAAGGACGCTACCAAGGGTGGTAAGATCGGTGATGTAACCGTTAACTTCATTGTTACGGCTAACAAGGGAAATGCATATCAGGATCAGCTGGATGCAGTGCTTCCCGGCAACGCAAGCCTGGATGCCGACAAGAGAACAGATATCTTCCTGATCGAGGCTGACTACGCTTTGAAGTATGTTGACGCAGATGCTAATGTTGCAATGCCTCTGTCTGAGTTGGGCATCAGCGACGCTGATCTTTCCAAGCAGTATCAGTACACCAAGGATATCGTTACCGATGCGAACGGTGCACTCCGCGGTGCATCCTGGCAGGCTTGTTCCGCAGGTTTGATCTACAACCGTGAGATGGCTAAGGAAGTTCTTGGAACAGATGATCCTGCAAAGGTTCAGGAGTTTGTAAAGGATTGGAAGTCTTTCAATGATACCGCTGCAAAGCTTGGCGAGAAAGGCTATTTGGTCGAAGCAAGTGTAAACGATTCTTTCCGTGTATACTCTAACAATGTAACCACTCCTTGGGTAAAGGATGGAAAGTTTGCAATCGATGACAATATCATGAAATGGGTAGATGATTCCAAGGCTCTGTATGATGCGGGCTACACCACCACCGATCCTCTTTGGGACGGCAGCACATGGAAGGGTGGCTTCCAGGCTAATCCGAAGGATACCAAGAAGGTATTCGCATACTTTGGACCGGCATGGTTCTTTAACTTCTCCATGGGTGCCAGCGAAGAAGGCACCATCGCAAACCAGGGTGGTTGGGGTCTGACCACCGGACCTCAGGGCTTCTTCTGGGGCGGTACATGGATCTGCGCAGCACAGGGTACTGACAACCCTACCCTTGTTAAGGATATCATCCTTACCATGACAACTGACAATGCAGTTATGAAGGAAATCGCACAGAAGGATTCCGACTGTGTAAACAACAAAGAGGTTCTGAAGGAGTTGGCAGCTGATGCTTCCGGTAACCTTGCGATCCTGGGCGGACAGAACCCTTATGAGATGCTTGCTAAGGGTGCTGAGCTTGTTGATATGAGCAAGACTTCTCCTTATGATCAGGGTTGTAACGAGTCCTTCCAGACGGTATTCAAGGATTACTTCGAGGGTAAGTACACTACAAAGGATGAGGCGATCGCAGCATTCAAGACGGCTGTTGGTGAGAAGTATCCTGATCTGAAGGATATGTTGAAATAATGCAGCTATTCTAATTCAAGAGGTTTTTAGGCATTATAAAGTGTGCCTGTCTGAACAGGCAGGCACACTTTGTTTTCTTTATGACCGGGGAAAGCAGAAATAATACGGAGGGTTGGGTATGAGCAAGGTGAAGCGGGGGAAGGTTGTCAGATATAACCGGTGGGGCTATATCTTTTTAATTCCGTTTATGGTGACGTTTATCGTTTTTCAATTGATACCGTTATGTACGACGATCTATTACAGTTTTTTTGAAAATTACATGGCAGGTCTGAAGCAGATCGGACCTACATTTATCGGTCTTGAGAATTACAAGACACTTATTACGGAGGGTGACCTCGGAAAATATTTCTCAAATACGATCATTGTATGGCTGATCGGATTCGTGCCGCAGATTATTTTATCCCTGTTGCTGGGTGCGTGGTTTTCCGATCCGAGCTTGCGGCTGAAGGGACAGAGGTTTTTTAAGACGGTTATTTATCTGCCGAATCTGATCATGGCATCAGCGTTTTCCATGCTGTTCTTTACCTTGTTTGCGGACGCTGGCCCTATCAATTCCATGCTGGTGCAGGCGGGTATCCTCAGTGAGCCGTTTAAGTTCTTCTCCAGTATTTCCGCGACGAGAATACTGATCGGATTCATGAACTTTGTGATGTGGTTCGGAAATACGACCATCCTTTTGATGGCCGGCATGATGGGAATTGATCCCTCCCTGTTTGAAGCTGCAGAGGTGGATGGCGCAACGCCGAGACAGATTTTCTGGAAGATCACGCTTCCGCTGCTTCGTCCGATCCTGGTGTATGTGTTGATCACGTCCCTGATCGGCGGTCTGCAGATGT
>DFDT01000065.1:0-6610 GCA_002368865.1 Lachnospiraceae bacterium UBA3821 | reverse complement strand
GTTCGATGTACCGCAGATCCTGACAGATGGTGCAGGTTCGCCGGTTCGTTCTTCCATGACGCTTATCATGTATCTGAATAAGCATCTGTACAGCAAGAACTTTGGTATGGCCGGAGCACTTTCGGTTTACCTCTTTATCCTGACGGGTATCCTGAGCTTTATCGTCTTTAAGCTCACCGGACCGAAGAAGGAAAAACAAGAAAAATGATGAATGAGATAAGGAGGTAGAGAGAAATGGCTGATCAAACAAATAGGAATGTTGATAATCATAAGAGCGCCGGCGCGCATATGCGTTTCCGGAGAGCGGTTTGTTATATTGTTTTGGTGTTAGTGAGCATTATGTGTCTGTTCTGGTTTTATGTATTGCTGATCAATGCAACCAGAAGCCACGGTTCACTGATCACCTCAGGATTTACGGCAGTGCCCGGAGGAAATCTGTTAAAGAATTTTGACAATCTGTTCCACAGTTCCCAACCGGTATTGCGCGGCATGATCAACAGTATTTTGGTATCGGGTCTTACGGCAGCACTTTGTGTTTATTTTTCAGCAATGACGGCGTATGCATTGCATGCTTATGATTTTGCACTGAAGAATTTTCTCTTCACGTTCATTCTTGCGATTATGATGATCCCGACACAGGTTACCGCACTCGGTTTCCTGCAGTTGATCAGAGGAATGAAGCTGGAGGATAACTTCATACCGTTGGTTGTTCCGGCTATCGCGTCGCCGGTGGTATTCTTCTATATGAAACAGTACATGGAGAGCACACTTCCGTTAGCACTGCTTGAGGCGGCGAGAATCGACGGAGCTGGTGAGATACGGATCTTCAACAGCATCGTGATTCCACTGATGAAGCCGGCACTGGCAGTACAGGCAATCTTCTCGTTCGTATCGAGCTGGAACAATTACTTTACTCCGCAGTTGATCCTTCACGACAGCAAGATGAAGACGCTCCCGATTTTGATCGCTAACCTTCGTTCCGCAGACTTCCTGAAGTTTGATATGGGGCAGGTTTATGCGATGATTGCATTCTCTATATTCCCGGTGATCGTTGTTTATCTCATATTGTCAAAATACATTGTGTCGGGCGTGGCGCTCGGCGGTGTAAAGGGCTGACGGATATTGAAGAAATATGGGATGCTGTCCATGGCGAAAAGTTATGGGCAGCATTTTTTTAATAAATGACTTGCGTTATCAAAAAACCGTGATATAATAGAACTGTGCATGTTAGCTTGAATGATGAAAATTGCCAAAGCACATCGTTACTTTTGCAACAATAAGATAAGGTATTTCTGAACTTGAGAAAAGGCAGGAACGCCTTTTTTGTGTCCTTAAAAACAGGAAAATGCACCGCAAAATATTGTATTTTTGCAAATTGTATACACAATATATTGATAACAAAGAGCGAGTAAGTTAACAATGAAGGAGAAATGGAAACAGTTCTCGATCCGGGATTTTTTCAAAAAATATCCGGCCCTGATCGGGATCATCATAGCGGCGTTACTGATCATTCTGATCTATGTGATCTATCAGATCGGGTACAACAGGCAGAACGAGCAGCAGCAGGAAGTGTATGAGGAACTGAATCGAACGGCGTGGATCACGGATGTGGCGCAGAAGCCGAAGGAACAGCAGGAGACGCCCGAGGAACAGGAGCAGGCCTACCGCGAGGCGAATGAACAGAAAATGAAAGATTTTCTGGAAACCTGTGAGGATCCGGAAAGCTACAGGCAGTACCTGAACGGAGGACCGGATTTCGCAGCCTACCGGGAGGTCAACAGCGATGTAGTGGGATATATTATGATCCCGGACACCAAGATTGATTATCCGATCCTCAGAAATGCGTCGCAGAGAGATTACTATCTGAAACGCAACCTGGATGGCAGCGCAGGGTATCCCGGCTGTATATTCATGGAAAATATCAATTCCCCCGATCTGGAGGATCCTGTGACGATCCTTTACGGGCACAACATGAAGAACGGCACCATGTTCGCCCAGGTGCATGATTATCATAACAATGCACAGTTTAGGGAGTCACATAAATATATATTTACCTATGAGGAAGATTCGGTCAGTCTTTATGAGATCGTCGCCTGCACGTCATACTCGGACGTGCATCTGTTGGCGGATAATTTTGTGAAGGACGACTCCGGAGAGTTTGTTTACACACACAGTGAACCGCAGGATCCGGTGCAGCTGTGGGAGGCATTGAAGGACTATGGAGACAGCAGGGCCTATTTTGCGGAGGAGCCGCTGACGGAGGAGGACAGATGTATTGTCCTGTCCACATGCGGATCGAGCAAAGTGCGGGTTGTGACAGTGGCAAAATTGTTGTTTACGCATTGGTATTAGGCACCGATCACGGAAGAACGGTGAAAAGGAGAGGAAAAGGTTATGAAAAAGGATGGGAAAAACAGTTTTAAAGGTTTCAGAAAGGTGTTGGCGTATCTGGCGATATTTGCAATGATGCTGGGGCTGATCGAGCCCGCGTTCGTGATGAAGGCGGAGGCGGCGGAGCCGGTGGTGGATTATCCGGTGACGATCAATTTCTACGGCAGCGATTATGTAACGCCTACTGCGCCAGACCTGACGACAGAGTCAGGAAAGTCTTATCATATTGTGATCAGACTGAAGGATTCTGATGGCAAGTTGGCTGGATGGGGATTTGAAGACATTGCAAATATTAATCAGCCAAGCCAGACAGTTCATGTGACACATTTTGCTTCATTTGCTACGGATGATGATCAGAAAAGTCTGGAGTGGAATTCTATGGCTTCCTTTGATCCTGATTTATATACTCCTTCTGCCAGACTATATTACGGAGACACCATTGAATTTACAGATGGTGGTACAAAGACCAATCTCACCTACGAACAGGTAACGAAGCAGTCGGATTCTATCTCCGGATATAAATTTTTGGGTACGACCAGTGATGCAGATAAGGCGGTTGTGAACATTGGTAAAAATGATGAGGGAGACCACAGTTATGTAATCCGTCTGAATTTTGACAAGGCAACTGAGATTACGGAAGAAGATAATGTATGGGTTTTAACCACTTTGATACATTACAGTGGCGATATTACATATTATCTTCAGAAGCTGGTGACAAACGGTTCCAGCAAGAAGATTGATATTACGGTGGACAGTTGGTATGACAAGAATGGAAATAAAAAAGGGAGTAATGAAACGAACGGAAAATATACCGGCTCGGAGAAAATGGTAAGTGTAAAACTTATCAAGGCTGAGACTGGATTTACCCCTAATATGACAAATGTTCTATCGGAACCTCCCGTTCAATGCTATGACATTGAGAATGGTAAAGATGTGCTTGGGTACAAGGTGTATTATGAGGGCTTAAACCGTGTTGGCACTACAGATTACGATGTGATCAATCTCGTGAAGACTGTACCGACAAAAGACTATACCTTTCTTTCGGTTTTAGGTGAATCAGTGAATTATGGAGTGGTTTCTGATTCTATCTCACAGCATGGGCATAGTGAGACCAATATGGCAACGAAATCTTACACGCCCAATGGCAATAATCTGGATCCTGATCTGTCCGGGGATGGAGATATACAGGTGCCGGGAACATTTTTGGTTGGTGAAGTGATACAGACATCTGGAGGAGATAATGATAAACTGCGCTTTGGAGGAAATACACCGGCTACTCCTGTTGTGATCATAGGGGAAGATTCAAAGGAACTGGTAAAAAAAGATAACGGAAGTGCGGATTATGTAAAAATTGTGACATCTAAGTCGGAAATTGATGCTGCAGTTCAGAAGATGATTGAAGAGATGCAGGAAATCTCCAAGGAAATGGCTTCTCATGAGGCCACTATATATCCGAAAGTGAAAAACAGTAAGTTGGAGATTGATACTACCAATTTCCCGGATGGTACTACCATTTATCTTGATGGGGATGATTATCTTGATGTAATTGGTACGACAAGTGCAGTAAGAATTAAAAAGAATCCCAATCAGGTAATTGTTTTCAATTTCAAGAAGACTGCTGATGTTAAGATTGCGAAGATCGAAGTTGATAATGGATCGGGGAAGTATGTTGACACATTTACGCAAACAGGTGGCTTTGGAAGTGAAACGAATGATGAAGCCGATGATATTGCACAGCATATTGTCTGGAACCTGGCAAGCGCTACTCATGTGGAAACCGACACGGCCGGCGGTATGTTTCTTGTTCCGAAAGAAAGGTCGACTTTAGACCTTGGTAAAACATCGTGCGGATGGGCAATTTGCGCCGGACATACAAAACTTGGTTTGAATGGTGAATTCCATTTTGTATACAGAGGACTGAAGCAGCAGACAACCGTGCAGCTTATGGCCTACAAGAAGGTTGACGGGGCATATGCTGATAAAGATCAGGTATTTGAGTTTATTCTTGAAAAATTTGATGATGATGATAAAACGTTTAAACCGATCAAAGTGACGACGGGGGCTATCACAAGCAACTATATCGTAACTAATGATGAGCGTACGATTGCAATCCCTGTTCCGGAAATGGCAGCGGGCAAAAACGTCTATCGCATCAGAGAAGTTGGAAAGGCTGACAGCACAGTCGGATTGTATGAAGACAATACGCAGGTATTTTATGCAATATTCAACGTCACAGAAAAAGTAGTGAATGGCGTCACTACGTATGTACCCGGAGCAGTCAGCTATTTCTCAGCGGTGGATGCAGACGGCAACGGTACGACTGCAATTAAGAAGGCGCAGGTAGTGTTTAACAATACCAGTAGGGATGATACCTTCACGATCCGTAAAGAGGTTACGGGGGATACAGATACAAATATCGGGCGTACCTTCAGAATGAAGATTGAGATATCAAACAGTGCCGGAAATCTGGATACCAGTTTTAATGGCGCTATTGATGTGACAGGTGTTTCCGGTATCAGCAAGCTTACATTTACGAACGGTATAGCCTATGTGGATATGAAGGCGGGGGATACGGTAATTCTCTCCGGACTCACAGACGATATTAAGAAAATCCGTGTGAGAGAAGAGAATATTCCGGCTAATTATACTTTGACATCCCCGGATAATGAACACAATATAGGTGCGGCAGGAGATACCATTACATTTGTGAACAACTATACCGCACCGAAGGGCAGCTTGACAGTAAAGAAGAATGTTGAGGGTGATAAAGGAGCGGCTACTTACTCTGCGAAAAAGAAATATAAGATTGACGTTGTGTTCGATACTGACGGTACTTATAAAGTAGTGAAGGGAAGTACTACCAGCAATACAAGTTTCACGGCTCAGAAGACTGTTACCTATGAATTGACAGATGGGGAGACACTTGAGATCAGTGAGATTCCCGAAGGCGTGAAGTACACGGTAACAGAGCAGGATTTGAGCGATGAGGATAATGCGGCAGGATATGCATTTGAGAAATACACCAAAGGGGCAAGTACAATAACTGATCAAAGTGCCGGTATCACGGGTACCATTGCGAAGGATACCGTAGATGCAGTAGTTGTAGAGAACAGTTATGGTGAGCCTAAAGGCAGCGTGGTGATCACCAAGCAGATGGCTGGTACCGGATATAATGTGAACCAGACATTTGACATAAAAGTATCATTTGCGACCGCAGGAAACTATAATGTAACAGTAGCAGGCGTTGATCAGGGAGTTGTTTCTTTTGGCGCCAACGATGAAAAGAATTATAGTTTAAAAGCCGGTCAGAGTGTTGTGATCAGCAATGTGCCTGTAGGAGTAAAGTACACGATCACGGAACCGGATCTGGGGCTTGCAGGGTATGAGAGAGTAAGTATCACGGACGGTAATGAGAAAGAATTACCCGGTGGTACAGGTGAGGTATCATTAGGAATAAGCAATGTATTTGTAAATAACAAATACACTGCACCCGGATCAGCAAGTCTGACATTAAAGAAAGCAGTAGTATGCCCAGCGGGATTCACAACAAAGGAGTCTTTTAAAGTTGCGGTATTCGATAAGACTAATGGTCAGTATGTAAACGATATATCGGGAAATCTGGGGGCAAAAACATTCTTTGAGGTACCGGTAGGTGATGTAGGATTGACTATATCCGGTCTCACAGGTACAAATGAGTATACCTTTGAAGAAGATACGACAGATGCCGCAGTAACCGGTTTGGCGTTGGCGGTAAGCGGAAAAGGAATTGACAGCGGCACTACAGTGAAGCTTAATGAGGGAGCCAATGTCACTACAATTACTAATACATATACCAAGAAGAATGCTGTACTTGGGTTGAAAAAAGCCATAGTAAATAATGATGGTGCTACAGTTAAATCCGTTTATAAAGTGGCTGTGAAGGAGTCTGATTCTGGTCTGTATGTACAGAATACCAATGGAACATTGGGCAGTACAAAGCATTATTTTACAGTATATAAAAACGGATCCGTAACTAAAATCTATAATCTGACTGCTGAGAAAGCTTATGAATTTGAAGAGGATACAGAGTCTGCAAGTGTAGCGGGATATGTATTGAATGTGGCATGCACGCCGATAACTTTGGTAGAAGGAGATATTAACGAAGGTACCGGACAAAATGTTGCATTGATTACTAATACCTATACCCAAAATGCAGAGGCGAGCCTGACAGTCAGCAAGA
>DFDT01000031.1 GCA_002368865.1 Lachnospiraceae bacterium UBA3821 | reverse complement strand
GGGTTCGATTCCCGTTATCTGCTTTTTTTATTTCCGTAAACACGAATCAGAATCTGTGACACAAAAAAGGAAAGGTAATTTGCCTTTCCTTTTTCACGTCATTATGCCACTTTTATCCCCCTTGGGATCATACTTTGAAATAGCTGATCGTGTCCGCCAGCTCCTGCGCCAGTTCCTGCAGCTTGGACGCGGAATCGCTGATCAGCGAGAAGGTAGCGTTCAGCTCCTCCATGGAAGCATTGGTCTCCTGTGAGGACGCCGCGTTTTCCTCCGAAATTGCAGACAGATCGGAGATCACCGCGGTCAGATTGTTCTTTGCTCCCGTCAGGGAAGATATCCTTCCGGAAATATTGCCTGAGGTTTCCCGCACACTGCTCACATTCACAGACATGTTTTCCATATCTGTCTTTGTGGAATCCAGCTGCGCTTCCTGCACCTTGAAGCTCTCGTTCAACTGACTCAATACCGTCACGGATGCCTTGGAATCCAACAGCAGCTTATCCACAATCGCACGGATCTTCTCCGCACTGGTATTGGACTGATCTGCCAGCTGACGGATCTCATCCGCCACCACGGCGAATCCGCGTCCCGCCTCGCCTGCACGGGCCGCTTCGATGGAAGCATTCAGGGAAAGCAGATTGGTCTCACTGGCTATATCTGCGATCGCCTGGGTAAATTCAGAGATCACTTTTACGGAATCATTGGTGGAGGAGATCGTATCCCCGATATCCTTCACGGAACGGGTTACCTCTTCACTGTGTTTCATCAGTACATTCAGAGCATCCATCGCCTGATCGCAGGACGCCTGCATCTCAGCCGCATACTGATCCATCTGGTGCACATCCGCGGCAATGCTTTCAATATTATTTCCGATGTCATCTGTGTCGCCCGCAGCATTCTCCACGCTCTCAGCCTGCGCTGCAGCCCCCTTGGAGATCTCCGTCACCGCATTGGTCACCTGCCCCGAGGAAGATGCCGCCTGGGATGCGGATCCGGACAGATTGGTGCCGGCACCGGTGAGATCCTCCGACATTCTCTTGGCTTTTTCGATCACTTCCCTAAACTTCTCAGCCACCTGCTTCGCACTGCGCAGCATCTGACCGACTTCATCCTTTCCGATCTGTTCAACCATAGGGAACTCCACATCCAGTCTGCCCTCTGCCAGTCGATCCATCTTGTCTGTGATCTCAATGATGCTCTGAGTGATATGCTTGGATATGATCACAGCCAGCACCGCCAGCAAAATGATCAGCAACCCGAACACAATCGCGGAATTCCGAATGGTTGCGGCATTCTCTTTCTCCAAAGCCTCGTGCTCCTGTGTCGCCCAGGTTTCCGTGATCAGCTGCATATCATTCAGGACCGCTCTGGTGGAACTGAACCGGTCATTGTAATCTACCCAGGAGCCGGTGTTCTCCTTCAGGTCAAACGCTGCCTCCCACGCGCTATAGCCCTTCTCAAATTTCTCGTAGGCCTCCGCAAAGGTCAGTCCGTCATCCGCCTGGATCACCGTATAAAGCTCGTCATTCGTCTGTGCGATCTCCACCGCCGCACGCACGTTGTCCACAACCTGCACCCGGTTTTCATCAAAGCTGTTCCATTTCTGGATCAGATAAGGCGGCAGCAGCTGCGTCGGCAGATCCGTATATCCGTTTTTCAGGTCATAGTACTGCGTGGCTGCGATCATGGACTGATAAAAATCTCTGTCCGCATTCACCAATGCACTGTTCACCTGATACAGGGTATCATAATACAGGCTCGTCACGTGTTCTTCGGTGCGGTCGATCTGTACCGCCGTAAAGATCACCGCCGCAATGATACAAGCCATAAGCGGCAGTGTCAGAATGAATAACTTTGTCCTCACCTTGATATTCTGTAAAAATTTCATATGTTTATCCCCCCATCTATCTGCGATCCTTTTTTTGGTAAATATGTCTATAAACGCATTCTTTTTTCCAAAATATCTATCTCTATTATACATATAAACCACTATGGTCTGTCAAGAATTTTCGGCAATTCCTTTACTATCTCTGAAAAAAATGTTAGAATACATCTGTTGAGATTTTACGAACGAATAAAAAAGGGGAAAAGTATAACATGAAACAACTGATGTTAGGCAACAAAGCATTTGCCCGCGGACTTTACGAAGCGGGCTGTATGGTGGTTTCCAGCTACCCCGGCACCCCCAGTACGGAAGTGACCGAGGAAGCCGCCAAATATGATGAAATCTACTGTGAATGGGCACCTAACGAAAAAGTTGCCCTGGAAGTTGCGTTCGGCGCATCCTTGGCCGGGCGACGCTCTTTCTGCGGCATGAAGCATGTGGGACTGAACGTGGCGGCCGATCCGCTCTACACAGCGTCCTACACCGGCGTGAACGGCGGTCTGATCATCTGCGTGGCAGACGATCCCGGCATGCACTCCTCTCAGAACGAGCAGGATTCCAGACATCACGCCATCGCTTCCAAGGTTCCCATGCTGGAGCCTTCCGACTCTGCGGAAGCATGCGAATTTGCCAAAAAAGCGTATGAGCTCTCCGAGCAGTATGACACACCGGTCATCATCAAGATGTGCACCCGCGTAGCCCACTCACAGAGCGTGGTGGACACAGCGGAGCGCGTGGTACCCGATCCGAAGCCCTATGAAAAGAATCCCGCGAAATATATCATGGCCCCTGCCAATGCGATCAAAAAGCATCCCCTGGTGGAGGAGCGCATGCGCAGACTGGCTGAGTACGCGGAGGATTGTCCCTTCAACCGCGTGGAGATGGGCGATACCAAACTGGGGATCATTACTTCTTCCACCTGTTACCAGTATGCAAAGGAAGTCTTTGGCGACAAGGCATGTATTCTGAAGCTTGGCATGGTCAATCCCCTGCCGAAAAAGCTGATCCTGGATTTTGCCGCCAAGGTAGAAAAGCTGGTCATCATCGAAGAACTGGATCCGATCATTGAAAATCACTGCAAACAGCTGGGGCTCACACTCTCCGGCAAGGATCTGCTCCCCATGGAGGGCGAGTTCTCCCAGAACATGATCGCCGAGAAGCTCGGCGTGGAAGTGCCGAAAGGCAACCGTCTGGACGAGCAGATGCCCGGCAGACCGCCCGTCATGTGTGCCGGCTGTCCTCACCGCGGCATGTTCTATACGTTGAAACAAAATAAATGTACCGTTCTCGGCGACATCGGCTGCTACACATTGGGCAGCGCGCCGCCCCTCACCGCCATCGATATGGTACTCTGCATGGGTGCTTCCCTGAGTTCCATTCACGGCTTCAACAAGGCCACTGCGGGACAGTGCGAGGGAAAGACCGTTGCCGTGATCGGAGACTCCACTTTCGTGCACTCCGGCATGACAGGGCTTGCCAACATTGCCTACAACCAGAGCAATTCCACCGTGATCATTCTGGACAACTCCATCACCGGTATGACCGGTCATCAGCAGAATCCGACCACCGGTTACAACATCAAGGGGGATCCCGCCGGCAAGATTGATCTGGAGGCATTGGTGCGCGCCATGGGCATCAACCGCGTGCGCGTTGTAGATCCCTACGATCTGGCTGCATGTGACCAGGTGGTAAAGGAAGAACTGGCCGCGCCGGAACCTTCCGTCATCATCAGCAGACGCCCCTGCGTGCTGTTGAAATATGTGAAGGCAGCACCGCCTCTGAAGGTTGACTGTGAGAAATGCGTGGGCTGTAAGTCCTGTATGCGTTTGGGCTGTCCTGCCATCAGTGTAAAGAACGGCAAAGCAGTCATCGACACTACCCTCTGCGTGGGCTGTGGTGTCTGCAGCCAACTCTGCAAATTCGGGGCGCTGCAAAAGGGTTGATAATACAAGCCGTTTACGCGGCGGAATGAGAGGACAAGATGACAAAAAATATTATGATCGTAGGAGTCGGCGGACAGGGCTCCCTGCTTGCCAGCAAGCTCTTAGGACACTTACTTTTAAAAGAAGGTTATGATGTAAAGGTATCTGAGGTACACGGCATGAGTCAGCGCGGCGGAAGCGTTGTCACCTATGTGCGTTTCGGAGATAAGGTCTACTCTCCCATCATCGACAAGGGGCAGGCGGATTTCATCGTCTCCTTTGAGAAGCTGGAGGCAGCCCGCTATCTGGAGTACTTAAAGCCGGACGGCCGCATTGTGGTCAATACACAGGAGATCGATCCCATGCCCGTCATCACAGGTGCCGTCTCCTATCCGGAAAACCTGATTGAAAAAATGGAGAAAAAAGGCGCTGCCGTAGACGCCATGGACTGTCTGGCCCTGGCAGAGGAAGCCGGGAGTTCCAAAGCAGTCAACATCGTGCTCATGGGACGTCTCTCCAAATATTTCGACAATATTTCATTGGAAAAATGGCAGAAAGCCATTGAAGAGTGTGTACCGCCCAAATTCCTGGAACTGAACCAGAAAGCATTTTTGCTGGGACGGGGCTAAATAGATAATTGCGAAACAGAACCAAAATGAGAAAGGATATAAAAAAATGCCTGTTACAGATTTACTGGAACGAAATCACAAACTCTACGGCGACGAGGTGGCTTTGGTGGAATTGAACCCCACCATGACGGATCCCCGCCGCACCACCTGGAAGGAATACGATCTGGTCCAGCAGACCACACCCACCCCTTACCGCAGAGAGATCACCTGGAGCGTTTTCGACGAGAAAGCAAACAGGGTTGCCAACATGCTCATCTCCCGCGGCATCCAAAAGGGAGACCGGGTTGCCATTCTGATGTTCAACTGTCTGGAATGGCTTCCGATCTATTTCGGCATCCTGAAGGCCGGCGCCATCGCCGTTCCCTTCAATTTCCGCTTTGCTGCGGATGAGATTCAGTACTGCGCCGACCTGGCGGAAGTACATATTCTGATCTTCGGACCGGAATTTATCGGCCGTATTGAGTCGATCGCCGATAATCTAAGCAAGGGAAGACTGCTGATCTATGTGGGCGACGGCTGCCCTACTTTTGCCGAGAGCTATCGTGAACTGGTGGCTGACTGCTCCAGCAAAGCGCCTCTGATCCGACTGGAGGAAGAGGACGACGCTGCCATCTATTTCTCGTCAGGTACCACCGGATTTCCGAAGGCGATCCTGCACAACCATGAAAGCCTGATGCAGGCTGCGCAGATGGAGCAGAAGCATCATCTGACCGACCGAAATGATGTCTTTCTGTGCATTCCACCTCTGTATCACACCGGCGCAAAATTCCACTGGATGGGAAGTCTCTGTGCCGGAAGCCGAGCCGTATTATTAAAGGGCGCCACACCCGAGATCATCCTGGACGCAGTTTCCAAAGAGCACTGCACCATCGTGTGGCTCCTGGTTCCCTGGGCGCAGGATATCCTGGATGCCTTGGACCGCGGCGATCTCAAAAAAGAGGATTACGAGCTGGATCAGTGGAGACTGATGCACATCGGCGCACAGCCTGTGCCCCCCTCTCTGATCAAGCATTGGAAGGAATATTTCCCAAACCATCTCTATGACACCAACTATGGTCTGTCCGAGTCTACCGGTCCCGGCTGCGTCCACCTGGGTGTGGAGAACATCCACAAGGTAGGCGCCATCGGCATCCCCGGTTACCGCTGGAAATGCAAGATTGTGGACGAGGAAGGCAATACTGTAAAACAGGGCGATGTGGGCGAGCTCTGCGTCAAGGGTCCCGGGGTCATGACCTGCTACTACAATGACCCGAAGGCAACCGCCGAAACTCTGAAGGATGGCTGGCTTTATACCGGCGACATGGCAATGCAGGACGAGGACGGCTTCTACTTCCTGGTAGACCGCAAGAAAGATGTCATCGTCAGCGGCGGTGAAAATATTTATCCTGTTCAGATTGAGAACTTCCTGAGCGCCTATGATAAGGTGAAGGATGTGGCCGTGATCGGTCTCCCCGACAAGCGTCTGGGCGAGATTACCGGCGCCATCATCTCCATCAAAGAGGGCATGACCTGCACCGAGGAAGAAATCGAAGAATACTGCAAAGAACTGCCCCGCTACAAACGCCCGAAGAAGATCATTTTTGCCGATGTGCCCAGAAACGCCACCGGCAAGATTGAAAAGCCCGCACTGCGCAAGCAGTACGGCGCAGATCAATTGGTCGCACAACAGATCGAAGTGAAATAAAAGTGGGGATCTATCGGCATCAGAGCATCAGCGTCCAAGCCTGATCCACCACTCTCGGATCAAAACCTTCCGCCAACAATACCTGTCTGGAGCTTCCGCTCTTAATCCTCTCCAGACAGGTAACCATCTGTTGGATTCCCTCCTGAATTCCTTCCTGAATTCCCTCCAAAATTCCTTCCTGCTTTGCTTCCGCTCTCTCATCCGCAATCAGATCTCTGTACGCTTTACACATTTCCTCATCCTCCTCTACCACTTTCTTAGTTAGTTCCTTAATGTTTAAATGAACCGTGATCGCTTTCTGTGCCGCTCGGGCAAGACATTCATATTCCCCCTGCGCAAGCAATCCTTTCAGCTTCTTTTTGTCATTTCGACACTGCATGGCCCGGAAGAAATATTTCAGATCTGTATGAAATTCATCCGGATCAACATACTCCGCTTCCAGCAACGCATAAGAATAATTCTGGATCTTCTCAAACACAAACGGTTTGACCCTCTGTGGGACAGAAAATAAATCCCGCAGAACATCCTTTCCGCGAAAATGTCCTTTTCCAAGATACAGCAGCAGATTGATGACCGGATAAAAGCTGTCCGACTGTTTCATTCCGCTCTTGATCTCGTCAAAAGTCACCAGATCTCCGTTCTGCTCATGCTCGCTTCGCATGCGCTCCGCTTCCCTCTCATATTCACAGGCGTCGTAAGTCAGAAAACGGCGCGGCATCGCATAATCCGCATGTATTTCGATTTCCAGACCGTACTTTACCCGCTGCTTCTCACACAGAAAGATGGCGTCCCGTTCCAATGTCCCCGACAAACTGTGCAGGGACGGATAGGTCCGCTCAATCTCTTGCAGATCTCTACCTCCCATTTTCAACCGCCAGTGATATACCCCCGCCGAAAACAATTCCGCAGCCCTCTCCGGATCGGTGAAATACTCCCGATCCACATTATCATATTTTCCCATGCTCCTTCCTTTCCTGACAGAGCAGTCTATTTTCAGGCACTCCGTCAATTCATTCTACGGTAAACAAAATAAAACCTTTTTCGGATCCGATGTTAAAAATAAAAAGTGAAAAAATCGGCGAAATGCCAAAGAAAATGTTCACTTACACCGGCTGTATGACCAATCACAGCCGATGTAGTTATCATAGTATAATATTTTACAATTGTCAAGCAACGAATTGTTAAAAACTATTTTAAATCAAAAAAACCGGCGTAATCTTCCTGACTACGCCGGTAACACTCCGATAATATATTTATGCGATCTTGCTCTTAGCAAGCTCTGCCAGAGTCTTGAAGCCCTCTGCATCGTTTACAGCCATCTC
>DFDT01000201.1 GCA_002368865.1 Lachnospiraceae bacterium UBA3821 | reverse complement strand
GCATGAGCGTGTCCTCTCATTTTTTATTTTATGACTTTTTTATGATACTGGCCCATGTAAGGTATTATTCCGCCTTGCAGCAGATACGGGCCGGCCGGGGGTGGAGGACGGCGCGGCAGCTTCTTCTTTGTTTACTATGAAAGCATTCGGGGATGCGGTTCACAGTAAACGAAATTGAGCAGCCGGAAAAAAGGCAGGAAGAGGTTGAAAATCATTTGTGTATTTTTTACAAAAAAAATAAAAAAATTTGTGGAAAATTATTGAGTATTACTTTAAAATATTATTCAGGGTATTTAGTATGAGTTCATGCGGACGGGGGTTCGCAGGAAAGAGTGGGATGGATGGTTTCGAATCAGGTTTTACAGAATACGATTGAAGGGATAAAAGATATTACACGCTTGGAAATCTGTATTATGGACGCTGAAGGAAGAGAGGTCGTTTCTACTGCGCCCGTTTTTTCAGACGCGGTTCATGCAATACCGGATTTTGTCGTTTCTCCCGCAGACTCTCAGTCTGCAGGACCCTTTCAGTTTTTTAAAGTACTGGAAGACCAGCAGCTGGAGTATGTCCTGGTTGTCAGGGGCGAGAGCGATAACACCCTGCTCGTGGGCAGGATGGCGGCTTTTCAGCTGAGGGGTCTGATGGCTGCCTTCAAGGAGCGCTATGACAAGGACAGTTTCATGAAGAATCTGCTCCTGGACAATCTCCTTCTGGTTGATATTTACAGCAGAGCCAAGAAGCTGCGTATCGTGCCGGATGTATGGCGCGTGGTCATTATTATCGAAAACGGCTCGGACCGCGACAGGAACGTCCTGGAGCTGATGCAGGAGTATGTCGGTGTGAGTTCTTCCGACTTTGTCACCGCGGTGGACGAGAGCAACGTGGTCATTGTCAAGGAACTTTCTGACAGCAGCAGCAGGGAGAAGGTGATTGAGAAGACTGCGCACGGGATCGAGGACCACCTCCACAAGATGGGGATTTCCGATATCAGGGTCGCCTACGGAACCGTGGTCGAGGAGATCAAAGAGGTCAGCCGTTCCTTCAAGGAGGCCAAGATGGCCCTCGACGTCAGCAAAATCTTCTTCGAGGACAGGACTGTCATCGCCTACAATGAGCTGGGAATCGGACGTCTGATCTACCAGCTGCCGATCCCGCTCTGTAAGATGTTCATCCGCGAGATTTTCAAGGGCAAGAACCCCGATGATTTCGACCAGGAGACATTGACGACGATCAACAAATTTTTCGAGAACAGCCTGAATGTGTCCGAGACATCCAGACAGTTGTTCATTCACAGAAATACGCTGGTATATCGGCTGGATAAACTGCAGAAGAGTACCGGGCTGGATCTGCGCGTGTTTGAGGACGCCATTACGTTCAAGATCGCGCTCATGGTCGTGAAATATATGAAGTACATGGAAAGTTTTGACTACTAGTACTGTTTTGGAGGACAGGATGACGAGGAAAGAGAAAAAGAGACAAGAGAGAGAAGAATTTATAAAAGAGAACGGCATTATCTGTCTGAATAATGTGAGCAAGAGTTATTCGGAGGGAAATGCGGCACTCGATAATGTAAGCCTGAATATCTATCCCGGTGAATTCGTATTCATCGTGGGAACCAGCGGTTCCGGTAAATCAACAATGATCAAACTTCTGCTGCGGGAGCTTGTAGCGACCAGCGGCAGTGTTCATGTTATGGGGTTTGATTTAAAGAAGCTGCCCCGCAGGAAGATCCCGCAGTTCCGCAGATGCCTGGGCGTAGTGTTTCAGGACTTCCGCCTGCTGAAGGACCGGAACGTGTATGAGAATGTGGCATTTGCCCAGCGCATTGTGGAGACGCCCGGCAGGGAGATCCGTCGGAATGTGCCCACGATCCTGGCTACGGTGGGATTGGCGGGAAAATATAAATCGAGACCCCGTCAGCTCTCCGGCGGCGAACAGCAGAGAGTGGCGTTGGCGAGGGCACTGGTGAACAAGCCGTCCATCTTGCTGGCGGACGAGCCCACCGGTAATCTGGACCCCAACAATTCATGGGAGATCATGAAGCTGTTAGAGGAGATCAACGCGTCCGGCACTACGGTCCTTGTGGTAACCCATAACAGTGAGATTGTGAATGCCATGCGCAAGCGTGTGATCACATTAAAGCAGGGCTCCATTGTCAGCGACGAAGAGGAAGGGGCATATATCGATGAAGATTAGTACATTATTTTATATTATTAGGCAGGGGATCGCCAATATTTTCAGAAACAAACTGTTTTCACTGGCGTCCGTTGCAACGATCACGGCATGTCTGTTTTTGTTTGGTCTCTTTTATGCGATTGTAGCGAATTTTCAGCATGTGGTGAAGACGGCGGAGGAAGGTGTGTCCGTCACTGTATTTTTTCACTATGAAGGGGATTTCCCGGACGGCTGCGCAAGTCATGCGGAGGGGCAGGTTCCCACGCAGGAGCGCATTGATGAGATCGGTCAGATGATCGCTGCGAGAGTGGAGGTGTCCGATGTGGTCTATGTTTCTGACGATCAGGCGTGGGAGTCTTTCGGAAGGGATTATTTCGGTGAGAATTACAAGGACGGATTTCCGGACAATCCTCTGCAGGGAGAGAATAGTTATCAGGTATTTCTGAATGATGTGTCCATGCAGGATGCCCTTGTGACCTGGCTGCAGTCCATGCCGGAGGTGCGCAAGGTTCGGTATTCTGCGGTGACGGCGCATACGCTGAGCGGCGTGAACTTATTGATTGCTTATGTGTCGGCAGGCATTGTGGTGGTACTTCTGGCGGTCAGCATTTTCCTGATCAGTAATACGGTTGCCATGGGAATCTCGGTCCGGAAGGAAGAGATCGGCATTATGAAGTATATTGGTGCAACGGATTTCTTTGTGCGGGCACCCTTTGTGATTGAAGGTATGATCATCGGCCTGATCGGTGCGATCATTCCGCTGGTCGTGATCTACAGTGTATATAACTATGCGCTTGAGTATGTGACGGGGCGTTTTACGGTACTCAGCGAGTTCCTGCATTTCCTGTCCGTGGAGGAGATCTTCCATGTGCTGACGCCGGTATCTTTGCTGGTGGGTGTAGGAATCGGATTTTTGGGCAGTATCTCTACGGTGAGAAAACATTTGCACGTGTAGCAGATGCATGAGTGCGTAAATAGGAATGGCAACAGTTTAGCAAGAGGACGACAGATTGAGAGTGAGAGAAAAGCATAAAAAAATAATTGCAGTTGCCGTAGCGTTGGGTTTGATCGTGGGAATCGGACGGTTTCCTGCTCAGGCAGCGACGTCCATGTCATCTATTACATCTGACAGCATTAAGGCGAAAGAGAATCAGATCTCTGAGATGCAGAAAGAAAAGACGAAGCTGAAGAACAGTCTGACCGATCTGCAGAAGGTCAAGAAAAACCTGGAGACGCAGAGGGCGAATCTGAAGAATTATGTGGCGCAGCTGGATTCTCAGCTGGTGGAGATTGAGCAGAATATTTCAGGATTGAATGCCCAGATCGAGGCCAAGGAGCAGGAGATTTCCGAGACGCTGGAAGAACTGGACAGGGCCATCGAAGTGGAGGATGCGCAGCAGAGATCCATGGTGGCACGGATCCGGCTGATGTATGAGAGTCAGAACAATCAGTGGGTGGACGTGCTGCTTTCCTCGGGCAGTTTCGGGAATTTTGTGAACAATGCGGATTCTATCGAAAAAGTTGCCGCATATGATAAACAGATGTATGAGGAATTTAAGTCTACCAGGGAGTATGTGGAGCTGTGTGAGCAGCAGCTGGAGCTGGAGCGGGAAATCCTCGACGAGACCAAGAAAGGCGTGGAGGCGGAACAGGCGAATCTGGAAGCCCTGATCGACCAGAAGAATAAAGATATCGCGGCTTATGAGTCCGATATCAACACGAAGCAGAAAGCCATCAAGGAATATGAGCAGATGATCAAGGAGCAGGATGGAGAGATCGCTGCACTGGAGGCGGCCATCAATGCGGAGAAGAAGGCAATCCTTGCGGCGAACGGCACAGTGCTCACGTATGACGGCGGTCAGTTCAAGTTTCCGTTGGCTTCTTACACCAGGGTTTCGGATGATTACGGTATGCGGATGCATCCCACGCTGGGAGTGCAGCAGTTTCATAACGGCGTGGATTTCGCGTCACCGAAGGGAACGGCGATCTATGCTGCCTACGACGGGAAGGTCATTGCGGCAACCTACAGTTCCACGATGGGCAATTATATTATGATCGACCATGGCGACGAGCTGTATACGATCTATATGCACGCGTCTGCACTGTATGTGAAGAGCGGCGATATCGTGACCAGAGGGGAGACTATCGCGGCGGTGGGCAGTACGGGCCGCTCTACGGGAAATCATCTGCATTTCAGTGTGCGTAAAAACGGTTCTTATGTATCGCCATGGAATTATTTGAAGCAGTGATCGGGTGTGACTGCAGAAGACACCTGCAGAGAAGCGGAAAGAGGGAAATAAAATGGATATGGAACAACAGAAAAGAAAAGGCTGGGGGCTTTTTGCTCTTGGCCTTGTAGTGGGTTTATTGGTTGCATTGATCATCACCAGCATTATCTTCAGGAAGAGTGCGATTTTTGGGGATGACTCTTTTATGAATGATAGGGTACTGGGGAAGGTGCAGTCGCTGGAGGGTCTGATCCATGAAAAATTTTATCTGAAAGATATGACAGATGAAGAGCTGGAGGCGGGGCTCTATCGGGGAATGATGGATGCGCTGGACGATCCGTATTCCGTGTACTACACGCTGGATGAACTGAATTCCCTGATGGATCAGACCCAGGGGATCTATTATGGTGTGGGTGCATATGTTTCCATCGATACCGATACATCGCTGCCCAAAATTTCCGGTATCATTGAGGGAACGCCGGCTGAGGAGGCGGATCTGCGGGCGAACGATCTCATCTACAAGGTGGACGGCCAATCGACGCAGGGGCTTGAACTGTCCGAAGTGGTGGCGCTGATCAAAGGACCGGAGGGAACTACGGTGACTTTGACGTTGGTGCGGGGTGGGGAGAATGATTACATCGAGAAGGTGGTGGCCAGAAGAAAGGTGGAAAGCCCTACCGTCAAATATGAGATGCTGGACGATCAGATGGCATATGTCCAGATCACGGAATTTGACGAGGTGACGGTGGATCAGTTTGCGGATGCGCTGGCTACGGTAAAGGGATCGGATGCCAGGGGAATGATTTTGGATCTGCGGGGAAATCCCGGCGGAAATTTAAGTGCTGTGGTGGATATCGGGCGCATGATCCTGCCGAAAGGACTGATCGTCTATACGGAGGATAAAGAGGGAACCCGCAAGGAGTATAAGTGCGACGGACTTCGGGAATGGAAGCTTCCGCTGGTGGTCTTGGTGGATGGAAATTCCGCCAGCGCTGCGGAGATCCTCTCCGGTGCGATCCAGGATTATAAGCTGGGAACGTTGGTGGGAACCACTACTTTCGGAAAAGGTATCGTACAGCAGATCTTTTCCCTGGGGGACGGCTCCGCGGTGAAGATGACCATCAGCAGCTACTATACGCCGAACGGGCGGAATATCCACGGCACCGGTATTGAGCCGGATGTGGTCTGCGAGTTCGACGGGGAGACCTATTACGGCACCGAGGATCATTACGACAATCAGTTGGAGAAGGCGAAGGAAGAGCTGAAGAAGCAGATAAGGTGATGAGGTGAAGCAGAACAAATTATTCGTTGAAACGTTTTCTATGATAAAGAATCCGTCTATCTGTATTGTGATCCTTTTTGCACTGGTCAGTTATGGATACGCCATCTCACACTTTGCGATCGGCGTGGATGATACCGATATGAGGCTGTACTATGAAACCGGGTTTGCGGTCAATTCCGGAAGGTGGACACTGTTTTTTCTGAACCGGATCCTGCATCTCAATATCATATCCTGGCCTACTCCACTGGTGGAAACGATTGCGCTGATCCTGCTTTGCGTCGGGGCGTTGCTTTGGGCGGGAACGATCCGCCTTGTTTTTGAGGAGTGTGGATTACGGATTCCAGAACCAATCGCTGCAATTGCCGTTGCGTTGTTTGTTTCCGATTCTATTCTCAGCGAATTGTGGGTATATTATCTGCATAACGGAATGTGTATTGGATACTGTCTGTGTGCCATGGCGTTATATCAATTCTATGAATCGATGAGGCGCGGATGCGAAAGGCGGGATGTGCTGCTTCGTTTATTGTTCTGTTCGGTGCTCTTAACAATTTCTGTGGGATGCTATGAGTCAATGTTGCAGTGTTTTGTTGTCGGTGCGATATTGATATTTTTTATTCTTCACACAGTGGAATCGGGAACGCATGCGTATGGCGGCTCGATCGTGGGCTGGATCGTAAAAGGTATGGCGGTCTGCCTGGTTGTTGTGCTGTTGCGCACAGGTGTGTTGTATGTGATCCAGCAGTGTTATCATCTGGCGGAGTTATCGATCGGGTATAATCAGGTATTTGGGGGACTGCTTTCCGAACCGGGCAGTATATCGCTGTTGATCAAAAAATTATATCTCAGATATTATGTGCAGGCGTTTGTCTATCTGCCAATCACTGTTTATGTCATCAGCATGGGTGTGCTGTGTGTGATCTCGCTTCTGGCGATTATAAAGAGAAGAGATATTTATCCGATTTTGTGCGTATGTGCTATCGTATTGTTTCAGATCGTGATGAGTATTGTCGGTGGGGGACCGGAGTCGTATCATTCGGCGCAGTTTCTCCCGATCATATCCCTGTCTGCTTTTTTATTGATCGGGGCTTACGGGGTGAAATGCGGACGCAAAAAGCTTGTTTTAACCATACAGGCTGTCTGCGGTATTCTGGTTTGCATTTTCCAGAGTGCAGATATGAATAAATGGTTTATCCAGGATTACAGAAAATATGAGGAGGCATCGACGATCATGATACACGTGGCAGAGGATCTGCTTTCGGGGTATGATACCTCCAAGCCGCTTGTAGTGGAAGGAGCAACTCTGCCAAGTGGGGAATTGTATGAGGCAGCGTGTATTCCTTTTTCCTCATGGCAATATCGTATGATCTGCAGATGTACGGATCCGATCGATATTCATTTGAAAGAGAAATTTCATATGAATTATGAGGGACTTGGATATGCTTATGCGGAGTCACCGTTATTGTCTGTGTTAACATGGGCCCACAATCCATTTCAAAATGCATCTGTCCTCACATACCAGCAATATACAAATCTGTGGGCAATGCTGGGTTATGATGAGTTTACCTATATTGACAGAGAAGAATGGCTGGAGGAGGCGGTTGCGCTTCGGGAGGAAAAGGACATGCCCGGGTATCCTCAGGAGGGGTATATTTATGAAACGGATCGCTATATTCTGATCAGTCTCTCGCCGTCGCAAAGCGGAGAATGACTGGATTCTTGGAGGAAAGTTTATATTGATGAGTGGGATGGAAAACAGGTTTAAATTGCATAGTGAATATCAGCCTACCGGAGATCAGCCTCAGGCGATAAAGGATCTGGTAGACGGTTTTCGGGCGGGCAATCAGTTTCAGACGCTGTTGGGCGTGACGGGTTCGGGTAAGACATTTACCATGGCGAATGTGATTCAGGCGCTGCAGAAGCCCACGCTGATCATCAGTCACAACAAGACGTTGGCCGGACAGCTCTACGGGGAGATGAAGGAGTTTTTTCCGGAGAATGCGGTAGAGTATTTTGTCAGTTATTATGATTATTATCAGCCGGAGGCGTATGTACCGTCTTCGGATACTTATATTGCAAAAGATTCTGCGATCAATGACGAGATTGACAAGCTGCGGCTGTCGGCGACGGCGTCGTTGACGGAGCGGAAGGATGTGATTGTTGTGGCCAGTGTGTCCTGTATCTATGGTCTGGGAAGTCCGGATGAGTACAAGGACATGGTGGTCTCATTGCGTCCGGGAATGACCAAGGACAGGGATCAGGTGATCCGGGAACTGATCGATATGCAGTATGATCGGAATGATATGGAAGTAAAGCGTGCCACTTTCCGGGTGCATGGAGATGTTCTGGAGATCTATCCGGCGCAGGGCGGAGATTATCTGATCCGGGTGGAGTTTTTTGGGGATGAGATCGACCGGATCTGTG
>DFDT01000211.1 GCA_002368865.1 Lachnospiraceae bacterium UBA3821 | reverse complement strand
TTCGGGAAATACAGAATACCCTTCAGGTTGAACGGATAGTCCATGTTCAAATGAATCCAGAACAAAGGCTCCTTATAATCCATAAAGACTTTCCGATAAAATTCCAGATATTCTTCCTTTGTGCACTCATTCGGATGTCTGGTCCAAAGAGGATGCGTCTCGTTCATCAGCTCCGGACGCTTGCGGATCTTATATTTCTTCTCCTCCGGCTCCTTTTCCGTCTTTTCACCATCAGAGCCTTCAGCTGACGCCTCCTCTTTCTTCTCCGGCTGGATCTCCTCGATCACCACATCATCCGGCAGCTTCTCTGATTCCTTGACGATCTGCGTCTCCTTGGTGTCCGCCTTGGACAGATAGATTTCCGTGGGCATGAAGGAACAGTACTTCTTCACAACCTCTCTCGCTTTATACTCATTACAGAATTCCAGGCAATCTTCGTTTAAGAACAGTGTGATAGTCGTGCCGACCTCAGTCCGGTCACCATCCTCCATAGAAAACTCTGTACCGCCGTCACATTCCCAATGCACCGGCTTCGCATCCTTTTTATAAGACAAGGTATCAATATGCACCTCATCCGCCACCATAAATGCGGAATAGAAGCCCAGACCGAAATGACCGATGATCTGATCCGCATTGCTCTTATCCTTATACTTCTCAATGAAATCCGTCGCACCGGAGAACGCGATCTGATTGATATACTCCTCCACCTCATCCGCTGTCATGCCCAGACCATTATCCTTGAATACCAGCGTCTTGTGCTCGGGATCTACGATCACATCCACTCTTGCCTTGTAATCCTCCGGCAGACTGTACTCTCCCATCATGTCCAGTTTTTTCAGCTTCGTCACGGCATCACATCCGTTGGAGATCAACTCCCTGTAAAAAATGTCATGATCCGAATACAACCATTTTTTGATAATAGGAAAAATATTTTCACTGTTAATAGATAAGCTTCCGCTCTTTGTTGCCATAATATTCACATCCTTTCTGAAAAACAGTTTAAGACAGTAAAACCAAAAAGTCAACACAAAATTAGCACTCAAGCAAGTCGAGTGCTAATAATACCATGAAAATCCCTGTTTTTCAGGCATTTCACCAATTCTAAAATTTTTCTAAATTGGGAAAATACTTCTCATACACCTCAAAAAAATTGTGTGTCTGAACCGCGTCATCATGGATGAACTCTACTTTATCCCAAAGAGACTGATTCAGATTCCGCGCCAAGGTATCCACAAAAGCGTCATATTCCTGACCAAAGGTCTCCTTTCGCCGCTGCTCCACAATCTTCAACTTATTGGCATCCGTTTCTTCCCTGTTAAAAGTATTCAGGCATTTGATGATATGGTATCCGCTGTTTGTTTCAATCACTGGACTAATCTCGTCTGCCTGGAGTTTGAACGCCGCCTCCTCAAAGACCTGATCCAACTCTCCTTTTCCGAAAGAATAGGTAATGTTGGAATCTTCGCTGTACTTCGCTGCCAGATCCGCAAAATCATTCTGCCCGGTCACAGCCAACTCCCTGATCTCACATATCTTTTCGTAGGCAGCTCTTTTGGCATCCGTTGACAGCTCAACCCGATTGCCCGCGCCGTCCAATGCGAAAGTTCGAAGCAAAATATGTTGTACCGTCACCGTCCGGGCCTCGTCATCACTGATCTCCGGGTTGATCCCATCAATCAGATTTTGATATATTTTCTGAGACAACGCATACTCTGTATAAAGCTTTTCTACCGTACTTTCGGACAGGTTCATCTCCTTGATTTCCGTTTGATTCAGAGACTGATAATATTCTTTTGCCGCGGTTTTCACCAGCGCCGTCTCCTGCTCATCCAGTGTAACACCTCTGTCCTGCGCCAGCAGATACATGGTCTTGACCTGTGCAATCCTTGCCAACACAGTCTCTTTCACATTCTGCTCCAATGTCACACCATCCAGGGAAACATTCCAGATTTCCTTGCCATAGACATCTTCATACTGATTCTGCGCAGTCGTCAAATACACCATGATCTCGCTTAAGCTGCAGGATTCCCCTTCGATCCGAAATATCTCATCTTTGGCAAATCCTCTGGTGAACACAACCCTCGTTCCGGTCTTGTTGCGCAGTCTCAATCCTGCGATCCCGGCTATGACCACTGCGGTCAAAATCAGAATGCCGATCAATAATCTTTTTCTCTTCATGCCTTATTCCATGGTACTTATTTGATCACATGAATCCAGCCTTCAGGTGCCTCGATCCGTCCCATCTGAATACCGGTCAGGGTTTCATACAGCTTCTTGGTAGTAGGTCCCATCTCTGTCATACCACTGGGCAGGCAAATCTCTGTACCGTGATCCACGATCTTGCCCACAGGGGAGATCACAGCTGCCGTGCCGCACAGACCACACTCCGCAAAATCCTTCACCTCATCCAGATATACTTCTCTTTCCTCTACTTCCAGTCCCAGATATTCCTTGGCCACATATACCAGAGAACGGCGCGTGATGGAAGGCAGAATGCTGTCGGACTTCGGAGTCACAACCTTTCCATCCTTTGTCACGAACAGGAAGTTCGCGCCTCCGGTCTCCTCCACTTTGGTCCGGGTTCCGGGATCCAGATACATGTTCTCGTCATACCCCTCTTTGTGCGCGGATACGATTGCATGCAGACTCATCGCATAATTCAGTCCCGCCTTGATATGACCGGTTCCGTGTGGTGCCGCACGGTCAAAGTCACTCACTCTGATCGTCAAAGGCTTTACGCCGCCCTTGAAATACGGACCTACCGGCGTACAAAGAATCCGAAACTGGTACTCCTCCGCAGGTTTTACACCGATTACAGGATTGGAACCAAACATATAAGGACGCACATACAATGTAGCGCCACTGCCATAAGGGGGAACAAACGCCTCATTTGCAGCTACAACCTCTGTCACAGCCTGAATAAAACGCTCCTCGGGAAATACCGGCATCTCCAGTCTTTCTGCAGAATCTTTCATGCGGGATGCATTCAGATCCGGGCGGAATGTCACAATATGACCATCCTCAGTGGTATATGCCTTCAAGCCCTCAAAGACTGTCTGCGCATATTGCAGCACTCCTGCACACTCGTTCAGCACGATATTCGGGTCATCTGTGAGCTTTCCCTCATCCCATGCGCCGTTCTTGAACAGAGATACATATCTCTTGTCCGTCTGCACATAGCCAAATCCCAGATTTCCCCAATCAATGTTCTTCTTTTCCATTTGGTTTTCCTTCTTTCCTGAATGTTTTTCATAAATACTCATCTGCCAGGGCACGTACACCCAAAAATCACATTTATTATCATACTTTCCCAGCCAAAAGTCAATAATCAGTTGCGGGCAACCCCGTTTTCAGAGATGACCTCCAGGATCTTACTGATATACGTCAGATCCGTCACATCCGAATCCGCAAACTTCCGGGAATTGTCCCGTCTGTTCACATAGACGATATGCCCGGAATTCCGTTCTCTCTCCATCCGATAAATGATCATATACCGGATTCCTTTTCCCTCTATATAGTCATAAATTCCGGAACAGAGATCACGCTTCATCTCACGGAAATCCAGGATTGCAATTTTATTTTCATTGAACAGCCTTCCAATGTTCTCCGCATGCAGCGCCGACATACTCATCTCACTGTCCGCCGTGAGATCCTCGATCCCGTTTTCGTGAATCCTTCCGCACACACTGGTATCGCTCTCATCGAAAAAGAAATACATAGCGTCCAGATTATAATGACAGACCACTTCATTCATCACATCCTGTAGAGAAATCTCCTCATGATGCAGCGCTTTCTCAAACAGTTCCATCATGAACTTCGTCTTATTGCGGATCGTCTTGCGATAGCTGGAATTGGCCACCTTGTCATCGGACAGCATGTTGCCGTGCAATTCCGGCGTATAGATGATGTATCGGTTTCGACCTTTCATCTTCCCGATGTACAGCATTTTATCCGCCACCAGGAACAACTCCTCATAGGTATGCGCATGGTCAGGAAAAAGCACCGCCCCGATCGTAACCGTCACATGCACTCCGTCTCCGCTTTCCGCGTACAACGCCTCCACTGCCAATCGGATCGCCTTCAGATAGGATCTGGCTGACTGTTCATCCTCCGCATGCTCCAACAGGATCATAAACTCATCGCCGCCAATTCTTCCCACGCTGCCGGCCTTTCCCACCTGTTCCCGAATGATATGCGCCACATCTATGATCACTTCATCTCCGCGCATATGACCATATACGTCGTTGACACTTTTAAAATTATCAATATCCATCACACACAGGATAAATTTCTCATACGGTCGCTTCGCCGCCAGATGATGTGCCTTCCTGATGATCGCCTGCTTGTTCAGCACGCCTGTCATCTGGTCATAGCTGGATTCGGAAATCTCCTCCTCCATATTGCGGATATCATACATCTGGATGCATATTGCCGCTTCAGATACATCTGAGTCTCCAAACTCCAAATGCGCAGATACCCACCGATAGTTCTTGTTCTTATCCTGTATGCGAAAGCAGGTAAACTCCTGCCTGTCCGGTTCCAACTGTTCCACTGTGTTCCGAAGCTGATCCAGGTCCCCCGGATACACGATTTTTTCTAATGTACTTAATTTCTTCAGCCCCAGATATGCAAAAAACTGGTCCTCTCCTGCAAGGATCCTCAAGTTCCTATCTACACTGACTGAAAAACGGTTAAACTGCTCCATCCTGATCCCCTTTTCTCTGCTTTCTCTCATACTTTAAAAACTGATAAGGAATATCAAAATACGTCTGTTCGTCGCTGTCCGCCGTGATTTCCCATTCCTCGTCTTTATCCAGATTCGGGAAAAAAGCGTCCGCCTCATATTCATGATCGATCTTTGTGACATGTGCCACGTTACAATACGGCAACATTTGCTTATAAACGCTGTCCCCTCCGATGATATAAATGTCCTCATCCGGGTATTGCTTCAATTCCTCCAAAAGCTCTTCCACCGAATGGACCACAACGGCATCTTTCACCTGATAATCCTTTTTCGTGGACAAAATAATATTCGTCCGATTCTTCAAAGGCAGCCCCTGGGGGAATGTCTCCAGTGTCTTTCTCCCCAACACCACCACCTTTCCTGTGGTCTCCTCTCTGAAATGTTTATGATCATTCGGAATCCGGATCAACAGTTCGTTCTTATGACCGATTGCCCAATTATTATCTACCGCCACGATCAGATTCACTTTCTTTCCTCCTTACAGCGCTGCTATAAACTGCTCTAACGGAATCGGTTTGGAATAATAATACCCCTGGAAACTTGTCACCGGATACTGCTGCAGGATTGTTTTCATTTCGCAGGTTTCGATGCCTTCCACACAAACCTTTGCCCCGAATGTATCCGCCACACCTGTGAAAAATCCTACCAATTCCCGTTCTCTTTTATCTGCTTCAATATTCTGCACAAAGCTTCTGTCAATCTTGATGGTGTCAAAATTCAACTCCTTCACGATTCCCATGGAAGAGAAGCCTGTGCCGAAATCATCCAGCGCAAACTTGATCCCCCGCGCCTGAAGATTCACAAAAATATTTTTCAAAAGCGTCATATCCAACAATCGGCATCTCTCTGTGATCTCTAAGCACAAGTGTTCCGCCGGGAATCCTGTCTCCGACAAAAGTTCCAGTACCATATCCACGAAATCCGGCTTTTCCAACTGTGCATATGACAGATTCACATTGATCACAAAGTTCGGGTAATCCGCAAGGATCTTCTTCGCATCCTCCATCGCCGTCTTCAAGATCCATCTTCCCAGATTGATAAAAAGCGGATCCCTCTCCAAAATCGGAATAAAATGATCCGGCGGCACCATGCCATATTCTTCATTTCGCCAGCGGATCAACGCCTCCGCCCCGATCACTTTCTCACTCTTTGCACTCACCACCGGCTGATACAGCAGGAAAAATCCCTGATATGCCTGTACGATCGAATTGCGGATCACCTGCAGTTTCTCCAGCCGGTCTCTGTTTTCATCCGTGAGATCGTTGTAAAACTCTACCAACTCTCCCTGCCTGCGGATCTTTGACTCTCCATAGGCAAAATTCAGGCAGGAATACGCCGTCTGGTCATCCACATCAAAATTGTCCAAATGCAGCAATCCCGCGCTCAGATCCAGGATCAAAAGCTTCCCGTCCACCACTATGCCTTTGTGATAATACTCCCGCAACGCATCATAGTTCCGGATCATCTCTTCTGTTGTCTGCGTCCTGCTGATCACTGCATACTTCGTACCGTCCATGCGATAGACACTTCCATGATTTCCCACATACTCCAACAGATAACGTCCAAACTTCTGCAATACCCGATTGCCGAAATTGTACCCGTACATCTCATTGACTTGCGTAAAACCATTAATGCCAAACATACAGATATTTACTTCCGTATTTTTGACGATATGATTGTGAAGATCCTCGAAAAAACCATACTGGTTCCGCAGCCCTGTCAGTGCATCCACATTTCCGTGCATGCCATGGTTACGGATCGCTCCTCCGAAATATTCCGGTTTTCCCTCTGCGTCCGTGAGCACCACTCCCTTGCAGGTACAGACATCATATTCCCCGCTCTGCCGCCTTGCGCGATACTGCATGTCATGACCGCCATCCTCACCCTTAAAAATCGCATCTATGCTTGCATGATAAGTATCCCTGTCCTCAGGGTGAATGTGTTCCTCCCAGATTTCTCCCGCCCCGTACATATACTCTGAAGGCAGACCAAAGGAATCCACAGCCGTTTTGGACCACCGTGAGAAATCATACCTCATATCACACAGATAGACATATGTCCCCTCTGCCACGATTGAAAACGCCTCAAACAAAGAATCCAATATTCTCTTCCGATCTTCCGGTATCCTATTTTCCATAATCCCTCCCCTTACTGAAATCGATTCCTACCTGTATACTGCGTATTATACCCCGGATTCTCCCCCGGCCGCATCGCATTCGGATACATCACATCCGAATAGATATCCTGCTGCAGCTGCTTCACCATATTGAACACCTGCGTGTAATCCCGCAAATCACAAAGGTTCATTCCATGTCCGGTACGATTTCCGTTGTGATTATGACTGGTATGCTCACAGACCGTATTCACATCCCCTACGCCCAACCACTGGTCAAAAATACCTCTGTGGATCGTTACATGGGAAAGCTCTGCGAAAGGTTTCATCTCAAAATTCTTGGTAAACAATCCTCCTGTGGTGTAAATTGCCTTATCCGTGATTGCATACTCTGTATTGCGGTATTTTCGGAACACAAAGATACATCCGCCCAGATAGATCCACACCGGCATCATATGGATCAGCAAAAAAGGAATCAGAAAAAAAGCCATCTGTCTCCCCTCTCCACCGCTGGCGAACAGCGCCCCTCCTGCGATAAATGCATCAAAGAAAAACCAGATCAACGCAAACGGCAGCATCGGATTGAAAATCCCCTCCAAAATAAAGCACTTCTTGTCCGGTTTTCCCGTCCAAAGCACCGTCTCATTGTTTCCGATCATACTCCTCATATCCTGCGACATTTCCATAGCCAAGCCCTCCGCTCTCCTGATTTTCATATAAACCCATTTTAATTATACCAAACACCCGGCAAATATCCAATCCTATATTTCATCTTTTTCATGCTTTTTCATGCTTCCGCCCGTGCCACAGATACCAGTAATACCCCCTGCAGATCAAAATTCCGATCACCGTCGCAGACGGCGCTGCCAGCCCAATCCCCGTCAGCGATGCATTCTCCCGGATGCTCATGAAATACGACACCGGCAGTCGGATCAGAAACGACTGGATCAACCCCTGCACCATCACAAAAGTAGACCGTGAGTGCCCGTTGAAATAACCGTAAAAGCTGAACAAAATACTTGTCACCACCGCCTCCGGCGCAAATCCCCGCAGATACTCAAACGACCTGGCCACCACTGCCGCATCCTTCGTAAACGCCATGGACAACAGATCTCCATGGAAGAACGCCAGCAGTCCCACCGGAATTCCGATCACCACCCCGATAAGCATGCCAAACTTCGTTGCCTGTTTTGCCCGGTCTTCTTTTCCCGCGCCCACATTCTGTGCCACAAAGGAAGCCATACTCTGCATGATTGCCGACGGGATCAACATCACAAATCCTACCAGCCTCTGGGACACCCCATACCCCGAAGATGCCTCCAGCCCCAGCTTGTTCACAAAGGCACAGATCGCCAGAAATGTCACATTTGTCAGCACATCCTGCAGCGCCAGCGGCGCTCCGATCTTGAAAAACCGCCCTATCTCACGTCCGAAATAAAAATCCTGTTTTGTGAGCGAAAAAGGCAGTTGCTGCTTTCGGATCACAAACAGTGAGATCACCACACTGACCGCCTGGGACAATATGGTCGCGATCGCAGCTCCCGCCACATTCATGCCAAGCCCAGCCACCAATACCAGATCCCCCACGATATTCACCGCGCAGGCAATTCCCACGAACAAAAGCGGCAGCTTGGAATTTCCCATGCCGCGGAAAATACAGCTGATAAAGTTATAAAATACCACGAACAAAAACCCGGCGCCGCAGATCCGGATATACAACACCGTCAGCTCCACCGCCTCCTCCGGCGCCTGCATGATGAGCGCGATTGGTCTGGCAAAAGCGATCAGCACCACAGACGACACCGCTCCCAGCGCCGCAAAAAAGCACACTGCATTCCCCAAAAGCGTCCCAATCCGTTCCGCCCTGCCCTCGCCGATATACTGCCCCATCAGCACCGTTACGCCCGTGGTAAGCGATACCATGACAAATGTAAACAGCTGTAAAATACTTGCCCCTGTGGACACACCCGATATCCCTTCCGTGGTGCCAAACTGCCCCACGATCATCAGATCCACCGCACTGTACATGGACTGCAGGATAAGCGCTCCCAGGATCGGCAGCATAAATCCTACCAGCTTTTGGGGGATACTCCCCTGTGTAAAATCTGCTTTATTTTCCATTGCTGTTATCCCTTTCCCTAAAACAAATCCACTAATTGAACATACGTATCATCATGTTTCCACACAAGAATATCTCATGTGACTCACCATCTATCTTCCCACAAATAGAAAAGAAGTGCAAGACCTACGCCTGCACTTCCTTTTCTGCTTTTCTTATCTCCAGCCGCCTCGCCAGCACGCCAATTCCCATTCCCAACGCTGATATCATCATACCAATCCAAAAAAGTTTTCTGATGTCAAAATGCTTTGACACCCCTACTGTATCCTCGTTATGAATTAGTTTATCCCCCCAAAAAAAGCAAGCGAACCCAGAAAGCCTCTCGCACCTACTTTCTGTCCGCTTGATCCTGTATAATAATAGTTGGC
>DFDT01000196.1 GCA_002368865.1 Lachnospiraceae bacterium UBA3821 | reverse complement strand
TCCTCAGATGAACTTCCTGGATGCAGTTGTAAGCATCAGCGGTGATACCGCATACTTAAACATCGCAGGCAAGGCGATTCCTCTTCCTGCAGCAAAGTCCAAGAAGCTGATCGACGGCGGTTATGACGGAAAGATGGTTACCTTCGGTATCCGTCCTGAGGATGTATATGATTCCGAGATGTTTATCGAGGCATCTCCTAACAGCGTATTTGAGTCTACCATCAAGGTTTACGAGTTGCTTGGTGCTGAAGTATATCTGTACTTTGACCTCGACGAGTTCCCTATCACTGCAAGAGTAGATTCTCGTACCAATTCAAGACCTGGCGATACTGTTAAGTTTGCTCTGGATACTGAGAAGATTCATGTATTCGACAAAGAGACCGAGCAGGTTATCACCAACTAGTTTGAAACAGTTTGAGGGTGCCGGAGACGGCGCCCTCTTTTGTTTTAACAGTGCATCCACGAAGTGGATGGTATTTTGCGAATAGCGCGACTGAACTGTTTCGCGAGCAGTATTACATTGTTAAGGAGTCAACATGATTTCAAACCAGATCATTCAAACCAGTATTGATGAATTGAAAGCCATCACGAAAGTAGATCTGTGTGTGTACGAACCTTCCGGAATGATGGTTGCGAGAACGGCGGAAAATACGGATATCAGCAGTCAGATGGTGAGCAGTTTTGCGGTTTCACCGGCGGACAGCCAGGTGATCGGCAACAATCATCTCATGAAGATTTATGAGGATGATGAGCTGCTTTATGTGATCGTTTCCAGGGGAAACAGTGATGATGCCTATATGATTGGCAGAATTGCCGTTTGTCACCTGCAGAATCTGGCGATTGCTTACAAAGAGCGATACGACCGGAATAATTTTTTCCAGAATCTGCTTTTGGACAATCTGCTTCTGGTGGATATCCATAATCGTGCAAGAAAATTACATGTGGAAGTGAAACAGCCCAGGGCGGTCTTTCTGATTGAGACGGTGCGTGCGAAGCAGGAAAAGCTGGAACGGGATAATATCGTGTTGGAATTGCTTGGAGGAATGTATTCTTCCCAGACAGGGGATTATGTGACTTCGGTGGACGAAAAGAACGTGATCCTGGTGAAATCCGTGGCGGAAAACGGAAATCCGGAGGCATTGGAGCACATCGCCAATACCATTGTTGATATGATGAATACCGAGGCCATGCTGAATGTAAGGGTTTCCTACGGAACCGTGGTTCAGGAGCTGAAGGATGTCTCCAAATCCTATAAGGAAGCGCAGATGGCCATGGATGTGGGCAAGATCTTCTACGCCGAGAGAAGCGTGGCGGCATACAGCGCTTTGGGAATCGGCAGACTGATCTATCAGCTTCCGGTCAACCTGTGCAAGATTTTCATTGAGGAGATCTTCGGCGATAATGTGCCGGAGGAGCTGGATGAGGAAACGCTGAATACGTTGGATAAGTTCTTTGAAAACAATCTGAATGTATCCGAAACCTCCAGACAGCTATTCGTGCACCGAAACACGCTGGTTTATCGATTGGAGAAAATCCAGAAAAGTACCGGATTGGACGTGCGCTGTTTTGACGACGCGCTGACCTTTAAGATAGCCCTGATGGTTGTAAATTATATGAAATATCTGGAAAATCGCTGAATAAAATGAGTTCCTCCCGCATATCTATTTATAAATAGGGTGTGCGGGGGGATTTTTATATGTTTGCCGGACTGAATGTGCAATATGACAGGAAAATCAGATATTTGGATTACTATGAAAATGGACAAAGGTGTCAGGGCGCCGGTTTTATCAAGCTGGAACGGCGCAATGACCTGTGTAATATCAGTCTGCAGGTAAATGGTTTATACCGGAAAGACCGCTTTACAAGGCCCTTTTTGCTGGTCGGAGAGGAGGGGGAGCGGGAACTTTGTAAGCTGCAGATTGCAGAGGGCGGCATCAAGACATATTTTGAAGGCCTAAACAGCCAGGATCTGGGTGGACAAGGCATCAGCTATGACCGGCTGCTGGGGATTAAAATACCGATTGCAGACGGGAAAGAAATCCGCTGTTTCTGGCGGAGAAATCCGGGTGGCATGCTTGGGGGAAACAGCAGTGTGATACAGGAGAACAGGGAGAGCGCAAACGAAGAGACAGTTCGAGAGGTGATTCAGGGGCCGGGGGCGGAGCAGGCGGATCCGATGCAACAGACACATCCGATACAGCAGACACATCCGAAGGAGCAACAGGGACATCCCCAGGGAAAAACCGGACAGCCCGGCACAACTGTTTTCCAGGAAACAAAGTGGGAGCAGCTCTGGATGATCTATCCGCATGTGCATCCGTTTTCGGATGACAGAGAGTTTTTGTCAGTGAGCCCGTCGGATTTTGTGCTGTTGAACCGGCAGTCCTATCCGCTGGTAAACAACAGCTTTTTGCTTCACGGATACTATAGTTTCCGGCATCTGATCCTGATGCGCGGCGGAAACCGGGGACAGGCAAAGTATTATATCGGCGTGCCGGGAAATCTCTATGAGCGGGACAGGAAATCCGCAATCATGTTTGGATTTGAGAGCTTTGAATGCGCAAAGGAACCTGCGAAGGAAGGGGATTTCGGATATTATCTGATCCCGGTGGAGTTATAAATGACGGGGCGAAGATGCTCACAGTCCGCGGCAGTCGAATTCCGGAATAAAACTTTCGGCTGCGGCCTCGCCTTCCTGGATAAAACCGTTGCGGATGCCAAGGCGTTCCGCAAAGCGCAGAACCCGGTCATATTCCTCGTTCGTGACGCGGCGGTTGAGTTCCGACACATCTGTCACATGCGGAAGCGGAGTATATTGATTCAGGATGCTTACATAAATATTGTCGCCGTATGTCTCATGCAGGAAGCGGAGAACCTTTTTGGAATCTTTGGTCTGACCGGGCAGGACCAGATGCCGCACGATCATGCCGCGCTTTAAGAGGCGGCAGGGCTTAGCAAAGACCGGGGTACCCACCTGGCGGAACATTTCCGCCAGCGCTTCGGAAGCTTTTTCGAAATAATCCGGCGCGTGGGAAAAGCGGGCGCTCAGCTCGGAGGAAACATATTTCAGGTCGGGCAGATAAATGTCCACCAGACCGTCCAAGAGTTTCAGGGAGGATACTTCCTCATATCCACCGGTATTATAAACGACAGGGATGTCAAGTCCCTGTTTTTTTGCGTTCTGCAACGCACAGACAATCTGTGGGATATCGTGAGAGGGCGTTACCAGATTGATATTGTGGGCGCCCTGCGCCTGCAATTCCAGGAATATGGCAGTGAGGCGTTCCTGTGAGATCTCCTGTCCTGCGTTGCCGTTTGCAATATTGTAGTTCTGACAGAAGACGCATCTTAGATTGCAGCCGGAGAAAAATACCGTGCCGGACCCCTGGGTGCCGGAAATGCAAGGTTCCTCCCAGAAGTGAAGTGCAGCCCGGGCTGCTTTGATGGCAGCGGTCTGACCGCAATAGCCGGTCTGCCCTGCCAGCCGGTCGGCATGGCATTGTCTGGGGCAGAGGGTGCAGTCGCGCAGTAATTCGGAAATCAAATGATCTGACATAAAACGTCTCCCTCGATTCACAAATTCAAGTATACAAAAACCGCATACGCCGGTCCTTTCTTCCGACTCCACCCGGTTGCCTCACGGCACATGAGAATTCCTACTTAGTGCTGCTTTGTTCCCAACCTGACACGGTTCGTAGGCACCCATTGCGCGAGACCGAATTTCATCACCGAAAGCTGGTGATCCGACGCATACGGCTTTTTAAGTGTATCGTTTTCAAGCGTTTTTGTCAAGGGGAAACTCCGATGCCGCTTTCGCTGTTTTCGTCCGGTTTTGCTCTTTTCGCCTCTTTTTCAATCTTGTTCCGTTCCCGCAGTTCCACAAAAAATGTCTTCAGCATCTCACTGCATTCGGCTTCCAGCACGCCGCGGGTCACCGCCACCTGATGGTTGAATTCCGGCATGTCCAGAATGTTCAGGATCGATCCGGCGCAGCCTGCCTTGGGGTTCATGCAGCCCATGACAACTTCCGGGATCCGTGCCTGCACGATGGCGCCGGCGCACATCTGGCAGGGTTCCAGCGTCACATATAAAGTGCAGTCCTCCAGCCGCCAGTCGCCGATCTTTTTGCTGGCTTTGTTGATGGCTGTGATTTCCGCATGGGCCAGCGTGTTTTTGTTGGTATTGCGGCGGTTATAGCCGCGGCCGATGATCCGTCCTTCGTGGACGATCACGCAGCCGATGGGGACTTCGCCCAGTGCGTAGGCTTTCGCAGCCTGCTTCAGTGCCTCTTTCATATATTTTTCCTGAATGTTTTTGATGGCAGCCATGGTGCCTATACCTCCGCATAGAAAAGGAACCAACTATGAGGGCAGTATAACAGAATCTAGATATAGATTCAAGAGATGTTATCGCTTTTAAATATTGTAAATTTTATATTTGTAGGATTGACAACATTCGACAAATGCATTAGAATATCATCAATCAAAGGAAAAATTCAACGAAGTGAATAATTCACATTCTTTTGGCAGTTCAGCCGTTTTTCCCCTATGTGTATTCAGAAGATAAGGTGCATGGTCGGTGTGGCGGTTCCGAATAGACTGACATACATCCGAGTGCAGTAACAAAAAAATCTAAGAAGATGAAACAGGAGGATGTATGATGGGAAAGATTGACATTGGTACGAATGAATTTTTGCGGGAGCCGGCGCGGGTGGCGGATCTGCTCAACGGATTTGTGTATCATGGAGAGGAGCGGGTAAAGCCGGACGAGGTCCACGAGCTGCGGAGTGTGCTGAATCGCCGGGAGGCACAGGGACAAGGCAGTGTGCAGACCGTCACGGCGGATGTTGTCACGAAGGTTGGGAAGGATATGCATGCCATGATCGTGGTACTGGAGAACCAGACCGATATCCACTATGCCATGCCTGTCCGTATGATGAATCTGGAGGCCATGGGATATCACAGTCAATGGCGGCAGGCGGCGAAGGCACATGCAAAGGGGAAAGATCTGATCGAAGTGCGGCGGTACGAGGAGTATGAAAATTTCCGGACAGACCTGCGGGAAGTGTTCGGTTTCCTGCAAAGAGCAGAGGATAAGGACGGACTGCGCGAGTATTTGGAAGCCAATGAAGAAAAGTTTGAGAATCTGAGTACGGATGCCTACGACATGATCAGCGTCATGGGACATTCAAAGGAGTTACAGGAAATCAGAGAGAAGTATCACAAGGAGAAAGGTGGGAGAAGCAATATGTGCCAGGCAATAAAAGATATGATTGAGGACGGAAGGCAGGAGGGTGTGCAGATAGGCGTGCAGGAGGAACGGCAGCGGAATGTAGTGAGCAGCGTGGAGAGCGTCATGCAAAACCTGGGACTGGCATTGAATACTGCGTGTAAGGCACTGAGTATAACGGAGGAAGACTATAATCGCGCAAAGGAAGCGGTACAGTAAGGGAAATCTGGCCAATCCACTTTGGCTTGCATTGCGCTCTTTCTTATGGTATGATAAGTGTGTTAAAAAATAAACAGATGGCAACGCCTTCTGACACCAACAAAAGAAAGAGTGAAGACAATGAATCTAGAACAGCATTTAAATGAGATCACAGGAAGAACTTACGGCAAGAGCATCAGCGCATGTACCCATGTGCAGCTTTATTCGTCGATTTTGCAGCTGGTGAAGGAGCAGAGCAAGAATGCGCCTGCCATCACCGGTCAGAAAAAGGTTTACTATATTTCCATGGAGTTCCTGATCGGGAAACTGTTGTCAAATAATCTGATCAATCTGGGAATCTATGAGGAGTTAAATCAAATTCTTGCGAACAACGGCAAGAGTCTGGCGGAGATTGAGAATATCGAGCCGGAACCGTCTTTGGGCAACGGCGGTCTGGGACGTCTGGCGGCGTGCTTTCTGGACTCCATTGCAACCCTGGGACTGCCCGGTGACGGCATTGGTCTGAATTATCATTTCGGCCTGTTCAAGCAGGTGTTTAAGGATCATCTGCAGCGCGCGGAGCGCAACGAGTGGATTGAGAAAACGTGCTGGCTGGAGAAGACCGGTACCAGGTTTGAGGTATGCTTTGGCGATAAAAGGGTGACGTCCGTGCTTTATGACATTGATGTCATTGGTTATGAAAACGGCGTGAATAAGCTGCATCTGTTTGACCTGGAGTCTGTGGATGAGAGCCTGGTGAAGAAAGGGATCAATTTTGACAAGACCGCGGTGGACAAGAACCTGACGCTGTTCCTGTATCCGGATGATTCCGATGAGGCAGGCAATCTGCTGCGCATCTATCAGGAATATTTCATGGTGTGCAACGGCGCGCAGCTGATCTTAAAAGAGATGAAGGCAAATGGGCAGGATCTGCACAGGATGAACGAGTATGCGGCAATTCAGATCAATGATACGCATCCCACGCTGGTGATCCCGGAGCTGATCCGGATCCTGACCAAGCAGGAAGGCTTTACCATGGATGAAGCGATAGATGTAGTGAGCAAGACCTGTGCTTATACAAATCATACGATCCTGGCGGAGGCGCTGGAGAAGTGGCCGCTTGCGTACCTGGAGGAAGTGGTACCGCAGCTTGTGCCCATCATCAAGGAGCTGGATCAGCGGGTGAAGGCAAAATACAAGGATGCCAAGGTGCAGATCATCGACAAGAACAAGACCGTGCATATGGCGCATATCGATATCCATTATGGCTACAGCGTAAACGGTGTGGCGGCGATCCACACGGAGATTCTGAAGGATACGGAGCTGAATCATTTTTACAAGCTGTACCCGGAAAAATTCAACAACAAGACCAACGGCATCACTTTCAGACGGTGGCTTCTGTCCTGTAACAGAGAGCTGGCGGCTTTCCTGACCGAGACCATCGGGGACGGTTACAAGAAGAATGCGGATGAGCTGGAGAAATTGCTGGAAAAGAAGGACGATCAGGCAGTGCTCGACAAACTGGCCCAGATTAAGCATGAGAAGAAGGTGGAACTTGCCGCTTATATCAAGGAGAATGAAGGTGTGGAGCTGAATGTGGATTCTATTTTTGACATTCAGATCAAGCGTCTGCATGAGTACAAGAGACAGCAGATGAACGCACTTTACATCATTCACAAGTATCTGGAGATCAAGGGCGGAAAGAAGCCGGTGAGACCGTTGACATTCCTGTTCGGTGCAAAGGCTGCGCCTGCATATGTGATCGCGCAGGATATCATACATCTGCTTTTGGTGCTGTCTGAGATCGTGAACAACGATCCGGACGTGAGTCCTTATATGAAAGTTGTGATGGTGGAGAACTACAATGTGACCTATGCGGAGAAGCTGAT
>DFDT01000198.1 GCA_002368865.1 Lachnospiraceae bacterium UBA3821 | reverse complement strand
TCCGCCTCCAGCTCGCTGGCGCGGATGCCGTCTTCATCGGAGAAATCTTCTTTTGCGTAGATAGCGTCCTTCTCCTTCATGATCTGGTAGAGGCGCTCGTTGCCCATGATGACAGTGTCCATAACCACACAGTCGTCATATTTGAAGTGATCCTGTTCCAGTACGGAGAGACGCTGACCGGGCGTGATGGTCACATCACCTTTGGTGGTCTCCAGCTTGCCGGAGAGAATCTTTAAAAAGGTGGACTTGCCGGCGCCGTTGGCACCGATCAGACCGTAGCAGTTGCCTTCCGTAAATTTAATGTTCACATCTTCGAAGAGGGCTTTTTTGCCGATCCGAAGGGTTACGTTATTTGCACTGATCATGTGAAACTCCTTTCCGTTGAAAAACACACGCATAAAATTATACCATAAAGCAAGACTTTTTCAAGGTGAAAATGAGATAAGAGAAAAAATAGAACTTGACCGCTTTGGTATTTCTTGTATAATTGAAACAGAAAGGGGATATGCCATATGCAGATCAAGCCGAATCGTTTGGACAGAGGTTTTTTGCAGTATCAGGATGAATTTGAACAGAAGGCATTGGAAGTCCTGCGTTCGGGATGGTATGTGCTGGGGAAGGAAGTAGAGGCGTTCGAGCAGGAGTTTGCAGCCTATACCGGCGCTAAGTATTGCGTGGGGCTGGCGAGTGGCCTGGATGCACTTTGGCTTGCATTCCGTATTCTTGGGATCGGTGCGGGCGATGAGGTGATCGTGCAGGCGAATACGTATATCGCCAGTGTTATGGGCATCACGATCAATGGTGCGACACCGGTATTTGTGGAACCTGACGCTTTCTATAATCTGGATGCGGATCGGATTGAAGAGAAGATCACAGACAGGACAAAGGCGATCCTGGTAGTGCACTTGTACGGGCAGGCTTCCAATATGCAGAAGATCACGGAACTTTGTAAAAAGTATGATCTTAGGCTGGTGGAGGATTGCGCACAGTCCCATGGAGCCTGTTTTGATGGAAAAATGACGGGAACCTTCGGAGAGATCGGATGCTTTTCCTTTTACCCGTCCAAGAATCTGGGAGGATTCGGAGATGGCGGCGCCATTGTGACGGATGATCCTAAGATTGCGGCAGATATGAAGATGTACCGTAATTACGGAAGCGAGAAGCGGTATTACAATAAAGTGGTTGGGGCAAATTCCCGGTTGGATGAGCTCCAGGCGGGACTTTTGCGGGTGCGGCTCTCCCATATGGAGGAGCTGACGGCAGAGCGGAGAAAGCTTGCGGAGCGCTATTCGAAAGAAATCTGCAATGACAGTCTGATTCTGCCGACGGTGAGAGAGCGGGCTGACAGCGTGTGGCATCAGTATGTGATCCGCTGTGAGGAGAGACAGCGACTGATAGAGTATCTGAATGAGAGAGAGATCGGAACGATCATACATTATCCGATTCCGCCCCATTTGTCGGAGGCCTATCATTATCTGGGACATCAGCCGGGGAGTTATCCGGTCACAGAGCATTATGCGGATACAGTGCTGTCTATTCCGATGTATAACGGCATGACAGACGAGGAGCAGAGTATCGTGATCGAGGCATTAAACCGGTTTGCGTGAGGGTGAATATGAGATTAGAGGAACAGTATAGATTGATCTATTTTAAGGATCTGGGCGATGAAAGGGGAAACCTTGTGGTGATCGAAGGGGAGGGTATGGACATTCCTTTCGACATTAAGAGGGTATTCTACATCTACGGCTCGGACGATACCGTGGTGCGGGGACAGCATGCAAACAGAGAAACGGAGTTTTTGCTGGTGAATGTGGGCGGCAGCAGTAAGGTGAAGGTGGATAACGGCACAGAGACCGCGGTGATTGAGTTGAATAAGCCGGGGATGGGGCTGTATCTGTCACCTATGGTTTGGAAAGATATGTATGATTTTTCTGCGGACTCTATTCTTCTGGTACTTTGCAGCCGTCACTACGACGGGACGGAGTATATCAGGGATTATGAAGAATATTTGCGGGAAATCAAAGGAGAGGCTTGATTCATGAGTAAAATATCTATCGTGATCCCGGTGTATTACAATGAAGATACGCTGATGGATCTGTATCAGGACATGAAAGAAAAAATTCTGGGGCAGATCGGGCCATACGAATTAGTGTTTGTGGATGATGGTTCGGGAGATGATTCCTGGAAGATCATGAATGAGATCAAGGCTCTGGATGAGTATGTGCGGCTGGTGAAGCTGTCCCGCAATTTCGGAGAGCATGCAGCGCTTCTGGCGGGACTCAGTGTCTGCACGGGGGACTGTGCGGTGACCAAGCAGGCAGATCTGCAGGAGGATTCCACACTGATCCTGGAAATGTATGAGAGTTGGAAAAAGGGCAATAAAGTGGTGCTGGCAGTCAGACGTTCCCGGGACGAGAACGCGGTCAAGGTTTTTTTTGCCAACATGTACTATGCCATGGTTCGGAAATTTGTGAATAAGAATATGCCGGTGGGCGGATGTGACTGTTATCTGGTGGACAGACAGGTGATTGAAGTATTGGAGCGCCTGGACGAGAAAAATTCCAGTTTGACATTGCAGGTTTTGTGGGTTGGATTCAAGACGGATATGGTCTACTTTGACAGGAAGGACAGGGAGAAGGGAAAATCCCGCTGGACATTTGCCAAGAAGTTTAAACTGGTAATGGACTCCATGATGAGTTTCTCTTATGTGCCAATTCGTTTTATGACCTATATCGGGGTGGTGTTCGACCTGTTTGCGTTGGTTCTGATGATCAGCGTTCTGGTGGAATATTTCACCAATGGTGTACCAATCTTGGGATGGGCTTCGCTCATGTGCGTGATCCTGCTCTCGGCGGGGTTAATCCTGTCTATGCTGGGAATCCTGGGAGAATACGTGTGGCGGACCTTAGATGCGTCCAGGACAAGACCGCCGTTTATCATTGATGAGGAGAGAACTCCGGGACATGGAAGTGCAGCAGACAACGAAGACATTTAAAATCATAAAGATACTGTTGATCACGGCAAGCATTCTGGCCACGGTCAAGATGATCTTTGCGGATTATACGCTTGATGAGGAATATCAGATTGTCATGGCATATCGCAATCTGTCGGGAGATATGTTGTTTGGCACAATGTGGGAGCCGCATCAGACTTCCGCGTTTGTGTGCGTATGGCTCATGCGATTATTTCAAATGGTTACGGGAGGCACCACGGGTGTGGTGCTCTTTTTGCGTTTTGTTACGGCCGGGATCCAGCTTGCCCTGGCCTGTTGGGTGACGGGAGCATTGCGAAAGATCATCGGCAAAGAGTATGCGTTTTTATTGGGGTGTTGTTATTTTAATATGGTTCCCAAAGCGATTCAGATTCCGGAGTTTTCCAATCTGCAGCTTTGGTTTTTGACGGTGACTGTTCTTGCATTGATGCATGCGTTTGACAGGACGGAAACGGGGCCGAACGGATGGCATCGAAAGGGCTGGATCATTCTCGCGGGGATTGGAATGGCGGGGGAAGCGCTGGCTTATCCGGCATGCCTCATCTTATTTTTCTTTTTCCTTTTTGTGATCTTTAGGCATTCCGGCTGGCGGGAGAGTGCGCTTTTTGCCGGCACCTGCGCGGGGTGCGCCGTTGTATGGCTGGCTGCAGTATTGTCCAAGGTGCCGCTGTCTGAATTTTTGCGGAACGTTTCATATGTATTAAACTTTGATCTGACGCACGATGTATCCCTCGCGGCCGATTATCGGACGGATGCGCTTATGCTGGGAGCAGCGACCAGTGTATTTCCGATCCTTGCGACAGGCCTGCTGGGGGTAGGAATGTGGTTTGGGTATCGCCTGATGCGGAAAGTGGATGCGGATAAAACAATCCCTGTGTTTGCTGTATTTCTGGTCTTGGCAGCAGAGCTGGTCCAGCTGTTTTATTGGATTGTTCTACGGAAGGGATATGAGGAACCTTTGCTTTATCTTGCCGTACTTTTTCTTGCGGCGGCTCTGGTGTGGCGGCAGGCAGATTCCCGCAAGACAGGTTTGACACCCGGAATCTGGGCGGGCTTCCTGGCACTCGCCGCCGGAATTTACATGAGCGATCTGGTCGCGTGGTATGCCATTCCGCATGGCCTGCTGGGCTCTCTGTTTGCGGCAGCGGTTTTGGTCATCGCATTGGAGAAGCAGGGGAGAGAAAAAAGCAGAAAATGGATCCTGCTCCTTCTGGTCTCTCTGTCCTTTTGTATTGTATTCGGAAAAGGATTTACCCTGCGGGCCGGAAATACGGACACGAATACAGTATTGGGAATTCGTGGCATGATACGAAAAGGCCCTGCGGCAGGCATATTTACGAATTATATGCAGGCGTATATCACAAATTGTACGTATGATGATTTTGCGGATTGTGTGGAACCCGGTGAGAATTGCCTGATCGTTACCAATATGGTGGGAACGGCGGGTACTTCGCCGTATCTGTTTCAAAACAATAAGGTGAGTCATTTTTCCATCGTGGATCCCACAAGCTATGACGAAAGACTGTTGACCTATTGGGCGTTATATCCGCAGAAATATCCGGAAGTGATCATTGTGGATTGCTGGTACGGACAGCTGATGGAGCGTGAGGACAGTTGGATCATGCAGTATATCGAAAATGAATTTGGATATACTCAGGTGGAAGACGGAAGATATGTGCGATTTTATCGCAGAAAAGAAAGGGGCACAGAAGAATGAAAAACCGGGAGGGCGGAATCTGGCAGATCATAAAATTTCTCCTGGTGGGTGTTTCCAATACCGTCGTCAGTGAGGGGATTTATGCTGTTTTGGTATATTTCAGGATGCATTATCTCCCTGCGAACTTTATTGGATTTTCCATCAGCGTGTTGAACGCCTATTATTGGAGTGACCGATATGTGTTCAAAGAGCAGGAGGGAGCAGAGAAGAGAATTTGGTGGAAGGTGCTGGGAAAGACGTATGTGGCTTATCTTGGGGGATATGTTGTCAGTGCTTTATTGCTCATATTCTGGATCGATATTCTGCGGATCAGCCGTTGGATGGGAGCACCGGCCGAATGGTTTGCCGCAAAAGGTATGAATGGATTTGATGAGAAATTTCTGGGAAATGTGCTGGCGGCAGGGTTGAATCTGTTGATTACGGTACCCTTAAATTTTGTGACGAACAAGTATTGGGCATATCGGCAAAAAAAGATGGAATAGATGTTGATATTTTTTTCACATACTGGTATAATCTGCATAATAGATAATTTAATAGGTGCTGAATGTTTCATATGTTACGAAAACCAATATGAGAAGAGGGAGAAGAAGAATGAGTAAAAAATGGGTGTATTTATTTACCGAAGGGAATGCAGGCATGAGAGAACTCCTTGGCGGCAAGGGCGCGAACCTCTCCGAGATGACCAATATTGGTCTTCCGGTTCCGCAGGGATTCACCATTACCACAGAGGCATGTACTCAGTACTATGAGGACGGACGC
>DFDT01000143.1:1160-3802 GCA_002368865.1 Lachnospiraceae bacterium UBA3821 | reverse complement strand
CAGGACCCAGAGTCTGCAGCTGTTCCAGGAAGGTCACTGTGCGTGCATAGGTATGGGGATACTGTTCCGCGACATACAGGAGCATCTGTGCATATTCATCGATGCATCGGGACATATACCACTCGTGCGCCAGCTGCACTGCGCGCGCGGTGTCTCCGTCATTTCCGCTCCCGCTCCGGTCTCCGGCTTCCGCTGACAAAAACGACTCCATGAAGGCATCTACCTTTCTGTCTTCATGATAGCGGTAAGACTCCACTGCGCGATAGGCGCTGTTAATAATGCCGTATCCGGGGCTGTCCAGCAGATATCCCTCCTGCTCCACATCCTTTACGAACTTTATAAAAGGATCGCGGAATGCCGGCAAAGTCAGAAGCGTGCTCCAATAGGCAATGTTTTTGGTAAGGTGATCCTGCATGGTCTCTGTCATCTCTGCCTCTCTCAGAAATTTTCTGTAGACCTCAAGATCAGCCGACAGCTCTGTGAGGGAGAGTGAGCCGTCCAGATAGATCATGTTGCAAAAGCACCCGTCCAGATTCTCCGAAGATGCCATCTCCCCGGTCTCCTCCCACATTGCAATTTCCTTCCGGAAAGCATTTCTGGCACCCATCCGGTTGCCCGTATTCTCATAGCAATCGCCCAGAGTAGAGTAGTAGAAGGGGTGATAATCCTTATCCGGATCCGCTTTCAGCAGTTCCCTGAGGGCTTCATGATACTTGTTCAACGCATGAAAGGCGATTCCATGCTCTATGCGCTCAAAATTGCGCTCCGGTTCTTTTTCCAGAACCTCCCGCAGGGTCTCTTCCGCCTCTTTATACTTTTGCTGTGACAGCTGTGCCCTCCCCAATAGCGCGAGTACTTCCGTATTCTCCGGATGGCTTGCCAGCATGCCTCTGCAGAGCTCCTCCACCTTTCCGTAATCGCCCTCATATTCACTGTGGAGCGCCTGGCGAAACGACATGCGGATCACAAGAGGAAGCTGCGCGGTATACTCATCTACCGCCTGCAGAAAGTCATTGAATTCTGGTTTTACGGTCAACTGTTTCTTTGTTGTCGGCATATGCTTTACCCTCCCGGTAACTGTTTCTTTATTGTCAATACATGGCCCCTGTTCAGTCATCCTGTTTTACAGCCATCCCGATCAGCTTTGCCATCAGCGGAATATATGTCACCGCAAACGCGCATGCTGACAGGCCCAAAACTGTCTTTTTATACTTTTCCGACACCTGCGTTCCTGCCACAAGGCCCATAGAAAACAGGCAGAGTTTTGTGACTGCGTAATCCCGCCAGGTGCTTTCATGAGCGTAACGATTTCCGATATCGATCAGCTTCCTCATCTTCCATCCTCCTTAAATCACCACACCATCTATTTCCTTCCTGGAAGCAGCTTTTATTTTTCCTCTTTTTTTCAACTGTCATAGCCTATCAGCTTCAAATAACAATCCGCCAGTTCCTCCGGCGGCATCTCCATCCTGTCTGCAATCCACCATTTGACCGCTTCCGCCAGACTGCCCACCAGATGGTTCAGAGCAAACTCCCTTGGAATATCCTGCCTGATACTTTGGGGATACTGTTCAAACATCTTCATTAGGTATTCCTTGAAATAGCGCATAAATAATTCCCCGCTTTCGCCGGATAAGACTCCCTGCACATTTCCCTTGTTGTCCTTCATGTGATAAAGAAGATGTGTGATCTTCTCCTTTAATCCATGATTGGAGGAAGAAAAATCATGTGACGATTCAGAATGGAGTTCCTGCGAAAAGATGTGGTCAAAAATATCCGTGCACAATTCCCTCAGCAGGGCATCCTTAGTCTCGAAATGGGCATAAAAAGTGCTTCTTCCGACATTCGCCTCATCAAGAATCTCCTGAACAGTGATATTGTTAAAATGCTTTTTTTCCAACAGCTTGTTAAATGCCTGAAAGATTGCACTCCGTGTTTTCAACTGTCTTCGGTCCATAATCCAATCTGTACCTCCGAACAAATGGCAGGAATTGTTCAGTATCGAACATCCATTTACTTCTGGTTGTTGTAACCTGTTCGTCGAATAACTATCATTTGATTATATCGAACACTTTGTGCATTATCAAATATTTCGTTTCGAAGATGTCAGGACTTCTCGCCTGCATCTGCTGGGGCATAGAAAACAACTGTACCAGAAAGCTCTCCTCTAAAGATCCTCTTCAGATCGTCATGGTCAAAGGAACCTTTTCAGGGACAGGGTCCATTATCATCGGCCTCATCCGCGGAGAACGGATCACACATGCATGGACGGTTCCGGCCGTTCTGCTGCTTGGTTTCGTCGCATACGGCCTCAGCATATACTTTTACGTCTATGCGCAGAGGCTTCTTGGAGCTGCGCGGACAAGCGCTTACTATGCCACTGCCCCTTTCATCGGTGTCTTCCTGTCACTTCTGATCTTCCGCGAAATCCCCGGAGTCCTGTTCGCCGCGGCTCTGCTGCTGATGATCATCGGCGCCTGGCTTTCCTCGCAGGATGAGCCTCTCAAAGACACCTTTGCCAGATATATAACCCGGTCGCAGTCCTTCTGAAATACCGAAATCTTTTTTAATTGCATATTTTCATCACAGTCCAAACCATAATAGCATGGATGCAGCGCACTCCCCGTCCGCGGGTGTGTGCT
>DFDT01000143.1:0-988 GCA_002368865.1 Lachnospiraceae bacterium UBA3821 | reverse complement strand
TAAAGCCTATTGACAAGATAGGTAAATAGGTGTATCTTGAAAAAAATTCAGCACGTCAAAACCCGGCGGCTAAAAAAAGAAAGAAGGAAGCTGTTTTGGACTGGACTTTTATCAAAGAAGTTCTGCCTTTATACCAGAAGGCGGCAATATTGACGGTGAAAATCGGGCTTGCGGGAATCATACTCTCGATCCTGATCGGGCTTGCATGCGCTGCCGTGCAGAACTACCGGATCCCAGTCATCAGTCAGCTCATTTCCGTCTACATTGAAATCAGCAGGAATACTCCCCTGCTGATCCAGCTCTTTTTTATCTATTACGGTCTTCCCAAAATAGGGATCCGGACCAATCCCGAAATATGCGGGATCGCGGGACTGGCTTTCCTGGGCGGAAGCTACATGGCAGAGGCCTTCCGCAGCGGAATCGATGCGATAGAGCCCATCCAGATTGAGAGTGCCTACAGCCTGGGGCTGGATAAAAAGCAGACTTTCATGTATGTAGTTTTTCCACAGGCATTATCCATCAGCATGCCTGCCTTTATGGCAAACGTTATTTTCCTTCTCAAAGAGACAAGTGTCTTCTCGGCAATCAGCCTCATGGACCTGATGTTTACCGCAAAGGACCTGATCGGACTGTATTACCAGACGACAGAGAGCCTGTTTCTGCTGGTGGTTTTCTATCTGCTGATTCTGCTTCCGGTATCACTGGCCGGGAGTCTGCTCGAAAAGAAGCTCCGCTATGCCGGATTTGGAACTTGATTATTCTTTTTAAAGGGAGGCTCCGCTATGCCGGATTTGGGACTTGAGGTTCTGTTTAAAGGAAAAAATCTATCAAGAGTGCTCGGCGGTCTGTGGGTGGCGCTGCGCATCAGTCTGATTTCGGTAATCATCAGTATTTTTGCGGGTATCATAGTCGGAATGCTGATGACCTGGAAAAATCCGATCAGCAGGGCGATCACGCGATGTTATCTGGAAATCGTCCGGATCATGCC
>DFDT01000200.1:13102-14854 GCA_002368865.1 Lachnospiraceae bacterium UBA3821 | reverse complement strand
ATGATCAATGCGTTCGGCTGCGGTTTTTCCGAAGGATACGGAAATGATTTCGATATTTCCAAGCTGCGCTATGACAAGATCATTATCATGGCGGATGCGGATGTGGACGGCGCGCATATTTCCAATCTGTTGATGACATTGTTTTATCGGTTCATGCCGGAACTGATCTTTGAGGGGCATGTGTATATCGCCATGCCGCCTCTGTATAAGGCTATGCCGAATAAGGGCGCAGAGGAGTATCTCTACGACGACAAGGCGTTGGAAAAATACAGAAAGACACACAAGGGTTCCTTTACCCTGCAGCGCTACAAAGGTCTGGGGGAAATGGATGCCACCCAGCTCTGGGAGACCACGCTGGATCCGGAGCGCAGACTGTTGAAGCAGGTGGAGATTGAGGATGCCCGCATGGCCAGCGAGATGACTGAGCTTTTGATGGGCACGGAGGTTCCGCCCCGCAAGGCGTTTATCTATGAGCATGCGCAGGATGCAGCGCTGGATATTTGATACGGGTAGCAGGTGGGATTTTACATGAATACCATCAGAAAACCGATTTGACTAAAATAATACAAATATCCCTTTTTTAGTCGAGAAATATCAATATTGCGATTATTTCCTTCTTGCATTATGTAAAACAAGTTGTTTTTGATGTAAAATCAGAAATTAAAACGCTTTTACGAATGGGTTTGCTTGAAATACAGATATGTTTCGACTAAGGCTGGGGTGATTTTAATGATTTAGTCGAGATTATATAAACCGTAATAATAATCACACGTGAGATGATACACAGAACAACAAAAAATGGCGAAGAAATGAGTATTGATAGTTACAGAGAACAGTTACTTGCATTACAAGACAAAGAATATAAGGCTTTTCATTCTAAGTTGATGCCCACGATCGATGCGGACCGGATCATTGGTATTCGTACGCCAAAACTCAGGAAGCTGGCGAAAGACTTGTGGCGGGAATCAAATACGCGTGCAAAGGACTCGTCTGCAGACGATGCTCCAACGCCGGCGGAGCTTTTTATGTCCGAGCTCCCGCATCACTATTATGAAGAGAACAATCTGCACGGCCTGTTTATCGAGCAGATAAAAGACTTTGATGCCTGTATCGTGGCGCTGGATCGTTTTCTCCCCTTTGTGGACAACTGGGCAACCTGCGATATGATGGCGCCCAAAGTCCTGGGAAAAGAAAAGGGAAAGCTGCTGTTTGCCATCCGCAGATGGATCGCTGCGGAGCCTGTCTATGAAGTGCGTTTTGCCATCGGCATGCTGATGCGGCATTTTCTGGACGAGGATTTCAAAACGGAATATGCGGATATGGTAGCGGTGGTTTCTTCGCCGGAGTATTATATCAACATGATGCGGGCGTGGTATTTCGCGACAGCGCTCGCCAAGCAATATGATGCAATACTGCCTTATCTGACGGAAAGACGGCTGGATACGTGGACGCACAACAAGACCATCCAAAAGGCAATAGAAAGCTACCGGATCACACCGGAGCAGAAAGAATATTTGAGAGGACTTAAAGTACTATGAACACGAACGACAGGATCATCAGAACAGAATATTCGGAGGAGATGCAAAAGTCTTTTATCGACTATGCCATGAGCGTTATTGTGGCGCGTGCGCTGCCGGATGTGCGGGACGGTCTGAAGCCGGTGCAGCGCAGAGTGCTTTATGATATGCATGAGCTGGGCATCCGTTACGACAGACCTTACAGAAAGAGTGCCCGTATCGTCGGCGATACCAT
>DFDT01000200.1:0-13050 GCA_002368865.1 Lachnospiraceae bacterium UBA3821 | reverse complement strand
GATACCATGGGTAAATATCACCCTCACGGCGATAGCTCCATCTATGAGGCGCTGGTGGTCATGACCCAGGATTTCAAAAAGGGAATGCCGCTGATCGACGGTCACGGCAATTTCGGCAATATCGAGGGGGACGGCGCAGCGGCCATGCGTTACACAGAGGCGAGACTGCAGAAGATCACCCAGGAAGCCTTCCTTGCCGATCTGGACAAAGATGTGGTGGACTTTGTGCCGAATTTTGATGAGACAGAGAAGGAACCGTCCGTCCTGCCTGTAAAGATTCCCAATCTGTTGGTAAACGGTTCGGAGGGAATCGCTGTAGGTATGGCGACCAGCATCCCGCCCCATAATCTGAAAGAGGTCATTGACGCCACCAAGGCATACATGATGAATGAAAATATCACCAACCGGGAGTTGATGAAATATTTAAAAGGTCCCGATTTCCCCACAGGCGGTATCGTCATCAACAAGGACGAGCTGCTGGAGATCTACGAGACCGGCGTGGGCAAGATTAAAATCCGCGGCAAGGTGGAATTTGAGCAAGTAAAGGGCGGCAAGACCAATGTGGTCATCACGGAGCTCCCTTACCCCATGATCGGCGCCAACATCGGCAAATTCCTGTCCGACGTGGCAGCCCTTTCCGAGACCAAGAAAACCCAGGATATCGTGGATATTTCCAATCAGTCCTCCAAGGAGGGCATCCGTATCGTCATTGAACTCAGGAAAGATGCGGATCCGGAGAACTTTGTGAACATGCTTTACAAAAAGACCCGTCTGGAGGATACCTTCGGCGTCAACATGCTGGCCATCGCAAACGGCAGGCCGGAGACCATGAGCTTAAAGCAGATTATCAAAGCCTGCGTGGACTTCCAGTATGAGGTTGCCACCAGAAAATATACAAATCTGCTGGCAAAAGAGATGGAGCGTAAGGAGATTCAGGAAGGTCTGATCAAAGCCTGCAATGTCATCGACCTGATCATTGAGATCCTGCGCGGTTCCAAGGACCGCAATATGGCCAAGGCCTGCCTGGTGGAAGGTAAGACGGAGGGTATCAAATTCAAATCCAAAGAATCCAAGATCATGGCGGAGCAGCTTGCCTTTACGGAGAAGCAGGCGAACGCAATCCTGGAGATGCGGTTGTATAAGTTGATCGGTCTGGAGATCGAGGCTCTGATCAATGAGCACGAGGAGACCATGGCGAATATTTACCGCTATGAAGATATTTTGGAGCGCAGGGATTCCATGGCTCAGGTCATCATGAATGAGCTGGATGAGTTTAAAAAAGAGTACGGCTGCCCCCGCAAAACCGTGATCGAGAACGGTGAGGAGGCTGTCTATAAAGAAAAAGAGCTGGAGGAGATGGATGTCATGTTCCTGATGGACCGGTTCGGTTACGCCAAGACCATCGACATGGCAACCTACGAGCGCAACAAAGAAGCGGCAGATGCGGAAAACAAGTTTATTTTCCCCTGCAAAAACACCGGTAGGATCTGCCTGTTTACCGACCAGGGACAGCTCCATACGATCAAGGTGTTGGATCTTCCCTTCGGAAAATTCCGCGACAAGGGTGTTCCGGTGGACAATGTGAGCAATTACAGCACGGAAAAAGAGCAGATTGTGTACGCCACCAGTCAGTCCGAATTAAATTTAAAACAGTTGCTTTTTGTCACTTCACAGGCTATGATGAAAGTTGTGGACGGCGGCGAGTTCGATGTGAGCAAACGCACCGTGGCAGCTACCAAGCTGAGCGAGGGCGACACTCTGTTAAGCGTTGTCAGTCTGTATGACCAGCGCAATGTGATCCTGCAGTCCAAAGAAGGATATTTCCTGCGGTTTTCCGTGGAGGAGATTCCAGAGAAGAAGAAAGGTGCTGTAGGTGTCAGAGGCATGAAGCTGGGCGAAAAAGACAGCCTGGAAGCGGTTTATTACACCGGGGCCACCTCGGAAGCCGCCATTGAGTACAAGTCAAAGCATCTGCTGTTAAACAGCATCAAGCTTGCCAAGCGAGATGGAAAAGGAGTGAAAATTCGCGCATGAGAGTGATCGCAGGTACGGCCAGGAGCCTTCCGTTAAAGGCGCCGGAGGGATTGGATACCAGACCCACCACAGACCGCATCAAGGAGACACTGTTTAATATCCTGCAGCCCTATGTGCCGGAGAGTGTGTTTGTGGATCTGTTCAGCGGAAGCGGCGGCATCGGCATTGAGGCGCTGAGCCGTGGCGCCAGGAAAGCCTATTTTGTGGAGCAGGCGCCCAAAGCGATTTCCTGTATCGCGCAAAATCTGGCATTTACGAAATTCGAAGACCGTGGTATAGTAATAAAACAGGATGTGCTTGCGGCTCTGTCCGGTATTCACGAAAAAGAGCTGGATATTGTCTTTATGGACCCGCCCTACGGGCAGGAGCATGAGAAACGTGTATTGGAGCTTTTGCGTCATCTTCCCTGTGTAACAGAGGACACGTTGATCGTGGTGGAAGCGGATCTGCAGACGGATTTTGACTATGCGGAAGAATTAGGTTTTGTATGCACCAAGGTGAAACGATATAAGACAAATCAGCATGTTTTTCTTCGCAGAGCGTGACGGAATAGTTTAATCTTATGTATGGAGAGATAGGATCATGAAAAGAGCGATTTATCCGGGAAGTTTTGATCCCATGACGTATGGACACCTTGACATTATCAAGCGTGCTGCACGAAATTTTGACGAAGTAATTGTCAGTGTTTTGGATAATAAAGCAAAGAATCCGTTGTTTTCTGTAGAAGAACGTGTTAAAATACTAGAGGAAGCAACAAAGGATATTCCGAATGTGAAGATAGACAGCTTCAGCGGATTGTTGATCGACTATGCAAAACGGATCGATGTTCCGGTATCGGTTAGAGGTTTGCGCGCTATCACGGATTTTGAGTATGAGCTGCAGATTGCCCAGACCAACAGCAAGCTGTCGCACGGGAAACTGGATACGGTATTCTTTACGGCAAGTTTGGAATATTCCTACCTGAGTTCCTCGGGTGTAAAAGAGATCGCCTGCTTCGGCGGAGATCTCAGCGAGTGCGTCCCTGAATTTGTTGCGGAACTGCTTTATGCAAAATATAATCAGAAACGGTAAGGAGAAGCCAATGAGTAGCAGAATCGAACAACTGATTGATGAAATTGAAGAGTACATCGAGAATTGCAAGCCCAAATTTATGTCCAACACAGAGATCATCGTGAATAAAGAAGAAATCGATGAATTGCTGCGTGAGCTTCGAATGAAAACTCCCGATGAGATCAAGAGATATCAAAAGATCATCAGCAATAAGGAAGCCATCCTGCAGGATGCCAGAGACAAGGCGGATGCATTGATTGAGGAGGCTACCGTACATACCAACGAATTGATCAGTGAACACGAGATCATGCGCCAGGCTTACGACCAGGCGAACGAAGTGGTAACAATGGCAACGGCACAGGCGCAGGAAATTCTGGACAACGCGACCAACGAAGCCAATGCCGTACGTACAGCGGCAATGCAGTATATGGACGATATGCTGGAGCACTTGGAGAAGGTGATCGATGCGACCACCCGATCGGCGAACAGCAATTACGAGAATCTGATCAGTTCCATGAATCAGTACAGAGACATTATCGTATCGAATCGTCAGGAGCTTCATCCGGCAGAAGAGGATCTGGAAACGGTGATCCTGGACGATGCCGAAGACGGAGATGACGTCATCTCATAAGCTCATAAGTATTGGATGATAAATTGATCATAGAAAACCGGTTTTCTTTCCGCGAAAGCCGGTTTTTGCGATTGTAGAAAAATCAGCAGGAGAATGGAAGAATGAGTCGTAGAGGAACTCCAGGACTTTGGGGCGTATTGATTGGTGTGATATTGTTTTTGAATCTTTCTCTCGGCGTACAGGCGGCTGACAGGGTACAACCCGTGGACGGTGTGGTCACAGTGGTGATCGATCCGGGACACGGCGGAAAGAACAACGGAACCAATTCCAGTCATACCCTGGAGAAAGAGATGACGCTGATCACAGCCCAGGCAATGTACGACGAGCTGACGCAATTTGATAATGTGCAGGTTTACATGACCCGCACGAAAGATGTGGGATTGGAGCTGTATGAAAGAGCGGAGTATGCGCAGAGCGTAAATGCGGATTTTATGTTCAGTATTCATTATAACGCTTCTGAGTTTCACACGATGTATGGCACGGAAGTATGGGTTTCCTGTATGCCGCCCTACAATGCCTACGGTTACCAGTTTGGCTATCAGCACTTAGAGTCTTTCCGGGAAATGGGGCTTTTTGTGAGAGGCGCAAAGACCAGATTCAGTACGGAGCATCCCGGGCAGGATTATTACGGGATTCTTAGGGAATCTGCGGACAGAGAAGTCCCGGCCGTTATCATCGAACACTGCTACGTGGATGAAGAACGAGATGCGGATTTTGTAAAAAATGCAGAAGACTATAAAGCTTTCGGACGGGCGGATGCCCATTCTGTGGCCAGATATTTCGGGTTAAAAAGCGCAAAGCTGGGCATTGATTACAGTAATATGCCCGCCAACCTGCAGCCTGCCTCGGCGGATGATGTGGTGCAGAGCACTCTGCAGGATCTTACAGTGCCCGATATCTGCGATATCAGCCTCCTGGAATGTGACTATGACACCGGCGCGTTGAGCCTCAGTATCAGTGCCACGGATTATGACAGCCCTTTGGTCTATTATGACTATACCATAGATGGCGGCAAAACATGGTCCCGTCTGGAGACCTGGCCGGACACCGATACTTTGACCGGTGAATATCCGGATACGTTCCGTCTGAATCTGACGATCCCCGGTGGCCGCAGACCGCAGATCCAGGTGCGGGCCTATAATATTTCGGATGTTTTCAAAGAAAGCAATACACTGTTCTTTGACCAGACTTTCTCTAAGAGAACAGGCGGCGACGATCAATTGACAGCCTCCGCTCAGGTAGAGCGGAAAGAACAGGAAGCGGTACCTGCCACGGAACCGTTGGAACATAAGCATGAATCCATCGGAACGACCACATTTGAACCGGTATCCGCTGAAGTGGAAAAAGATCCCTCTGCGGTGAATATTCTGACTTTCCTCAAATTTTGTCTGGCCTTAGTGATCGTGCTGTTTGTCATTGTGCTGACGGCGCAGATCGTGAATTATAACAGGCGCAAAAAGCGCAAAAGAAGATAATATCCTGCGGTGAGCAGGGTGAGGATCAGTTTGTGGCGGACATATGCAGCGAGAGACAGATCGGTGTCTTTGATACAGGTATAGGTTTGCGCAATGCAGGACAATCCGCCGAAGGGCAGCACGATCAGCGAATAAATCGGCAGTTTTGTGCCGAGTATGGACAGACCTCCCGTAATTTCGAAGATCGGCGCAAGATACGGCAATGCGGTTGGACAGGATAAGGCGGGCACCAACAGCAGCAGATTGAACAGGATCATATATCCGCCCAACATGAGCATGCTTTGGAGCGCGGCGTAAATGGCCGCATCCATCGCAGGAAGAAAAGACAGCTCTTTGGAAACTTCAGGATTATGAGGTGATATACCAATCTCTTTGAAAGCGGTATAACGCAGGAATAAACCATAGAGGAGCGGCAGACCATACATCCCCAAAAGCGGCAGGCCGAGCCCGGTACAGCCGATCACCGGAAGCGCAAAACTGACAAAATAGACCGGGCCGATGTTATTGCAAAAGGCAAGAAGAAATTCCGCCTCCCGGCTGCTGATTTTATTTGCGGCATACATGTCGCTGACACATTTGGCGCCCATAGGAAATCCGCATAAAAAGCCCATGATCATCACATAGCAGACATTTCTGCTCACGCGGAAGACGGGTTTGACAAAAGGATAGACCAATGTGGTGAAGCCTTCCGTCAATCCCATGCGGATCAAGGTGCCGGAGAGGATCATAACCGGCAACAGCGCCGGGATCATATTTTGAAACCAGAGCTGCAGCCCCTTGGCGGCGAGGAACAGGCTCATGGATGAATTCGTCAGGATACAGAATGTCAGCAACAGGAATGCTGTGAGATAAATGATTTTACGCATATACAAACACCCGCAAATACCAGGATGGGAACCTCGGAAATATATGATCATTATATGAGACAGGTAGTAGAAAACATGCGTCTTGACCGATTTTTATGCCAAATGAATATGGGAAGCCGAAGCGAGGTCAAGGAACTGATCCGCAAGCGGAAAGTATCGGTGAACGGCGTGATCGCGTTATCAGCGGAGCAGAAAATCGATGAGACGAAAGATATTGTTGACTGCAATGGTCAGAAGCTGTATTATCGACCTTTTGTCTATTATATGATGAACAAGCCGCAGGGCGTTGTATCCGCCACGACGGACAAACGGGAGCAGACGGTACTGGATCTGTTGCTGTCCTTTTTGCCGGAGTGTGACAAAAAGCGGAATCTGGTCCCGGTGGGACGTCTGGATAAAGATACGGAAGGATTGTTGCTGTTTACGGACGACGGTGCCCTGGCACACAGTCTGCTCTCTCCCAAGCGTCATGTCAATAAGAGCTATTTGACCGAAATCGCACATCCGCTTTCTTCCGAAGAGGTGTGTGCCTTAGAATGCGGCGTGGACATCTCCGCCACAGCGCCGCCCGGAGAAAAAGAGGAACTTAAGAACCGGCTGACCTATCCGGCGAGAGTTAGCCGGCTGGACGATCAAAAGCTTGTTTTGTCCGTCAGGGAAGGCCGTTTTCACCAGATCAAACGCATGCTGCAGGCGGTGGATAATGAAGTGACGGGGCTGCGGCGCATCCGGTTTGGCCCGTTGGAGCTGGACTCTGCTTTGGCTCCCGGTGCATGCAGAGAGCTGACCTCTGCGGAAGTAGAATTGTTAAAGTACATAGAGCAGCGGCAGACTGGACAGACTGCCATGATGAAGGAGATTCAGGCTGTGATCTTCGATCTGGACGGAACGATGGTGGACTCCATGTGGATGTGGCATCAGATCGATATTGAATATCTGGGGAAATTTGGAATTCCTGTGCCCGACAGACTGCAGGAGAGTATCGAGGGCATGAGTTTTCATGAGACAGCCGTTTATTTCAAGAAGCGCTTCCGGATACCGGATACTTTGGATGAGATCAAAGCGGACTGGAATCGTATGGCTTGGGAAAAATATGAGAAGGAAGTGCCGTTGAAACCGGGCGTGGCAGCTTTTTTAGCAGATTGTCAAAAGCGTGGGATCAAAATGGGGATCGCCACCAGCAATTCCAGAGAACTGGTGAATGTCATCCTGAAGAGTCATGGATTGGAGTCCTGTTTTTCCGTGATCAAAACAGGCTGTGAGGTTCTGAAGGGGAAACCGGCGCCGGATATCTATCTGGCTGCGGCAAAAGAGCTGGATATCGCACCGGAGCATTGTCTGGTATTTGAAGATATTTTGCCCGGCATTCAGGCGGGGATCAATGCAGGCATGAGAGTATGTGCCGTGGAAGATTTTTATTCCGCCGATATCCGGAGACAAAAAATGGAATTGGCTGACTATTTTATCAAAGATTACGCGGAAATCATATTTGTGTGAAGACTATGGATAATACAGGTTTCTTACCCGTTTGCGCCGAAGATCTGGCTGTGCGGGGGATCGAACAACTGGATTTTATATATGTGACCGGGGATGCCTATGTGGATCATCCCTCTTTTGGGCATGCCATCATTGCCCGGGTGCTGGAATCCCACGGATACAGCGTGGGGATCATCGCCCAGCCGGACTGGAAGGATGACAAGAGTATCCAGGTCCTGGGGCGTCCAAGGCTGGCGTTTTTAGTATCTGCCGGGAACATGGACAGCATGGTGAACCATTATTCCGTTTCGAAGAAACGGCGCGCTACGGATGCTTACACACCGGGAGGCGAGATGGGAAAGCGTCCGGACCATGCCACGGCGGTCTATGGCAATCTGATACGGCGCACCTATCGGGATGTGCCCATCATCATCGGCGGCATTGAGGCAAGCCTGCGCCGGATGGCACATTACGACTACTGGTCTGACAGTTTCAAGCGATCTGTACTTCTGGACAGTCAGGCGGATCTGATCTCCTACGGCATGGGCGAGAAGTCCATTGTGGAGATTGCGGATGCTCTGTCCGCCGGAATTGCCGTACATGATCTGAGCTTTATTCGGGGAACGGTGTACAAGACTAAAGATATTTCAGGCATCTATCAGGGGATCAGCCTGCCGTCCTACGAGGAGATGAAGCAGGACAAGACCCTTTATGCCAAAAGTTTTATGATACAGTATGAAAACACGGATGCCTGCACCGGGAAACCGCTGATTGAGCCCTATCCTAACGGCATCTATGTGGTACAGAACCCGCCCCAGCCGCCGCTTACAACGGAAGAAATGGACGCAATCTACGCCCTGTCCTATATGCGCAGGTGGCATCCGTCCTACGATGAAAAGGGCGGCGTACCGGCTATCTCGGAGATCAAATTTTCCCTGATCAGCAACAGAGGGTGTTTTGGTGGCTGCAATTTCTGTGCGCTGACCTTTCACCAGGGACGCACGATCCAGGTGCGCAGCCACGAATCCATTGTGGAGGAGGCAAAGCTGCTCATCAAGGAACCGGATTTCAAGGGCTATATCCATGATGTGGGCGGTCCCACGGCAAATTTCCGCCATCCGTCCTGCGAGAAGCAGCTGACCAAGGGCGTATGCAAAAACAGACAGTGCCTGTTTCCCAAGCCTTGTCCCAATCTGAAGGTGGATCATTCCGATTATCTGAAGCTGCTGCGCACGCTGCGGGAACTGCCGGGGGTGAAGAAAGTGTTTGTCCGATCCGGTATCCGCTTTGATTATCTGATGGCAGATCCGGACGATACCTTTTTCCGCGAGCTGGTGGAGCATCATGTCAGCGGACAACTGAAGGTGGCGCCGGAGCATATTTCCGACGCGGTGCTGTGCCGGCTGGGCAAGCCGGAGAATGCGGTATATGAGCGCTTCGTGGCAAAATATAAAAAGCTGAATACGCAGCTTGGGAAAAATCAGTTCCTAGTGCCGTACCTGATGTCCTCCCACCCGGGTTCCACCCTGAAAGAAGCGGTGGAACTGGCAGAGTACCTGCGGGATTTGGGCTATATGCCGGAACAAGTCCAGGACTTTTATCCCACGCCGTCCACTTTGTCTACTGTGATGTATTACACCGGACTGGATCCGCGGGATATGAAACCGGTTTATGTCTGCCACAACCCGCATGAGAAAGCCATGCAGCGGGCACTGATCCAGTACCGCAATCCCAAGAATTACGAATTGGTGCATGAGGCGCTGGTCAAGGCGGGACGTGAAGATCTGATCGGGTTTGACAAAAAATGCCTGATCCGGCCGAGAAATATTGCAGGACGGAATACCGGTAAGCCTGCTAAGAAGAAAACAATCCGCAACACCCACAAAAAGAAATCAAACTAAACTATATATCTGAGAAAGTCGAGGAAAACCACAATGAATATCGCTATTATCACCGGAGCCTCCTCCGGAATCGGAAGAGAATTTGCACGCCAGATGGACACGCATCCGGCCTTTGCCAGGATCGACCAGTTCTGGCTGATCGCCAGGAGCAAGGACAAGCTCACGGAGCTGGCGGATTCCCTGCAGCATGAGTGCCGCGTCTTTATGATGGATATTACCAATGTGATGCAGCTGGAGCGCCTGGAGAATGCGGTGAAACGGGATAAGGCAAGGGTGCGCGTACTGATCAACTGCGCCGGTTACGGGATCATGGGTCCCTTTGCGGAACAGGACCGCAAGGAGGAGACCGGCATGATCCGCTTAAACTGCGAAGCCCTGACCGGCATCACTCACCGTATGATCCCCTACATGAGAAAGGGCAGCCGGATCATTCAGATGGCCTCCTGCGCGGCGTTTCTGCCCCAGAAAAATTTTGCGGTTTATGCAGCCAGCAAGGCTTATGTGCTGCATTTTTCCGAGGCGCTGAATGCGGAGTTAAAGGACAAGGGCATCTATGTGACCAGCGTCTGCCCCGGACCTGTGGACACGCCGTTTTTTGATGTTGCAGAGAAAACCGGTTCCACACTGGCGGTGAAGAAGATGGTCATGGTTTCTGCGGACAAAGTGGTAGCCAAAGCGCTGAAAGACTCTTTGAATAAACGGAGCAAATCCGTGTACAGTCTGCCTATCAAGGGCATGGAGATTGCGGCAAAGGTGATCCCTCATGACTGGCTGCTCACCTGCATGCGTGTGATGGAGAAGAAAGAGCGGAAAAAACAGTAAAGGATTGCAATATGATCAAGATCGGTAGATTTTTTTTCTATGATGAATATAAGGGGACAAGAGGATATCTCAAAACCCAGTCCCGCTATGAGTTAGCGCGGACTTTTGTTTACTTTGCCATCTCGGCCAGCTTATTCGCTGCCGGCATCATTGCCACCGGCAACCGCATGAACCTGTTGACTATCGTGGCAGTGCTGGGCTGCCTGCCGGCGTGCAAGAGCGCCATTGACGCCTTTATGTTCCTGCGTTACAAGGGCTGCACGGCAGAAAATGCCGACAGGATTGACGCGCACATGGAGGGCATGCAGGGGCTGTATGACCGGATTTTTACCTCCTATGAGATCAATTATCAGGTGGCGCATATGGCGATCCGGGGAAATACTTTGTGCGGGTTCACCCAGGATGCGGCTTTCCAGGAGCAGAAGTTTTATACCCATATTACGGATCTTTTGAAAAAAGACGGGTTCAAGGACATCAGTGTAAAAATTTTCAATGATCTGGATAAATATACCGCGAGGCTGGACCAGATGAAGGCACTGCCTGCGGAGGAAAAGCTGACGGCGGGGATCATGAATACACTGAACAGTGTTTCGTTGTAGGACCGCGTATCCTATGACAGGAAAGGAGTTTGCTATGGCGGATGCGAATGACAGGCTGATCGAGGAGATCATGAACCATTTGGACAAAGAAGTGACAGGCGGTTCCGTGCGTATGAGTGTAGAGATGGACGAAACCCAGGAGGAGCATGCATTAGTTTCCCACAAATGCTGCAAGGTCTATGGAAAGGATTCCACCCGCGTGGTGGGAGAACTGGATATGTATTCGGATCTGTATCTGAATGACATGAAACGGCGCGGAGAACTGTAAGTTTCATTTTGTGTTAAATGCATAAATCATGGTTTTTATCAAGCAAAAAGTTGCATTTTATATATCGTATTTTTATCTAGAATGCAAGAAGTTGCATTTTGTTTTTGCCTGTGTTATAATGTTTTCAGAGCGTAAAATATTTGAATTTTTCAAAGAGGTGCTATTATGCAGATTCGCAATGATACAAGTTCTGAACAGGCAATTGCCGAAATAATAAATCGAATCAAGCGTTATCGCATTGATTATCCCATGACGCAAAAAGAATTAGCGGATAAATCCGGCGTTTCGCAGCGGAGCATTGTGTATTTTGAGTCAGGTAACGGCATTCAATTCAATAATTTGGTGAAAATATTGATAGCGCTTGACCTTGGCAAAAATTTAGATCTTCTAATTCCTGATCCCACGATCAGACCGTCTTATTTTGTTGCGGAAGAAGGAAGACAACGGGCTATCGCGGAAAGGTACAGGCATAAAAGCACGGACTGGAAGTGGGGGGATGAGAAATAATGACGACAACCGCAGAAGTATGGCTGTGGGGTACCCGCATTGGCTATGTGCATATGGAAGCAGCAGATCAGCCGGCAACCTTTGAATATGATAAAAATTTTCTGACGAGTGGCATCGAGGTATCACCTTTACAAATGCCGCTTTCGGATCGCTTATATGCATTTCCGGAGCTTTCCGGTGATGCTTTCCATGGAGTTCCCGGACTTTTGGCAGATTCTTTGCCGGATCGTTTCGGAAATGCCGTTATTGATAAATGGCTTGTGAACACAGGACGCAGACCGGAATCCTTTTCTGCAATAGATCGTTTGTGTTATACCGGAAAACGCGGAATGGGAGCGTTAGAATATATTCCTTCCACCGGACCGACACAGAACAAGGCTGAATCTGTAGATGTGGACGCTTTGGTAAAGTTTGCATCAGAAGTATTGTCTGACAAAGAACAGCTTTCGGTTTCGGCATATGATGTTTCTATGGAACAGCTCTTAAAATTGGGAACTTCTGCCGGAGGCGCGAGAGCAAAGGCTATCATCGCGTGGAACGAATCAACAGACGAGATCCGTTCGGGACAGGTAGATGCAGGAAACGGATTTTCTTATTGGTTGATGAAGTTTGATGGTGTGAGCGGCAATGGAGACAGAGGTTTGAAAGACAGACCGGAGTATACTTTGATCGAATATGCGTATCATTTGATGGCTTTAGATGCAGGCATTGCCATGAACGAATGTCGGATCTTTGAACATCATGGGTTACATCATTTTATGACAAAGCGTTTTGACAGAGAAAACAGCGGCAGAAAGGTACATATGCAGACTTTGGCTGCATTGGCTCATATTGACTATAATCTACCTTGTCTATGCAGTTACGAACAGCTCGCATATTATGCCAGACAGATCGGATGCGGCATGAAGGAGGTAGAACAGATTTTTCGCAGAATGGTGTTTAATGTGCAGGCGATAAATCAGGACGATCATGTAAAGAATTTTTCATTTTTGATGGATCGAAGAGGCAAATGGCGACTTGCACCGGCGTATGATCTGACTTTTGCTTATAGCCCGCGAAACCGCTGGCTGTCCGCTCACCAGATGACTGTAAACGGTAAAAACAAACAGATCACAGAGCAGGATCTGCTTGCAGCCGGTAAACAAATGAAGTTAAGTACGAAGACATGCAAAAGTATACTGGAGCAGACGAAAAAGATTGTCGCGGATTGGAAACAATATGCGGGAAAATGCGGCATCCGCGAACAAACCGCTGACAACATTTTGAAGATCATGAAACAGGAAAATTTATAAAAGGATCAGCTATGCAGGAAATAAAGATCGGTCCCAATCAGGCGGGACAGCGATTGGACAAATTTATACATAAATATCTGCCGAATGCCACAAGCAGCTTTCTCTATAAGATGCTGCGGAAAAAGAACA
>DFDT01000138.1:1286-2750 GCA_002368865.1 Lachnospiraceae bacterium UBA3821 | reverse complement strand
GCGACTCCTGAATTCACCATGAAGGTCTACGTTCATGCCAATGAAACCATGAAGAAAAACTCCGCTGCGAGGATGGAAGACACCATAAAAACCCTCTTAACCTGACGCCCTCTTTGTACCTTTATAAGGGTACCGTAAGGGTACTGCTAACTTTTTGAAGAAAAAAGTGGGCAAAATAAAAGATTCGTCACTTTTCAGTGACGAATCTATGGTGGACGATACAAGACTCGAATTCCACTAATTCAATTAATTGGAACTTTTTCTGTGATAAAACATACCAAATCATACAAAAACCAGTGATAATCCGCACTTGTCAGTTCGTATGGTTTCACTGATTTCGGCGTGTAAAGGGTCAGAAAAGTGGTCAAAAAAATCTTTGCTTTTTATTACAGACAGCGCAGTGAATCAACGCGCCACTCGCATGAATCAGGTGCCCGGAAGCCATTTATACCTGCGGCCTTCCAGGCGCCTTTTTGCGTGGAAAGGCATTTTTATTTCTTTCAGTTATAGAGCAGAAGGAGGGGGTGGAAGATGTAAGCGGGTCTGAAGTCCACATAAGGATTTCAGACCCGTTTTCTTCTTTGCTCGTGTCGATAGGGCAACACATGAACACTTATTCTTTGCTTGAGTTTGAAAAGTCATTATGTTTTGACCACAAACTATTGAAATGTCAACGGAAATCGGTTATACTGACTTTGAAATGTTTTCATGGGAGAGATTTGCCATGCTGAAACGAAAGATTTCTGACGTAATCGAACAGCACCTGAAGTCCAACTCGGAACGTATTCTGCTCGTTGACGGCGCTCGTCAGGTCGGAAAAACCTACATTATCCGGTATGTAGGGAAGAAGCTGTTCGCCAATTTTATTGAAATCAACATGCTGGAGGACTCCGTTGGCAACAAGCTCTTTGCCAACGCCACCACCGTGGATGATTTTTATCTCCGGATCAGTGTGATCGCCGGAGATAAAATGAAGGAGAAAGAGAACACGCTGATCTTCATTGACGAGATCCAGGCCTATCCTCACCTTCTTACCATGCTGAAATTCCTTCGGGACGATAACCGCTTTACTTACATCGCCAGCGGCTCGCTTCTTGGTGTAACGCTCGCGCAGACGACTTCGATCCCCATGGGCAGCATTCGCAAGATCCGTATGTTCCCGCTGGACTTTGAAGAGTTCCTCTATGCCAACGGCATGAATGAATATGCGGTCAATGTGCTGCGGAAGAAGTTCGAGGCGCGCGAATCGTTGGACGAAGCCATGCATGAAAAAATGATGGAGTTCTTCAAGCGGTATCTGCTTGTCGGCGGGCTGCCGGCCGCAGTTAATGCGTTTCTGGATACGAAAAACATTCAGGCGGTGCGGGAGATCCAGCGAGAAATACATGACTATTACGCCGCTGATGCTTCCAAGTATGATGCCGAGCGCAAGCTGAAGATCCGGCGCATTTACGATCAGATCCC
>DFDT01000138.1:0-1225 GCA_002368865.1 Lachnospiraceae bacterium UBA3821 | reverse complement strand
TCCGGCGCATTTACGATCAGATCCCCTCCAATCTGGAGAACAAAAAGAAGCGCGTAGTGGCACAGCGGATTGAAGATATCCGCGGCAAGACCTTTGCTGACTATGAGGACGAATTTGAATATCTCATCAGTGCGGGCATTGCCCTGAACGTGCAGGCCATATCCACACCGGTGTTCCCTCTGATCGAGTCCTCCGGCAAGAATCTCTTGAAGCTCTATTTGAATGACGTCGGTATTTTGACCTCCATCCTGTATGGCAGCAATATCCGCGCAATCCTGGATGACGAACGGAGCATCAACCTGGGCTCAGTTTATGAGTGCGTAGTTGCCAGCGAGCTCATCGCCCATGGCTATAATCTGTTTTATTACGACAACCGCAGCAAGGGCGAAGTTGATTATCTGATCGACGATTACGACAGCCTGTCCGCTGTTCCCATCGAGGTCAAGTCCGGTAAGGACTACACCGTCCACAGTGCGCTGAATGCTTTCGTGAAGAACGAGGATTATCATGTAAAGAAGGCCTATGTCCTGTCCAACACCCGAGAGATTACGACGAATGGGAAGATCACTTATCTGCCGATCTATGATGTAATGTTCTTTGAAAGCACTCATTGATAGCTGCATCTGAAAGAAATAGAGGTACACACCATGCCGAACGATAAATTTGCCGTAGTCGGAACCAACATCGCTGAGAAGGCCACGATGATCTGGAACGTGGCGGATATGCTGCGCGGGCCGTTCAAGCCTCATGAATACGGTCTTGTAATCCTGCCCATGACCGTGGTCAAGCGCTTTCACGACTGCCTGCTGCCCACCCATGATGCGGTGCTGGAGACCTACGAGAAAGTCAAGCGCTTCGCCGTGAAGGACGGCTTTCTCACCAAGGCCTCGGGCTATCAGTTCTACAACACCAGTAAGTTTACTTTTGCCTCCCTGTTGACCGATCCCGAAAATATTGAGGTCAACTTCCGGGACTATTTGGCCGGCTTTTCCTCCAACGTGCAGGATGTGCTGTCCAAGTTTGACTTCGATACCGTTATCCGCCGCATGGTGGAAAGTAACACCCTGTACCTGGTGATCCGAGAGTTCAACTCCCCCAAGGGCTACCTGGGGCCGGACAAGATTGCCGCGGTGGACTGCGGTTATATCTTCGAGGATCTGGTGCGCCGCTTTTCCGAGTCCTTCGGCGAGGAAGCGGGAGCCCACTTCACCAGCCGGGACGTGGT
>DFDT01000203.1 GCA_002368865.1 Lachnospiraceae bacterium UBA3821 | reverse complement strand
AACATCTGATCCTGTTTCAGGACCAGATGTTTTTTAAAGCTTCAGCCATTATTGTGTAATTGGAATATACCTTATTTTGACAGAAGGGAATCTGTGATTTCCCGCGGTATTATAAACTCAGCTGCTCCCATATAAAGCGGAGCCACTTCTTCTACATCAAAGCAAATTACAAGATTTCCATCTTCATTAATATAATAATCCTGATCAGGGCGGATAGATTTGAAATCTGTTTCCGGATTCTCAGAGGAATCCAGACTGTATTGAACGTAGGAATCCTCTTCCATCTCTTTTCTCATCTGTTCTTTGATATTTTCGCTCAGAGGAGTGATATAATCGACATCTTTTCCGAACAGACTCCTAAGGGGCAGACTATTGCCTGTCGACTTATCGAACACAAAATGATTGGTCTGCAGATAATTATCATCCTCTTCTGTACAGGAGGTAACACTTATGCTGAGCTGGTCATCTGTTTCTGCCGCGATTTCATGCATGAAGCGAAGGGATTCATATCCGGTTTCATCAGAGACATATTTTTCAAAATCCAGGATCTTAGCCTGTGCTTTGTCTCTGCTGTCTTCGCTTAGATCTGCCTCGGATAGTACTGCCTGCAGGGACAGGGTTTCTTCATTATAAGACGCGGATTTGTCAGCTGTATTTGATGAATCGGGATTCCCCATCATGGGCATGCCCTGGTCTTCAGATATCTTCTTAGAACTCCCTGAAGGCTTCATGGTAGTATTTGTAGTGGGCGTTTCATATACCCGGGGACTGATATCGTATGATTCACTTTCATCATAAGCTTCTTCCGCTTCATAAGTAGAACCTTCTTCCTGCGGTATCATTTCAGGATTTTCTGATCCCATCGTAAAAACACCTGAATCTGTGGATCGGCTGTCTGCGGCCATCTGCATGGAAGGAGGTTTGCGCAATGACACAAGGCCGAACAGGATGACTGAGACACATAGGAGCGCCGCGACAGCAGTACTCCGGAAGAGCAGCTTCCTCCGCTTTCTCCCTGCCGCTGCCGCTTTTATTTGGTGGGTGGTTCTGGTTTCCTGTGATGTGGCGGCCGGCACAGCTGCCGTCTGGTCCTGGTCTGCAGCAGAAGGGAGTCCCGCATCCTCTATGTAACGATCCCTGATTCCGCCCATAGCCTCCAGCAAGTCATATTTATCCATCACATTAACCCCTCCTCTTCCAGAACTTTTTGAAGGGAGCGTCTCATTCTCATAAGCGTCACCTTGACATCACTCTGACCAATACCATACATCTGCGAGATTTCAGCTATAGAGTCAAAATAAAAATACCGTCTCACAAATATATTTCTCTGTTTTCCCGAAACGGTATCCAGATACCTGTTGATTGCTTCTTCCAGCATGCGGCAGTCTATAGCCTCCGATACATTGTCGCTGGACACAGGAATGCACTCCCCAAGCTCATCAAGAGACTCCGAAAGCCGGTCACCGGTCCTCTTCCGGGCATGGTTTGCCCTGTACCTTGAAATTGCCAGATTTCTGGTTATTTTAGCCAGAAATGCGCTCAGACAGAGAGGCCGGGCGGGGGGGATACTGTTCCATGCACCCAGCCAGGTGTCATTAAGACATTCCTGAACATCTTCTTCAACACCCAGTATATTGAAAGCTATAGTCCGGCAGTATCTGCCGTAGGCGATCTCAGTCTCCTGGATCGCGCGCTCGTCTCTTTCCCAGAAGAGATCGATAATTTTAGTATCTTCCATAAGGCCTCATTTCGACACAAGCGCGGCAGTCTGTTCCCCCAAAGGCGCGAAAGTTCAAACATGCGCTCTTAAAAATAAAAACGCCTTTCTCCTCCATAAGGTTACGCCCGCACTTATTTTTCGGTCGATATATTAAATTCTTCATTTCCATTGCCGGTAATTGTGATTGTACCGTTTTTCGATGACCTGTAGACATCAACTTCTGATTCATCCATCATATTGAGAACTTTTTTGGAGGCATGCTTATCCTCGCTGTCAGTGATGACCGTGACTTTTGGAGAGACATTGCTGATAAAATCAGAGGAGTTGCTCTCTTTTCTTCCGTGATGTGGATATTTCAGGACATCGTATTCCTGCTGATTGGTTTCGAGCCATGCCGCGATCGCCTCTTCCTCGATATCGCCCGGAAGCAGCCACTGATCGTCCCCGCAGAACACTTCGATGATCAGTGAAGCGTCATTGTCATTTTTGATCTTCGGGTCATAAGAGACCAGGGCGGGATGCACTTTAAAATCCACTCCATCCGCATCAAATTCCTCTGTAGATGCTACCCGGGTATGGGAGAGTTTTTCTGAATTTATGAGATCGATCAGATCCCCGCACTTGTCAGGATCACCGTCATAATCCGGCAGATAAATCATGTTCACAGGAATGGAAGAAGCAATCTCAGCAGCTCCTCCCACATGATCTTTATCGTAGTGCGTGATGATCATGGCATCCAGAGACTCCACATCTCTTTTTTTAAGTTCTTTGATAATGTCATCGGATGTCTCTTCGTAACCGGCATCGATCATCACGTGACTGTCTCCACAGGTAAAAAGTATACAGTCTCCTTTTCCCACATCAAAAAAGAAAGCTTCCACTTTCGTGTCCGATGAACTGCCCGTGGATGTATGGCCGGACTCTTTCGCCTTGCTGTTTCCGGACTGCCCGCCGCTGTCAGATGAGGATGCGGACGGACGGACAGAATCCTTGTCTGAGGAATCTGTCTTCCTGTCTTTTTTTGAACAACCCGTCAATAACAGCGCGGCGCTGAGCAGGCAGCAGATCAGGATTGTACAGACCCGCCCGGGCAAACAGGCGGACAGTTTTTTATGCCGGCAGCTTCGAGGGCTGTTTTCAGGCAGGTATAAAAAAAGAGGCGCATCGCACGACGCCCCGGTTCTTCTGTCATGCTTCCCGGATTGCAGCTGACCTTTTTGCAGTATATTGCTCATACGTATGGTTATGACCTCCGTTCAAAGATTCAGGTGTTTCTTTATGTTGTAAGGTTCAGTACACATTATAAATCCTTTATTCAGATTCGTCATCACTTTTGATAACAAAGAATATTTTCGTGGAAAGTATGATTAAAGCAGCGAGGAAAGCGGCCGCATACTCAAAGAGGACGGTATAACTATTTCACGCAGAACTGTCGCAAAGTACAGACTGCAGATGGGAATCCCTGATTCCCGTGTCCGCGCATATCTTTGAAATAAAAATGTTATCGAAGGTATAGAAGGTATAGGAGATCTGGAAGGTTATCGAAAGTATCGAAGGTTATTTTTCCTCTTTCAGGGATATGCGGATCGTCCACAAGCCTCCTGCGGCAACAGCGAAAAGAGCAGCGCACCAGGGAAGGGTGCAGATATGGGGATAGGCATTTGTCCATTCAAGTACTATTATTACCAGATTACAGACACTGTGCAGCGCGAATGGAACTGTGATCCTGCCCGTCCAGGCATAGGATAAGGCAAATACCAGCCCCATGAAAAAAGCATAGAATCCCTGGGTCAAAGAGCCGTGCCAGGCGCCAAAGACTGCCGATGAGGCAGCAGCTGCAAAATACAGGCCGTATGCCCTGTCAAGACGCGGAAAAAGAATTCCTCTGAAGAGCAGTTCTTCAGAAAATGGCATAAAGAATCCATAAAAAGCTGCCTGCAGAATCAGGCCGGTCAGTCCCGGAACGAATGCACTTTCCATGGCGGACATTTCCGAAACAGGCAGAAGGATAGAAAAAAGAACATTGAGCGCGGCGGCCAGGGCTGCCGTGGATGTCAAAAGGACCGGATATATATTTTCCGGCACAGGTGTTTTCCACCCGGAATCCTTTAGAACTGAGGGATATTTTCGCGGAAATGCGGCGATTTCCACAATTGCTGTACTGCGCACCCCGAGACACCCTGCCGCTGTCGGAAGAATCTGACAGATGTATTTGCGGAATATACCGGCCGCGTAATACAGGGCCGGGTCACCAGTGCCCGGAGTCACTGCGGCTGAATGCTCTTCTATCCCCCATAAGACGGCTTCGGTGAGGGAGGATACGGCAAAGTATATGAGAAGGTACATCAGGAG
>DFDT01000032.1 GCA_002368865.1 Lachnospiraceae bacterium UBA3821 | reverse complement strand
GTGATCAACGGCTTTGGTCCCGGCGTCATGGCCGGTTATTCCGCAGCCATCAAGCTGAATAATCTGGTGATCACTTCCTTCACCACGCTGGGCAACGGCATCTCGAACTATGCGGCGCAGAATCTTGGCGCAGGAAAAACAGACCGCGTGCATACCGGGTTTCAGGCCGGCCTGAAGTTAGTCTGGATGCTTGCTGTGCCGTTAGCGGCACTTTATGTGTTCTGTGGCAGGTACCTCCTGTTGTTCTTTGTGGACGAGCCTTCAGCGGAGACCATTCATTCCGGACTGATGTTTCTTCGCATTGTGGCGCCGTTCTATGTCGTGATCTCCACGAAGCTGGTGGCGGACGGAATTCTCAGAGGGGCCGGTATGATGGGAAAATTCATGATCGCCACCTTTACGGATCTGATCTTACGAGTGGTGCTCGCTATTCTGCTTGCCAAGACCGGACTGGGCTCCACCGGGATCTGGTGCGCATGGCCTGTGGGGTGGTGCACGGCGACGGTACTCTCGGTCTGCTTTTACTATGCCGGACCGTGGCGAAAGAAAATGGATTAAGGGAACAGCATAAAATGGATTCGGATTGCGCATACTTTTCCAAACAGGATTTAAGAGGAAAAAGTATGCGCAGTCTTTTTTTGAGTATCATCGGAGCCAGTTTCGGACTGCTGGCGGCGGCAGGGGTATTTACCGTCTTTGTGGCGGTGGGTATCATACCGCGGTTTGCCGGCAGAACACACACTGCCAACAAAATTTTTCTCTATGAAGAGATGGTGACCATCGGATCAATCATCGGGGGCCTGGTCAGCATTTTTCCCGAGTACTGTCAGCTCGGTGCTTTTTTGCAGGCGCATCATGCCGCATGGTATGAAGCGGCAGGCACCTTTATCCAGGCAGTCTTCGGTCTGTTCGCAGGCATGTTTGTGGGATGTCTCGCGCTGGCTATCGCGGAAATGCTGGACTCCATCCCGATTTTCTCCAGGCGCATTTCTTTCCGGCACGGACTGGGACTGGCGGTGTTTAGCATGGCGTTGGGAAAACTATGCGGCTCTCTGTTCTATTTCTGGGATGAGCTGCACCGCGTGATGCCGTGATCCGGTTTCGCAATTACAAAAAAGCAGAATGCTAGAAAGGAGCCGACGCAACCCATGAAATCCAATCGCACCGTGGTATATCTGAAATGTGAACAGGACGTGGAGACACAGGCACAGGATGTGTTTTTAAAGCAGCTGGGCACGGTTTACTGCGCAGATCCGCACACCGCTGCCAGGTGCAATGCCATTAAAGTGCATCACTTTGAAAAAGACGGCGACAAGCGCTGTGTGATCAGCGTGCTGAAGCTCATCCGGCTGATGGAGCAGGCATGCCCTGACATCTGTGTGGAAGTCGTGGGTGAGGCGGACATCCTGGTAGAATGGGTGAAGGTGAACAAGTACAAAGGGATTGGGCAATGGGCGAAGATCCTGTTGGTTTGCCTGATCAGCTTCTTTGGCACCGCGTTCACCATCATGGCATACCACAACGATATCGGCATCAATGAAGTGTTTACGGAGATTTACCGCATGGTCATGAACGCCGAGCCCGGCGGCGTCAACACGCTGGAGGTTTCCTATTCCATCGGCCTTGCTGCCGGTATCATCATCTTTTTTAACCATATTGGGGGCAGGCGGATCACCAAAGATCCGACGCCTCTGGAGGTCGCCATGCGCAATTACGAGGATGATGTGAACAAAGCGCTGATCGAGCTGGCGGACAGAGAACAGAAGGAAGAAGACGTCTGAGCGGAAGGGTTCAGACATCCGGTTACAGAATGGGGATTGATTTTTCAGAAAAAAATACATACACTAAAAGCAGAATGCTGCAACAGAGATACGATGGAGGGGGATACAATGAGAAGAGAGCAGTTTTTGGATCATCTGACGCACAATCTGATTCCGTTCTGGAATCAATTGGAGGATGATCCTTTCGGCGGATTTTACGGGTTTATGGATAAGGATCTGAAAGTGGATCCGCAGGCGAATAAGGGCGTGATATTGAACAGCCGGATCTTGTGGTTTTATTCGGCGGCGTACAGACTGTTGGGGGAAGAGGATTTGCGTACCAAGGCAGAGCATGCTTTCCGTTTTCTCAAAGAACACTGCTACGACAAAAGGCGGGGCGGCGTGTACTGGTCAGTGAGCTATGACGGAAAGCCCGTTGACACCACGAAGCATACATACAATCAGGCGTTTGCCATCTACTCGCTGGCGGAATATTATATGGCGACAGGAGATGGGGATGGGCTGCTGCTGGCCTATGATCTGTATCGCATCATTGAGGAAAAATGCAGGGATGCGGCGGGATATCTGGAGGCGTTCCGGGTGGATTTTACACCGGATGACAACAATGAAAAGCTGTCCGAAAACGGCGTCATGGCGGGGCGCACCATGAACACGTTGCTGCATGTATTGGAGGCCTACACCAATCTGTATCAGGCGGATCATTATGAGCCGGTTGCCGGGAAACTGAAGGAGATCATGGATCTGTTTGAGACCAGAGTGTATGACAGGGAGAAGGGCAGGCTGCAGGTGTTCTTTGATCTGGAGTATCATTCCCTGATCGATCTGTATTCCTATGGACACGATATTGAGGCGTCCTGGCTTTTGGACAAAGCGGCGGATGTTCTGGAGGATGAGGCGTATGCTGCCAGGATTCATTCCATGACGAAGGTGCTGGCGGCGGAGGTCAAAAAGCACGCTTACGATGAAACCGTGCACGCGTTGTATAACGAGTGTGAGAGAGGCGTGGACGATCCACAGAAAATATGGTGGGTGCAGGCGGAATCCGTGGTGGGATTCTATAATGCGTTTCAAAAGGATTCCGGTCAAACGGAATTTGAGAAAGCGGCAGCAGACTTATTTGAGTTTATTCAGCAAAACATGGTGGATCCCAGATGCGGTGAGTGGTATGAGAGCATCCGGGCGGACGGCAGCGTAAATCTGGACAGAGGCATGGTGCATGAGTGGAAGTGCCCGTATCACAACGGGCGGATGTGCATCGAAATGTGCAGGAGGATGTCAGATGAAACCCGTTAACAAAAATGCGACCAAAGAAGCAGCCGATCTCTTGGACTATCTCCATCATGTGCAGGGAAAAGGGATCATTACCGGACAGCATACCCAGACGAAACCCTGTGAGGAGATCGCGTATGTGAAAGCGGTGACGGGCAGGGAGCCGAAGCTGAGAGGCTTTGAACTGCTTGGGTATTCCCCCAATATCAATTACAGTCAGGCTTCCCAGGAATGTCTCACGGAGGTATATGAGAATCAGGGGACGCTGGATACGGCATATGAATGGTCGACATCCACGGATGGCATCGTGACATTTTCTTTTCACTGGTTTTCTCCCATAGGCGGACAGGACAAGAGCTTCTATGCCAGGAATACGGACTTTGATGCATCACGCGTGTTGATCCGGGGAACACCGGAGCGGAAGGCTTTTTATCATGATATGGATAGGATTGCAGAGGAGCTTGTGCGGTTTCAGGATGCGCATATTCCGATCCTGTGGAGACCGTTTCATGAGTCCGACGGCACCTGGTTCTGGTGGGGCGCCAAAGGACCGGAGATCGCCCGGGAACTCTACCGCCTGATGTATGAATATTATGTGGGTGAGAAGCATTTGGATCACCTGTTGTGGGTATGGAACTGCAGGTGCAAAGAGGGCTATCCAGGAGATGAATATGTGGATGTGATTTCTGTGGATCTCTATCTTGAAAAATACGAAGCTACGGACTATGGGGCAGATTATGAGAAGCTGATGAAAGAAACCACCCGGAATAAGGTGGCTGCTCTGGGGGAAGTCGGATATCTTCCCGATATCCGACTGTTGGAACGATCCAAAGTCCCCTGGGCATATTATATGTGCTGGTCAAAAGAATTCTGCATCGGTGAGCGGTATAACAGCAAGCGCCGACTGCGGGAAATGTATGACAGCCCGTACGCCATCAAATTATGAGTGCAGTATCCTACAATAATTTCTGCAGCAGGCCATACAACTGCATTGTTTCTTCCGGTGCCAGCGCAATGCATCCGGCCATCTGCGCCGGCACATTGACGGCCTGTTCCTTCAGGGCTTCACCTTCCTGGGTGATCTCCACGTTCAGCACCCGCTCGTCATCCTTGTCGCGATAGCGGCGGACAAAGCCTTTCGCCTCCAGGTTTTTCAGCATAGGCGTGAGTGTGCCCGAGTCCAGATACAGTTTTTCCCCAAGCTCTTTCACCGTGATCTTCTTCTGCTCCCAGAATACCATCATAGCGATGTACTGGGTGTAGGTGAGACCCAACTCATCCAGGTAAGGTCTGTATTTCTTGATGATCTCCCTGGATGCGGCATATAAGGGAAAACAGAGCTGGTTTTCCAGCTTTAAAGTGTCATAATTTGGTTTTTGATCAGATTTCTTCTTCGGCATTTTCGCAGTCCCCCTCTTATCTTTATGCATTCTTTTACGCACTCTGTGCCGCATAAGCCTCGCGGACTGCCCGTGCCAACTGGTCCGCGCAGGAAGTGGCGCGCATGCCGCAGGTGTTGCCGTCCAGTTTCTCAGCGATCTGTTCCACCGTCCAGCCGTCGATCAGCTTGGAGATCGCTTTCAGATTGCCGTTGCAGCCGCCGGTAAAGCGGACATTGGAGATCACATCTTTGTCGATATTAAACTTGATTTCCATGGAGCAAACGCCCTGGGGGTGATATACATATTCCATCACAATAACTCCTTTATCTTTTTATCAATTTTTTCCGGTGTAACGGTGGGGGCGAAACGCTCCACCACATGCCCTTCCTTGTCAATCAGAAACTTGGTAAAATTCCATTTGATATTGTCGCCCATGATACCGCCCTTCTCGGACTTTAAGAAAGTGTAGAGCGGGTGCTCGTTTGCGCCGTTCACCTCGATCTTGGCGAACTGCTTGAAACTCACGCCGTAGGTCAGCTGACAGAAGCTGGTGATCTCCGCCTCCGTGCCGGGGGCCTGATGGCCAAACTGATTGCAGGGAAAATCAAGGATCTCGAATCCCTGCGCCTGATATTTCTTGTAAAGATTTTCCAATCCTTCATACTGGGGAGTGAAGCCGCACCCGGTAGCGGTGTTTACCACCAACAGAACCTTTCCCTGATAATCGCTTAATGCAATTTCCTGTCCCTCTGCGTCTTTTGCTTTGTAATCGTAGATACTCATACCCAGATGTCCTCCTTATTATTTTCCTGTCATGGGAATTATTATTAGTAGCCAAATTGAATTTGATACAATTTAATTATAAGCCAACAAAAAGATTTGTCAACATATTTTTTATTTTTGCGCAGATAATATTTTTTATCAATAACAGGATCAATCAAATATTGAAAAGCGGCAGGGCACATGTTATGATGATAAATGTTTGGAGTTAGACATAACTAACCAACCGCGGAAAGGAAGCAACATGTCTGTAAACGAATTTGTCAATCTCAATACAGCGGAAGATCTGGAGCTGCGTATGACGGCACAGTTGGCGGTTCACTGTGCGCCGATCCTGAAGGATGTGAAAGTCGCCAACATCCTGACGGTGGAGGAAGCGGATTTTAAGGGACTTGGCTATCTGCTGCGCGGGACGGGAATATCGTATCGCTTCTTAAAGACTGAGGGAGGGAAGGCAATCCTGTATCTGTACCGTAAAAAACGCCTGCAGAAGTTATTGCAGGATGCGCAGGTCAGGGCATTTCTCAACGGGTACGGTTATGGGAGCAAGACGGGCGGTTGTGAGGAGGACGCGGCGGAAGTAGATATGAATGCGGCACTGGATATTTTGTCTGCCCACATTACGCTGTTTCAAAACGGCGGGGGTGCGTTTCCCCATGAGATTGGGATTTTCCTGGGATATCCGCTGGGGGATGTGCAGGGCTTTCTGGAGAATGAGGGCAAAAATTTTGCATATCTTGGTTATTGGAAAGTGTATCGCGACGTGCAGGGGGCGAAGAATATTTTCAGACGGTTTGATGAAATGAAAGAGCAGGCGCTGCAGGAACTCATGTGCGGCAAGACACTGCGGGAGATTGCGGTTTGAACCGGTATTAATGCGAAAGCGTTAATCGATAGAGGCTGAAAAGCAACGAAAAAGAAACAAAAAAGAAAGTACCCGCACCAAGGGCAGAAAGAGAGGCAAAATGAGCAAGGTAAGTATTGTATATTGGAGCGGAACGGGTAACACGGCGGCGATGGCTGCAGCGGTAGCCGAGGGTGTAAAAGACGGCGGCGCCGAGGCGGAGCTTTTGGAGGTTTCCGCTGCCAGCGCGGATGCGCTGAAGGAGGTAAAAGTGATCGCATTGGGATGTCCTTCCATGGGAGCGGAGCAGTTGGAGGAGTCCGAGATGGAGCCGTTTATGGAGGAGTTGGATGGTCTGATCTCCGGCAAGACGGTTGCGTTATTTGGCTCCTACGGCTGGGGCAACCAGGAGTGGATGCGCGACTGGGAGGATCGCATTCAGGCGGACGGTGCCACTGTATTAAACGGTGAAGGCATTACGGTAAACGGTGCCCCCGGTGAAGATACATTGGAAGACTGCAGGAACGCGGGGCGCGGTCTTGCGGGCATCGCGTAAACAGTGGAAATAAATGGGAGAAAGGCACATCGGTATGTTCCGGTGTGCTTTTTTTGTATGCGCTGATCCTGATCTGTGTGCGGAAGGAAAAGTTGCATTTAGACCACAATTTGCTATAATGTGAATGATGGCAGATCGGATCGATCTGACCGGATTCAGACGTGGAGGAAACAGCATATGTTGACATTAGAGAGAGCAAAAGAATTGAATGATTCCATGGTGACGGAGGAGCATCTGCGCATTCATGCGAAGAACGTGATGGCGGCGATGGGCGCCATGGCGGAGCATTTCGGAGAGGACAAGGAACACTGGATGGCAGTAGGATATCTGCATGATTATGACTATGAGAAATATCCCGAAGAACATTTGCAGCATACAGAGGCCCCCCTTTTGGAATCGGGCGTTTCCAAGGAGGATGTGCGCGCGATCTTAAGCCACGGCTACAGTATTGTAAATGATGTGGAACCTATCACCAATATGGAGAAAAGTCTTTTCACCGTGGACGAACTGACCGGCATCATACAGGCCTGTGCCCGTATGCGTCCCAAGGGAATCACAGATCTGGAAGTGAAGAGCTTCATGAAGAAATTCAAGGATAAAAAGTTCGCGGCAAAATGTGACCGGGACACAATCCTGAAGGGATGCGAAATGCTGGGTATGGACATCAAAGAGGTAGCGGAGATCTGCATCGAAGGCATGAAACCGTATGCGGCCGAGATCGGACTCATGGGGACGGAAAGCTAGGAGCGGAGCGACAGGAGCACGAAGCGATGAAGGAAAAAAACGGAAAGAAGCAAACCGGAAAGACGGTAGCTGCAAATTTAGGGAAGGGATTTCTTATCGCTTTTTTTATCTGGATTGTCCTTCCTTTGGGGGTGTATATCTTTCTCATGGGAGGAATAGGGACCCGGACTTTTGAGGATCGGAACGCTTATGCGGAAGCGGGCGGAGAACAATCTGTAGAGCAACCCGTAGAACAACCCGCAGAGCAACCGGCCGAGCAGCCCATAGAGCAGCGGGTAATCCTCGGCGATGAACAATATGAAACCTATCTGCCGCTTCTGGAGGGAAAGCGCGTGGCGCTGTTTTCCAACCACACAGGCATTGTGGGAGATGTGGTGGACGGAGAACATATTTTGGATGCGCTGATTGCGCAAAAGGTGAATGTGACGGCTGTTTTCAGCCCGGAGCATGGATTTCGGGGAACGGAGGACGCCGGCGCAGCGGTCGGCGATTCGGTGGACGAACAGACGGGAGTTCCAATCTATTCGCTATATGGAGGAACCTCTGCGAAGTCGTTGACCGCGGAGACGATGGCGCAGTTTGACCTTTTGCTCATCGACATACAGGATGTGGGACTCCGGTATTACACATACTATCTTTCCATGTACGATCTGATGGACGCCTGTGCGTCACATGGCAAAGCGGTGGTGCTGTTGGACCGTCCCAACCCAAACGGATTTTACGTGGACGGACCGATCCTGCAGGAGGAATATCATTCGGGCGTAGGCAAGCTTCCCATTCCCATAGTCCATGGGATGACCCTTGGGGAACTGGCCCGGATGATCAATGGGGAAGGCTGGCTGCAGGCGGGAAAAGATGCTTGTGATCTTACGGTCATTTCCTGCCGGAATTATACGCATCAGACTAAAACCGCTCTGGTCTGCAATCCGTCGCCGAATCTTAAAGACATGCGGGCGGTTTATCTCTATGCCTCCACCTGCTTCTTTGAGAATACGCTTGTCTCTGTGGGACGGGGAACGGATTTCCCCTTTGAATTATACGGCAGCCCTTATCTGGAAGGGGTTCCCGGCAATGAATTTTCTTTTACGCCCCGGAGCATGGCGGGGGCTGTACAGCCGCCTTTTCTGGAACAGAAATGTTACGGCAGGGATCTGCGCCAAGTGGATTTGGAGAAAATTCTGGAAAGAGGGATCGACTTGACTTATCTGACGGAGGCATATCGGGATGTGCATGCCGCGCATCCGGAACAGGATTTCTTCGGAAAGCTGGATGGAAAAGGGCGGTACTGGATCGATCTACTCAGCGGTTCCGACGCGCTCCGGAAGATGATCACAGAGGGAAAAAGCCCTGCGGAGATCAAGGCATCCTGGCAGGAAGATATCGAGCGTTTTCGCACAGAACGGGCGCCCTATCTGTTGTATGCGGAGTAAAAAAAGAAAGGAAAAATATTCACTTGTATCGAGCGATCAATTCAAAACAGAAAGATACCTCAAGAAGGCGTTTGACCGCGCTGCTGACCGTGCTGGCATTGCTTTTGTCCATGGCGGCAGGCTGCGGTTTGCAAAACGGACATCCGGTCACGGATCCGTCTCAGGAGACGCAGACCGAGGAAACGGCTGAGACCTCGGACACAGAGCAGGTACAGACCGAGGAGACCGTCACACGCCTGCAGGGGGTGGAGACTGCATTGCCGGAAGCTTCCTGGCAGACAGATGTGCGATTCCCGGACTGGAAAGGATATGTGGATGACACGCTGGCTATGAACGGTATGGTCAGCTTTGCCGGATATCACGGTCAGGGCAGCGTATATGTGACGGTGGCAGACCAGGTGACGGATTTCTCCATGTATGTCAACAATACCCAGGTGGACACCACCGAAATGACCGGCGGAAAAAGTTATCGGATCGACATTTCCGATGTGGTGATGAACGGGCGCAATACCGTGCAGATTTCCGGTATCAGACCGCGGGAGGCAGAGAATGCGGTGCGGGTGAGCATCGGTTATCCCAAGGTGCTTCCGGGAGCGCCGGAGGAAGAGGGCATTGCGGCGGAATCGCTGCAGTTGATCTCAGATCTGGTCACCTCGGATGTGAACCATGGTTTTACCAGCGCCCAATTGGCGGTGGTGCGTAACGGACGTCTGATCTATGAGAATGCCTGGGGCAGGACGAATTCTTATCTGCCGGACGGCACGAAAAATATTGAAAGCGCCCCGGTGACCACGGACACACTCTATGATCTGGCTTCCGTGACAAAAATGTTTTCCGCAAACTACGCGCTGCAAAAGCTGGTGACAGACGGCGCGGTGACACTGGATGACCGGATCGCAGATTATCTGGGGGACCGGTTTTACAAAGATGTGATCAAGGTCAGCTATGCGGGCGGTGTGGATGTGGATCTTGCCACGCAGAGAGCGTGGAAACAGAAACTGACAATCCGGGATCTTTTGCAGCATCAGGGAGGCTTCCCGGCCGATCCACAGTATTTCAGACCTTCCAGTTCCCTTTTCTCCGGCAACGACGGGTCTCCGGAGACGAAGGCGGCCACGGTGAAGGCCATCTGCAAGACGCCCCTGCAGTATGAACCGGGCACCAAAACTGTCTACTCCGACGTGGATTACATGGTGCTGGGGCTGGTGGTGGAACAGGTTACAGGCAAGGATCTGAATACTTATCTGAAAGAAACTTTCTGGGAACCCATGGGGTTAACCCATATCACATACAATCCGCTGGAAAACGGATTCACCAAAGAAGACTGTGCGGCCACGGAGTTAAACGGCAACTCCAGAGACGGATTTGTGAAGATTTCCGGACTGCGTACGGAGACCATTCAGGGACAGGTGCATGACGAGAAAGCATTTTACTGTATGGGGGGAATTTCCGGTCACGCGGGTCTTTTCTCCAATGCTTCCGATCTGGCGAAACTGGCCGGTGTGATGCTGACCGGTGGATATGGGGAGAACCGGTTTTTCTCTCAGAACGTCATTGACATGTTTACCGCACCGAAGAAAGAGAATGCGGCCAACTGGGGCTTAGGCTGGTGGCGGGAAGGCGACAGTCAGCGGGTATGGTACTTCGGCACCCAGTCCGGTTCGGATACGATCGGCCATCAGGGGTGGACGGGTACCGTGTGCATGATCGATCCGGACAGGGATCTGGTGATCGTGTATCTGACGAACAAGATCAATTCACCGGTGACGGATGCCGGAGACGATCCCAATAAATTTGACGGCTCTTATTATACGGCTTCCACACTTGGGTTTGTCCCGCAGATCCTTTCCGTCGGGATGGATTCCGAACCGGCGCAGCCCGGGCAGGCGTCCGATGAATCCGCGTCCGGTTCCGCGCTGCACGCCCAGCTTTCCGCACTCGCTGCAGATATGGCGGCGGAATCCGTTAAGCTGATTCCCGGCAATGCCTGGGTGGAGCATCCTTCCGTAAAAAATGCCAGGAGCAAGATCGCGCTGCTCTCCAAGTGGTATGAGGAGGGGGAAGAAGAAAGCTATCGGAGCCTGGCAGCGGAATTGACCGGAGAGATTGCTTACCTGAAAGAGCCTGATGTGCTGGAGGTGGAGGTGAAGCTTTCCACCATGACCACCAGACAAAAGGTGGCGCAGATGCTGATGCCGGCCTTTCGGGTCTGGGGGAAAGGGGAAGACGCAGCGGATGTGACCGAACTGAATCAGGAGCTTTCGGATGCAATCCGCAAAGACGCTTTCGGAGGTATCATTCTCTTTGCGCAAAATACTGCGTCTGCGGACCAGACCACAAAACTGGTGCAGGCTATGCAGGATGCGAACCGCGCCGGAAATGCGCCGGCCGGTCTTCTGATCGGTGTGGATCAGGAAGGGGGAGGAGTCACCAGATTACAGACCGGTACGGTCATGCCCGGAAATATGGCGCTAGGCGCCACGGGAGATTCCTCTTGTGCGAAGGCTGCGGCCCGGGTGATCGGCAGGGAGCTTGCCGTGCAGGGAATCAATGTGAATTTTGCCCCGGTGCTGGATACGAATAATAATCCCTCCAATCCGGTGATCGGCGTGCGTTCTTTTTCGGATGATCCGGACACGGTAGCGGAGTTTGGAAGTGCCTATATCGGCGGACTGCACAGTGTAGGCGTGATGGCGGCAGTCAAACATTTCCCCGGGCATGGAGATACGGAGACAGACAGCCATACGGGACTTCCGGAGATTGATAAATCCCTGGGAGAATTAAAGAAATGCGAATTGATCCCTTTTCAGAAGGTCCTGCGCGGAGCGGACATTGTGATGACGGCACACATTCGTTATCCGCAGATTGAACGGGAGACTTATGTGTCAAAGCAGAGTGGTAAGGAGATCACATTGCCTGCCACTTTGTCGCAGAAGATCATTACCGATCTGCTGCGCGGGGAGTTGGGATACAACGGTGTGGTGGTGACGGATGCCATGAATATGGGCGCGATTGCTGCACACTTTCAACCCTTGGATGCGGCAAAACTTGCCATCAATGCAGGGGCGGATCTGATCCTGATGCCGGTGAATGTGGAGGGACCGGAGGATATTGTCAAACTGGATGCATATATCGACGGAATTACACAAATGGTGGAAAACGGCGAGCTCGCGCAGGAGCGGATTGACGAGTCGGTTCGCCGTATCCTCTTGTTAAAAGACAGATACGGTCTGCTGGATGAAATCACGTTATCCCCTGAGAAGGCAGCGGAGGTTGTGGGCTGTGAGGCAAACCGTGCCATAGAATGGGAGCTCTCGCTTCGTGGGGTGACGGTTTTGAAAAATCAGGGCAATGTATTATCGACCACCGAGGAGCGGAGTGTAGTCGTACTGTATCCTTACGCGACGGAAGAAGAGGGAGTTGCTTATGCAATCGCCAGACTGCGGGAAGAAGGAAAACTTTCCGGGGATGCGCAGATTCAGACTGTGTGTTATGAAGATCACACGGCAGTTGATCTGGATGCTATCTTAGAGGATGCCGATGAAGTGATCGCAGTCTCCGCACTGTATCAGGAAGAAGCTCTGGACCCGGAGACAGAGGCGGGGACGGCGTCTGCATTCCTGGATGAAGCCCTGCGCAAGACCCATGACAACGACGGTGTGTTTGTACTGATCAGTGCACAGCTGCCTTATGATACGGCGCGATATCCGCAGGCGGATGCCGTCCTGGCATGCTATAATGCAAAGAAGATGCCGATGCTTTCCGCGGCAATTTATACCGCATTAGGCGGAAACAAGGCATCGGGAAAACTGCCTGTCAACATTCCCAAGCTGGACGCACAATATCATTATACAGGGGAGATTCTGTATAAGAGAGGCAGCGGAATGTAATTGCAAAACTCAGTTTTTGAGAATATGTCATTGTGCATAATGTATACTTCAACACAGGGACGCTCCCGCTCGGTTTCGGACGTAGTGGTACTAAGACTGCAAAGTACGCAGTCTAAGTACCAACGTCCTCAAACGCCCTGCTTATGAAGTATACAATATGCGCAATTCGGTATTGAAAAAGTAGTTTTGCAATTACATATATAACGATAAAAAAAGGAGAATTCATATGAACGAGAACATTTTCAAAAGAAACGAACTGTTGGCACAGAAAGTCATCAAAGGCCTGCAATCCCGCAATATGAGCGGTTACTATGCGGCCGACAAAGAAGCGGCGTTAAAGCAGGCGCTGGAGTTGATCCCGAAGGGAAGTACCATCACCATGGGCGGTGGAATGAGCGTGCATGAGATCGGGTTGGTGAAAGCGCTCAAGAATACGCATTACAATTTTATTGACAGAGATGAAGCTACAGATAAGCGGGCTGCCATGCTGGCCGCTTATGATGCCGACTTTTTCCTGGCGAGTACCAATGCGATCACAGAAGATGGGGTCCTGGTGAACATCGACGGCAATTCCAACCGGGTTTCCGCAATCGCCCAGGGCCCCAAGAAGGTGATCTTTATCGTAGGTATGAACAAGGTGTGCGATGACGTGGACGGTGCCATGAAACGCGCGAGGAATGTGGCAGCGCCCATCAACGCTCAGAGATTCGGCCTGTCAACACCCTGCGCGAAGACGGGTTCCTGCTTTAACTGCAAATCTCCGGACACCATATGCTGCCAGTTTCTGATCACTCGGTTTTCCAGACATGAAGGCAGAATCCATGTGATCCTGGTAAATGATGATCTGGGATTTTAACGAGAATAGGAAAGCGGAGCAATATAGAGGATAGAGGAGAAGAAAGAAATGGGTACATTTAGCAGCACGGAAGAGGCCAGAGAATATTTTAAGGGAGATCGGTTTGCCACCTTAAACGGGATGCAGTTGGACGAGCTTACGGACGAGCAGTCTGTGTGCAGCATGACGCTGGGAGACGGTCATAAAAATGCGAACGGCGGGATCATGGGAGGCGTGATGTTCACACTGGCAGATCTTGCCTTTGCCGCATTGGCGAATCAGATCCACAGACCTACGGTAGCACAGCAGGTCAGCATCAATTATCTGAGTGCGCCAAAAGGGGAGCGGCTGATCGCCAGAGCCATCTGCAAAAAGAACGGACGCAGTACATTGGTGATCAATGTGGATGTGACGGATGATACCGGCAGAGAGGTGGCGCAGTTTATCGGAAGTGGATTTAAGCTATAGCCCAAAGGAGGGTTCCTATGTCAATTTTGGCAGCTTTTATGGTGCCGCATCCGCCCATGATCGTACCGCAGATCGGGCGGGGGAGCGAGACACAGATTCAGAAGACCATTGATGCGTATCGGAAGGTGGCGGAGGAGATTTCAGAGATAAAGCCGGAGACAATCCTGATCTCCAGCCCGCATGCCACCATGTATGCGGACTATTTCCATATCTCGCCCGGTAACGGGGCTGCGGGTTCCTTTGCAAATTTCGGTGCGCCGGAGGTAAGCTTTACCGAAGCTTATGACACCGAGTTGGTGGGACGTATGGAAATTTTGGCTCAGGAGAGAGAGTTTCCCGCCGGGACATTGGGGCAGAGGGACAGAATGCTGGATCACGGTACCATGGTGCCGTTGTATTTTATCCGGCAGCAATATGAAGCCTTTAAAGTCATCCGCATTGGCCTGTCGGGACTTTCGCTTGCACAGCACTATGCCTTCGGGCAACTGATCGCGCAGGCGGTGGAGGATACCGGAAGACGGGTGGTGTACGTGGCCAGCGGTGATCTGTCTCATAAGCTGCAGGAGTACGGCCCCTATGGGTTTGCGCCGGAGGGACCGCAGTATGACGAACGCATTATGGATGTGTGTTCCCGGGCTGCTTTCGAAGAATTGTTTGCTTTCGAGGAAAGTTTTTGCGAGAAAGCGGCGGAGTGCGGGCACCGCTCTTTTGTGATCATGGCCGGAGCATTGGATGGACATACGGTCGAGGCAAAGCAATTGTCCCATGAGGATGTGACCGGTGTGGGGTATGGAATCTGCACATTCCATGTGGGACCAAAAGCGGATGACCGGAAGTTTTTAGAACGCTATTTAGACCGGAAAAAAGAAGAATTACAACGGCGACAGGAGCAGTCAGACGCTTATGTGAAGCTGGCGAGAAAATCGTTGGAAAGCTATATCTTATCTGGAAAGCAGATTACGCTTGCGGATGGAATGCCGTATGCGGAGATCGCGCCAGAGCTTACCACCACCTGTGCGGGTGCGTTTGTCTCAATCCATGAGCACGGCAGACTGCGTGGATGCATCGGCACCATACTGCCGACCACAGACTGTGTGGCGGAGGAAATCATACAGAATGCGGTCAGTGCATCCACCAGGGATCCCCGGTTCGAGCCCATAACGGCGGAGGAACTTCCCTGGCTGGAGATCAATGTGGATGTGCTGGGCGCGCCAGAGCCGATTTCCGGCACGGATCAGTTGGATGTGAAGCGGTACGGCGTGATCGTGACCAGTGGTGCAAAGAGAGGGCTTCTTTTACCGGACCTGGACGGTGTGGACACGGTGGAGCAGCAGGTATCCATCGCAATGCAGAAGGGCGGCATCCGGCAAGGAGATCCCATACAACTGGAGCGTTTCGAGGTGATCCGCCACACCTAGTAACTTCGCAAGCCTCTTTCACATATGTTATAAAAAACACAAAGAGGTTTTCTATGGATAGTGCTCATTGCGGCTGTTCCCGGGATCATGGCCCGATGCCTTATACTGCCGATGTAACCCGGGCGGCAATTGAAAATACCAATTTCCGCACTGCATTCTGGACCGGAAAGCATGCACAGATGACATTGATGAGTATTCCTGTGTGCTCGGACATTGGGATGGAGATCCACAAGGACACGGATCAGATCATTCGGATCGAGCAGGGAAGCGCCCGGGTAGTCATGGGGAAAAACTGTAACCGTCCTGATCTGGAACAACAGTTACACTGTGGGGATACCGTTTTTGTGCCGGCAGGAACCTGGCATAATATTATCAATGTAGGCAGGACGCCTTTGAAAGTATCCTCTATCTATGCGCCGCCGCATCACAAGGCGGGAACGGTTCATCGCACCAAAGAGGATGCGGAAAGAGAATAAGTGTCACTATAGGGAAGATGGAACTCTGAGGTTCCATTCTTCCCTTTTTTGTACTGTGTTCATGTGGTATACTTGTTTCAAATAGGGATATACGACATGTTGATTGAGAGCAATTATGGAGGCGATGTGCTATGGCGAGATGTGAGGTTTGTTTCAGACACTGCGAGATAAAAGAAGGACAGCTTGGTTTCTGCGGAGCGCGTATCTGCAGGGACGGAAAAGTGCAGGCGGCCAATTATGGGAAGATCACTTCCCTGGCATTGGATCCGATTGAAAAAAAGCCCCTGCGCCGCTTTCATCCGGGCAGCAGGATTCTTTCGGTAGGAAGTTATGGCTGTAATCTCCGCTGCCCGTTTTGCCAGAATGATGAAATATCCTGGTCACAGAGGGCATTTGACTTTGCCGAACAGGCCGAAGTGCTGACACCGGAGGAACTGGCAAGAGCAGCCGCATTCTATCGGAATCAGGGAAATATCGGCGTGGCGTTCACTTACAATGAACCGTTGGTGGGATATGAGTTTGTGCGTGACACTGCAAAGCTGGTGCACGAGCAGGGAATGCTCAATGTACTGGTCAGCAATGGCACAGCGGAACTCTTTGTTTTGCAGGAACTGGCGCCCTGTATCGATGCGATGAACATTGACCTCAAGGGATTTACAGACCGGTATTATAGCAAAGTGCTGGGCGGAAGTTTGGAAATGGTGCTGCGTTTCATTGAATGTGCTGTTCAGATTTGCCATGTTGAGTTGACCACATTGATTGTGCCGGGGGAGAACGACTCAGAGGACGAGATGCGACAGATCAGCGGATTTATTGCTGACCTGAATGATTCGATCCCACTGCATATCTCCAGATTTTTTCCCTGTTTTCACATGATAGATCGGGATGCTACCGATGTGAAGCTGGTGTATCGGCTGGCAGAGGTGGCGAGAGAAAAGCTGAAGTATGTCTACACGGGGAACTGCTAGTTGGTCTTTGATAAGATGCGATGTCTGAAGCCAAGGCAGAACGTATGTGTGAGTACCGGGCATGCGAATAAACGAAAAACATATTGACAAATTTCTATATATCACATATAGTTATCATTGAGATAACTGGATGTGAGGTTTTAAGATGGAACAGGTTTATATTGATACAGCGAAGATGCTTAAAGCCATATCTGATCCGAAACGACTTAGGATTGTGGATATGTTGTCTTGTGGGGAGTTATGTGCATGTGAGATACTGGAGGAGTTTCATATCACCCAGCCTACTCTTTCACATGATATGAGTGTTTTGGTTGGTGCGGGTATTGTGGCGGACAGAAGAGACGGCAAGAATATTTATTATTCGTTGGACGGGGAAGCTTTGAATAAGATGCATAAAACGCTTGGAAGAATATTTGAAGATAAGCCGGATTGTATCTGCCATAAGTGTAAGAAAGATTAAAAAGCCGATTGGGTTTCAGTCGGCTCATCTTTCTGGTTACATATAGAATAATTGCAATATGTCTATAAAAGGAGAAACATGATGTGGGAATTTATTCAAGATCAGATTTTGGGGATGAAATGGTTGAATGCATTGATAGGAAATATGCTGAGTGTTTTAGGATTTGATAAAGATAGCAAGATAACCGGTAGCGTACAGTTTTTCATTTATGACGTGGTCAAGATTACGGTGCTACTGTGTGTGCTGATTTTTCTGATCTCCTATATCCAAAGTTTCTTTCCACCGGAAAGAAGTCGAAAAATCATGGGACGATTCCGTGGGATTGGGGCAAATATTGTAGGTGCTCTGCTTGGAACCGTAACACCGTTCTGCTCATGCTCATCAATACCAATTTTCATGGGGTTTACAAGTGCCGGACTTCCATTGGGTGTGACTTTCTCATTCCTCATCTCATCACCGATGGTGGATCTGGGAAGTCTGGTTTTGCTTATCAGTATATTCGGGTTAAAGATTGCGGTGGCCTATGTGGTATTTGGACTTTTGATAGCGGTTGCAGGAGGCACGATGATCGAACATCTGCATATGGAAGACCAGATTGCTGACTTTATCCTAAACAGCAACAGCAGTGTGGATATCGAGGCACCGGAGCTTACCGTAAAAGATAGACTGATCTATTCTAAAGATCAGGTAGTTGTAACATTAGGGAAGGTGTTCCCGTATATCCTTGTTGGCGTTGCAATAGGAGCATTAATTCATAATTGGATACCTGAAAGCTGGGTGGAGAGTATTCTTGGAAGCAGTAATCCATTCGGGGTATTTCTGGCTACGATTGTTGGTACTCCAATGTATGCTGATATCTTTGGAACGATACCGATTGCAGAGGCACTATTGTCGAAGGGTGCATTACTGGGTACGATCTTAAGTTTCATGATGGCGGTGACAACACTCAGCCTGCCGTCTCTCATTATGCTTAAGAAGGCTATCAAGCCGAAACTGTTAGGAACATTTATAGCCATATGCGTGGCAGGCATCATCGTTGTCGGGTATGGTTTTAATGTATTTCAAAATCTATTTATTTGAAGGAGGACAAATCATGAATATCAAAGTTTTAGGTGGTGGATGCAAGAGTTGTGAAACTCTGCTTGCAGCAACAAAGGCGGCGGTAGCAAGGAAAGGTATTGATGCTGAGGTGGAATATATCACCGATTTGGAGAAAATCATGGAATATGGGATTATGAGCATGCCTGCATTGATGATTGATGAGCGTATTGTATCTGTTGGAAAAGTGCTGAAGGAGAAGGAAATCGAAAAATTCTTATAATTATTCTATTAAGTTCTTGTGAAAGACCTTTGTGCTCGGTTGAGTGGGTGCAATGGTCTTTTTCTTCTTTAAAATACGGCATTCTCTAAGATCCAATATGTCGTCACGATGGGAAGCCAAGGCAGAACGTATGTATGAGTACAGGGCATGCAAATGGTGCATTGCGGGGATGATTTAGCTGTGGTAGAATATATTGTGGAATTAGACGGATTGTTGTTTTGGGAGGTATTAAGTTTGAAACAATACATAGTTGATGCGTTTACAAATGAGCCATTTTCAGGAAATCCGGCGGCAATATGTGTGATGGATGAGTGGCCGTCTGATCTATCTATGATGAAGCTGGCAATGGAAAACAATCTTTCTGAAACGGCATTTATAGTCAGGGAGTCTACGGGATACCATTTGCGTTGGTTTACTCCGGGGACAGAAGTGGAATTGTGTGGTCATGCAACTTTAGCAGCATCTTTTGTGATATTAAATTTCTATGAGCAAGGGAGCGACATGGTACAGTTTCATACATTAAGCGGAGTACTGACAGTACATAAAAAGGGAAATCTTTATGAAATGGATTTTCCTACCTATGAGTTAAAAGAGATTCCTGTAACAGACCTGATGGAGCAGGCTTTTGGGGTAAGACCGATAAAGGCTTTTCTTGGACTTGATCTCGTGTGTATATTTGAAACAGAAGAGCAAGTGCGGCAGATGCGCCCGGATCAGTCTGCACTGATGCAAATAGAAGGTCGCATACAGAATGTGACGGCGAGGGGAAATAAAACGGATTGTATTTCACGCAGTTTTGCGCCCAAACTATCCATAGACGAAGATCCGGTATGTGGTTCTGCACATTGTCAGATAGCGGACTATTGGTCGGATGAACTCGGAAAAGATGAAATATACGCATTTCAGGCATCAAAGCGTGGAGGTTATTTGAATTGCAGAATGCTCGGAAATGGCAGGATTGCAATAAGCGGAGAAGCGGTTCTGGTAGCCATAACAGAAGTTATAGCAAAATTATAAATTGGAAGAATGTAGATTGTGTTTTTAATGTATTATAGAAAGTGAAGAAATGTGCATTATGGAGATTTTGGGAGTAAACATTAACTTCTCAGATAATAAGAAGCTGAATCAACAGTTTCACAGTTTTGCAAAGCAACTCTCTGTCTGGTACTGCGATGATAAAGCCCCGAAGCTTGCCAGTCAGGACACACGCTTCACGCTGGAACTGCAAAAACAGAAATTCCAGTCGCTTGGTCTGGATGTAATGGTACGGGTCGAGAAACCTGTCGAACACGATTCCGCTCCTTCGTCTATTTCCTACAACGACAATATATTTGTGAACTCCAGCATCGCCGGAAACAAACGCATCACCACGATTATCCGCAATGCTCAGAGGGAGATTTACAACAAAACCGCTGACAGTGTCATCTGCGCCATTATGCAATACCCCAAGGAAGGCACTGTTCCGTCCCCTAATACGCCGTTTTGCTGCCCGAACTGCGGTGCGCCGTCCACACTAGGCAAACTCGAATCCGGTTGTGAATTCTGTGATACGAAATTCCTGATGGATGAACTGTATCCGAAAGTCATGTATTACTCCATTGAGGAGGCTCACAAGAGCGGCACGGAAATGGATCAGCTCGTGAAATGTATGATCGGGACAGCACTGGTTCTTTTGGTAATCGGCGTTGCCAGTCAGATCATGAACGGGAAAAGTGTCGGGGTACTGGATATTGTTGGGGTGCTTTTCGGCGGTGCACTCTTCGGTTTCGTGCCATGGCTCTTTTTCAGGTTTATCAGCACCTTCTTTATGATGGGCAAAGATCTCCGTGGCGCAGGAAAAACTGCATCGTCCCTACAGTTCTGCCGGAAGATGCGCAAGCTCGACCCCACCTTTTCGACAGAGTATTTCCGTGACAAGTCCCTGTC
>DFDT01000040.1:12359-14407 GCA_002368865.1 Lachnospiraceae bacterium UBA3821 | reverse complement strand
TTGGCATAATAGGCCTGAGCGATGGCGGAGTTGAGCTTATGGCTGCCGGAGGTATTGTTGCCCTCAAATTTGTAATAGATATGCGCAGGGGTGTCCAGTTTTTTCTCCAGACAGTAAGCGCGCACCAGAGGGGAGGGACGATACATTTTGTAGAAGTCCCGGATCTCCGCGGGAATATCAAAATAAGGGGTGGTATCATCCAGTTCCTGTTTTGCCAGCTCCTCGCAGAAGATGCCGGAGAGCTCTTCTAAAGTGACGGGTTTTAGGGTCCCGGGATTCAGGATGGGTGCCGGCTTTTTCTTCATGTCGGCGCGGACATTATACCACTGCCCGGGCATCTCGGATTCTTCCAGATAAATTTTGTAAGGAATGTTGCTCATAGATAACCTCCATAATCTTCGTTGCTAACTTGAAAATCGCATTGACAGAATCATTATAATACAAGAGAGAAGGAGGGGCAAGGGGTTTCCTTTTTTCGTAAAATATGTTAAAGTAAAAAGGAATTTCAGGCTGAAGGAAATTCGGAGACATAAAATGCATTGGAATGGAGCACATCAAAATATGCAGGAGAACTTGCGAAAACAAAAAGCCGTATTTTTGATACTGTTATTTGGAATTTATATGTTTGAATACACCGTATCTTGTGTTTTTGTACAAAAAAGAGGTGTGAGTATTCTGCCAGACATCTGGATCGTCCGGAATTATTATGCGGCACTGTTGAGCACGGCGGCGGGGATCATGTGCACCGGATTATGCAGGATTTCCTGCAAGAAGAAAGCAGGTCAAGGCATTTTGATCGCTGCCGCAGTCGGATATAGTGTTTTGATGCTGCTTTTGCTTGCAAACCGGGGGATTGTGTCGTTTGTGGCAATCTCCAATGCTGCCCTGTTTTGTCTGGGATTATATGGGGGAGCTGTTTACTCACATATGTCAAAACTGCTTTATCACACGGATTTCATGGGGAAAGTCATGGGAAGCGGATTTTTGGCGGCGATTGTTCTACAGATGATCTTTCAACATGGTACAGACAATCCCGTTCTGGTAGTCAGTTTATTGATTGCTGGGTTTATGATTGTGGCAGGCCTGATGTTTGTCGAACCGTGGCAGGAGGAGCCGGAGCCTGTGTGTGACAATACTGCAAAGAGGAGGCCTTTATCGCTTGGGCGACCGATATTGATTGCGTTTTTATTGAATTTTTTCTTTATCTATTATAACGAAAAAATGCTGCGATCTATTGCGAACAGAGGGTTTGAAGAATATGATGTGTATGACTGGCCGCGACTGCTTATGGGGATTTCTGCACTGTTTGTGGGCTGTATCGGAGATATCAGGAAGAGGAAATATGTGCCGATTACGACACTGTGCATGATGATCCCGGCTCTGATCACTGCCATCTTACCCATGGGAGGGCAATATTATTACCTGAATATGAGCATATTCTATATTTCGCTTGGAGCGGAGCTGGTCTACATTCATCTGATGTTTTGGGATACTGCGCCCCGGACGAACCGGACGACGCTTTGGGCGGGAATGGGACGGGTGACGATCAGTGTGTCAGAGGTGCTGCTGTCAGGGTTTGCAATCTCTGAAATGGCGGATACTGCTGTGGTCGGTGCAGAGCTGATGTTGGTCGTGTTAATCCTGATCGTAATGGCTTTTAACGGAGATCTGGATCTGGCGGGAATCAGAGAGATTCCCGGTGAAATAGTCCCGGAGACGCAGACGTCTCCCAGGACAATGGAGGAATATCGGGGAAATTACGGATTGACGCCCAGGGAAACAGAGGTGTTACAGAAACTGATCACTTCAGAGGATAGTCTGAAGGAGGTGGCGGATGAGATGGCAATCTCCAGACGCGTATTGCAGAAGCATATCACTTCTCTTTACGAAAAGACCGGGACGAAAACCAGGATTGGGCTGTTACAGAATTACATGATGTTTCTGAGTGAGGAAAATAAATAACGTGTGATATTTATTTCTGCTTTGGTGAAAGGTCGTATATGCGACCTTTTATTTTTTCCCCTGAAATAGTAAACTACAGGTAAAAA
>DFDT01000040.1:0-12282 GCA_002368865.1 Lachnospiraceae bacterium UBA3821 | reverse complement strand
ACCGGGAAACTGGAGGATTGTCCGGAGGTCAGGGAGGCCTATCTGAAATTAGGAAACAGTATTCTGGAAAAAGGCATTGCCATTGAATCGGCAACCTATAATGGCTATGATGAAGCCAAAAAGCTGATGATCATTTTCGGACGTGGCGATTTCGAAAAGCCTGACCAGTATCTGGAGATTTTTTATAACAATCAGGAGGGAGAGTGGGCTCTCTGCGACGCAGAGGCGCATGTCTGCGACAAGGAGATGTCGAATCTTCAATCTGGAATATGCGGATGATATCTATACGGAAAACTACTGGATGTCCTATTATGAAGAAACGTCTTCTTCAGGGACGAGTATCTGGACGCTGCAGGTGAACCGGCTGGATCACGAGGTATCCTCTTCAGAACTCACGTTGGTAAAGGTCAAACGGAGCGAAATGAAGGCGAATGCGCCCACGGCTGAGGGAACACAGGTCGATCTGGATTACTACGGACTCTCGTACTATGTTCCTGAGGCGATGAAAGCCAACGAGTATAACGGTATGTTGGGTGTGTACGATTTTTATACCGGCGAGTATGTGGGAACGGGAGTGACAGGAGTTGATATCAATCTCCGTCTCAGTAATTTTGAAGGGGATGTTTCCCTGGAGGAGTATGTCAGAACCGAGTCCAGCCCGGCGAAATACGGTGGCATAACGGATTTCGAGGCGAAAGAGTTAAACGGCAGCACCTGGTGGGTATGCAGTCAGGGAGAGCACTACTATTACGCTGCGGAAAACCTAGGATGTCTCTATGAATTTGACATCACGGGCGGACAGGATTTCGGAGTGACGTTTGCGGAGCTGTTAGCAATGTTTGAGGAAACGGTGTATTTATATTGATCAAAGTAAAGAGAAGACAATTGCAATGAAAAACAAAAAATTGCAACCATTTTATTGACTATGGCACTTACCGCAAACCTGTTTGCAGGCTGCGGAAACAAAGCGGGCGGTGACAGCATCGGCACCGGAAATGAAACCAGCAGTACCGCACAACAGACCGCTGAAAGCGGCAATGCGGATCAAAATGCGGATCAAAAGGAAAGAATCAGGGGTCGCGTATGCGGCCTTTTTCTGCGAAAACGGGATCAAAATGCCGTATATACGACATAGACAGGTGATGTGCGAAATGATAGGATAAGAAATTATCAGAGAACAGGAAGCGTAGTCGGAGAAGGCAAAACAGGTGAAACAAAACCGGAAGGTGAAGACATCGGCTTCTTCATGATCAATACAGAAGGCAAACTTGTAGATGCGGAAAAAGGTTATGCAGTTGAATCGGCTACGGATGTTCTTGAGAAAAGTCTAAGTATAGGAATGTGAGTAAGGGCAAATGATCAATAAAAAAAGATTTCATAAAAGATTTCCGGTAATGGCATTCATATTTTGCACCTGCCTTATTCTCGGCGGCTGCGGGAAGGCAGTGGAGTTTGCAAGGGCTTTGAATGAACTGAAAGAGAGCAAGGAAACGGAAACAGAGACGGAGAGTACGGCGGAGCCTGAAGATCAGACCGTCTCCTTTGAGGCGTATATCAAAGAGGGTGAGACTTTTACATTCTCCTTTGAGCCGGCGGATGTGGCGTCCTATGAGGAACTGCGGAACGCTGAATTCAGGGAGATGCTCAGCCTGGACAACTGGGATCAGTACTTTGAAGTCAAGGAACTGTATTGGGAGCATATGGAGTATGACGAGGATGGACAGGAGACCCAGACCTATATGAAGGGTGATCTCATCAATCTCATGCTGAAGGAAGACTATTGGTACGTGGATAACGTGAGCCAGAACGGCATACAGCTTTTCCTTCATATTGTGGGGGAGGAGACCAGGGTTATGCATAATGATGGCGTTACCTATGAGCCAATCACGAGCAAATTGGATGTGACCAGAGAATACACAGGTGATGACATCATAGTAGAGAAGGATTTTATCAACTCATGGGATGAGAGAACCCAGGAGGTCTATACAGGTTCTCTGGAAAGCTACAGGATGGAGCAGGCGCAGGGGGATATGTATCTGATCGATGCCACCGTGGTAGCGTTTAAGAAATACAGTGAAGATATCTATTATTTCGCGGCCTACGGTGCTAAGGATGAGTACTTTGTGGTCTTTGTGCAGACGGACGATGAAAAACTCGACAGAAATAAAGAATATGACGGCGTACTCTATATTACCTCCGGAAACAAGGTAAATCAGCGGATATTAGGAAACAGAAGTAAAAAGATCATCCTAAAGAATTCGTTGCGGGAGGCACTGCAGTATGTAAATAAATAATTTAGAAAAAATTGCAAATAAAAAGGAGACAGAAAAATGAAGAAAAAGACAATCGCAGCATTATTTTTGACCATGGCACTTACCGCAACCCTGCTTGCTGGCTGTGGAAACGGTGCGGACGGATCAGGAGACGGCGCGGGCGACACCGGCAAGAAGACCGAGCAGGGCGCTGAAGAACTCGATGTGATGGAACATATCTATACATGGAGAGAGACTTCTACGAAAAGATACCTGACCGTCAAGGAGAAGGATCAGATGAGGGGAGAGGCTGAGGCCGGCAGTACAATCTATACTTATAATGAAGACGGAAAGCTTATAAAGCAGGAATCGAAGGCAAATCCGGATTTTGCGGATATCAAATCCTATTCCGAGGGTGTGCGGGAATATACCTATGATGATCAGGGGCGAAATATCCTGTATCTGGAATTTGACGCGGCGGGCAAGCAGACTTCCCGCAGAGAAACCTCCTATAGTGAAGACGGTCTGACGGTGACAGAGAATTCGTTCGGCGAGGACGGAAAACAGAGCTACTGCTATATCACGGAGTATTATGATATCGAGAGGGAAAAGAGAAAGAGCCGCCAGACCTATAAGTATAACGTGGAAACCTCAGATCGTATGCTGACGGAAGATGTAAAATACGACGAACATGAAAACGAAATATCTGAGATCAACTATTACGAGGACGGAGGCAAAAATGAGTTTATCCATGAATATACCTATGATGAGCATGGTGCGTACACGGTATGTGATTATAAATCAAACGGTGAACTGTCCTCCCATGCAGAATACATGGTGGTGTATGATGAGGAGAATGAGAAATGGGTGAGCCGCGAGACCCTGTATATTTCTTATGACAAAAATTATGAAACAGGCGAGCGCGTGGAGGGAAAACGAACGGTTTCTACCCGGGATGAAAAAGGGAGGCTTTTGAAAAAGCGGGAGACAGCTGGACCGGAGCAGAGACTTACCGGCGAAACAGTCTATGAGCGCAATGCGGACGGCAAGCTTCTCTCATGGATCGCATACAGGGATGAAGATCACACAGACATCTCTCAGAAATATACCGCGGAATATGACGCGGAGGGAACCCTGCGCAAAGACGTGGAGGAAACCTATTATGACGGCAAATTGAGTTCCACGGAAATCGGCGAATATGACGAGCATGGCAGCCAGACTCTGGATAAGACGGTATATGCTGAGGACGGGCATGGATATTGGACGGAATACACCTACGGGGATGTCTTCTTTTTCTATGAAGGGAAAAAGTATTATACGGCGCTGACCGAGAAATATTATTCCAACGGTGTGCTGAAGACCGACAAGGCGAGTACCTATGACGAGAACAATAATGAGACGGAGCGGGTCTATAAGACCCTTGAATATGACGAGAACGGGCAGCTGACGCGGGAAGTGACGGAGCGGACAGTCAAAGAGTACCAGAAGTTTGAGCGGGAAAAATAAATTTCTGAGAGCAGGCAGCAGAGAGATGTTTCTTTCTGCTGCCTGTTTTTGTTTATATTTTTTTCACATTCTCATCAATGCATTTCCATTGAAAAATTTCCTCAAAAATGATACGCTTTATTGTAGAATTGATCGTAGAATGCATCTGTCTTGCAAATTGTATGCAGACAATATGAACATGAGAGGAACAAGGCATGAATAACGAACTGGAACAGATCGTGACGGAAGTCAATAAAGTGGTAAAAGGTAAGGAGCGCGTGGTGCGCAAGGTGTTGGCGGCGGTGCTGGCAGGAGGACATGTGCTTTTGGAGGATATTCCCGGTGTGGGTAAGACGACGCTGGCGATGGCGTTGGGAAAATCCATGGAACTGGCGTACAAGAGGATGCAGTTTACGCCGGATGTGCTGCCCAGCGACATTGTGGGATTTACCATGTACAACAGCAAGACCCAGGAATTTGAATATAAGCCGGGAGCTATTTTCTGTAATCTGTTTCTGGCGGACGAGCTGAACCGTACTTCTTCGAAGACGCAGTCGGCGCTTCTGGAGGTGATGGAGGAGGCAAAGGTGACGGTGGACGGCGTATCCTATGCATTGCCGAAGCCATTTACAGTCATTGCCACAGAGAACCCGTTTGGTTCCTCCGGTACGCAGATGCTGCCGGAGTCGCAGTTGGATCGGTTTCTGATCTGTCTGAATATGGGGTACCCCTCTCACGAGGCGGCGGTGGATATTCTGCGCGGCAGCGCCGGGCTGGGGCTGGATCAGGTGCAGAGCGTGATCACGACAGAACGGCTGCTGGAACTGAAGCGGCAGGCGGAGACCTTGCATGTGGAAGATAATATTTTGGAGTATATTACCAATCTGACGGAGGAGACCCGCAGAGATCCGAGGATCGCGCTGGGTGCCAGCCCCAGAGGAAGCATTGCACTGCTGAAGATGGCACGGGCTATGGCGCTGATGCGCGGCGGGGATTATGTGATCCCGGAGGATGTGCTGGGTGTGATCAATGATGTGTGGAGACACAGGATTCATCTGAATGCGAAATCCCGCGCAGAGGGGATGGATGTGGAACAGGTGATCCTGGATATTACGGAAAGGATACAGGCTGTCTGATGGATCGTCTAAAAGAAATAAGATTGCGCCCAAGCATTTTGGGTTGGATTCGATTTGGAGTCCTGTTTGGATTGGCGTTTCTCAGTTGGTGGTTTTTCAGAAGTTATCTGCTTCTCATGGCGCTGATCCTGATGGTTGGATGTGCAGTTGCATCGATATTTTCCCTGACGACCAGCAAGGATCTGATCAAAGCGGAAACCGTGATCCCGCAGGGAAGAGTGGGGCGGGGAGCAGATTTTCCCTTTTTGATCCGGGTAGGGAATCCCCGGAGATTTTTGGGATTCAGCGCGGATCTGAGCTACAGTTGGGGAAATGTCTTTACGGATTATTTTCAGGAGAAAAAAGTGCGGTTGTGGCTGGCGCCGGTGAAGGGCTGTGAGATCAGACAGTCATTGGAAAGTCAGTATGCCGGTCGGATTGAAACCAAGATTCTGTCTTTTGTGGTTTATGATCTGTTTCATTTGTTTTATCTGGAGGGGTGTACCGTCAGGGACAGCGGAGTAGTAGCTTATCCTACGCCGACACTTGCCCCAGATGAAGAAATTTATAGTTGTGTGGAGGGCTTTCCAAAGGAGGACGAGAGCAAACAGCGGGGAACGGAATACAATCCGGATTATGAGATCAGAGAGTATATACCGGGAGATGAATTGAAAAATATTCATTGGAAGCTTACAGCGAAACAGAACAGACTGATGGTGCGTGAGAGGCTGAAATCCGGAAAGCAAAAGATCAATCTGCTCTTGCCGCTGACAGATCATAAGCAGGAGAATGATGAACTGATGGATGCCCTTTCTTATCTGGGTCAGCTATTTTTGGAGAAGGAGTATCCGGTGCAATTGTACTGGTCCGGAACGGGGAAAGAATTACAGAGCCGTTATATTGCGGAACTGGGAGAGTTAGATGCCGCAGTGGGGCAGATCCTGAGCGGAAACGGTAAGAGAGAGCCGGGAAGCGCAAGAGCACAGATGGAGATGGAGCACCCGGGAGAGAGTTACGTGTTGGTGCAGGCGGGAGCATATAAAGGTGCGTATATTCGGTAAAACATTTTTTGAAAAAAAGAAGGTAACAGAGGAATTGGTGTTGCGGCAAAATGGGCCGGAGCATTCTTTTGATATGTTTGCGGCATTGGCAAAGACTTTGCTGCTTTTTTTGATTGTTTATGGAGCTATAGGCGGTTTTTTGTCTGCCTATGAGATGGAGTACAATAAGGGCATTTGTATGTTGCTCATTTTCTTTTTTGCCCTGTTTTTGAGTGTAGTTTATGAGACCGGAAAGAAGTGGCTGATGAACCTGGTCAATGTGTCGGTGCTGGTGGCGTATTTTTATATCGCAATCTCAAATTACTGGGTGATCAACAGCGGTTACTATGCCATCATGAACAGAATTCTGGAGGTGGCGAGAGACTATCTGAATATTGCTAACGGTACAGATTATGCCCTGATGGTGGAAGATGAGTATACGGCGGTTTCTGTGTTTGTGCTTTTTATCGGTATGGTGGGGTGCATTCTGTTGAATATTCACATGCAGAATAAAGCCAGTTTGACAAAGGTATTGATCCTGACATTTTCACCGTTTGTTTTTCCTTTTTATTTTGGCAAGACTCCGGAATTGATCTACATTCTGTTTTTGCTGACCGGTTATGCTGCGGTGGCGGCTCTGCATGGAACAGCGGTAAAGGAACATTTGTCCGGGCAGATGCGGTATGTTTTACCTGTAATGGCGGTTTTTGCGATGCTCCTGGTACGGACGGCTTCTTTTTTGATACCCCAGGGAATCTATGAAACAAGTGTGCCGGAAAATAAGTATAAAGGCGGGACGGAAAAGGCTGCTGCTGCTTTTGCACAATTTGGCATGCTGGCATTGTTCCAGGGACAGACAACCGGTGGTGGAATCAGCGGAGGTATTCTGAATCCGGGAACAACAGGTCCGATGGCGGATTATGAAACGGACTTGATCGTGCGCTATACACCTTATAGTTATCAGTCGGTTTACCTAAAGGCTTTTACCGGTAAAAATTATGAAGGAGACAAATGGACCAGAGCAGGTGACACTCTGCCTGGAGACGGATTGATGATCGGAACTATAGAGGCCAGGAAATACGCGTATGAGCATACACCGGAAGAACAGGGCAAAGGCATCATGGAAATTGAAAATGTAGGCGCATCGGAGTTGTATGAGTATCGACCATATTATTCAGATGAGAATGCTGTTGTGAAAGAAGGAGATAAGGTAACTTATACTTACTATCCTTCAGGTGGCATGGTTACGATTCCGCCGCAGGAGATAGATCCTGCTTATTTGACCGTGCCGGAAAGGTGCTTGGAAGCTGTAAAATATGCGTGTAAAGAAGGAGAATTCGAGGGGACGCCGGAAGAGATCGCTAATCAGATAGTAGATTATTTTCAAAATAAATATTCCTATACTTTACGGCCGCCATACAATTACAGAAATTATGATTATATTACATTTTTTCTCTTAGAGAGCAGACGAGGATATTGTGCACACTTTGCGTCGGCAGCGACCATGTTATTCCGTTATATGGGAATTCCGGCGCGGTATGTGGAAGGATATGCCTTTTCTTACTATGATGTGATAGATGCCGGTGAACTGGTGGAGGGTGCAGCATTTGAGGATTATTATGATGGATTTATGCCGTTTGGACAAACCGCACTGGTAGAATTGGAAGTTTCTGATGCCAGAGCACATGGCTGGGTGGAAATCTATCTTGCAGGACGTGGATGGATTGTAGTGGATCCCACACCTGCGTCGACAGAGCAGGAGACGACATCTTTCTGGGAAGCGTTCATGAATAATAACAACGTCGGTGACAATGGCGGTAATCAGGTGAATCTTGGAATGGATACGATAGGAACCTATCTGGAAACAGCGCTTGGAGGCTTTAGTTATGTGCTGGTCGTAGGGGGGATGGCTGTTCTTTTGATCATGGGAGTCGGGGCTGCCAGGCGGATTCGTAGGGAGCATGCGCTGCCCCTGCGGCAGCAGGTGCATCTGGAATACGGAAAATTAAAAGCAGATCTGTCTAAGAAATACAAAGGATTTGCGGTGTATCGTACCGTAAAGGAACAATTGGATTTTGTGCGGGAGCATTATGGCGCAGAGATTTCAGATACTGAAGAACAGGCTCTCTATTATGCCTTTTTCGGTGAGGAAGCGGAGAGCGGTTATGAGGAGACCCTGTCCATGGTAAAGGCACTCCGCAAAGTCTGCAGGGGCCGTGCAAAACAAAGGACAGGAAGCATATAGGCGTTTATCGGGAAAAGGAGGCGACAGGTATGTTGTATATCGGCATTGATCTGGGAACTTCTGCATTGAAGCTGCTTTTGATGGATTCTCAGGGGAAAATTAAAAAAATTGTGTCAAGAGAGTATCCGATCTTTTTTCCGCAGCCCGGGTGGTCAGAGCAGGATCCGGAGGACTGGTGGAAACAGACGATAGATGGTTTGCAGGAATTGCTGGTGGATGCAGACAGAGAGCAGGTGGCGGGCATCAGTTTCGGCGGACAGATGCACGGACTCGTCATTCTGGATGCGGAGGATCGGGTGATCCGTCCGGCGATCCTGTGGAATGACGGAAGGACGCAGAAGGAATGTGATTACCTTAATCAGGTGATCGGCCGGGAGAAGCTATCCGAATATACAGCGAACATTGCCTTTGCCGGTTTTACGGCACCGAAGCTCTTGTGGTTGCGCAACAATGAACCGGAGCATTTTGCCGGGATCGCAAAGATCATGCTACCGAAGGATTATCTGGCGTACCGCCTTACAGGCATTCACTGTACGGATGTATCTGATGCATCGGGGATGCTGTTGTTTGATGTGAAAAATCGCTGCTGGTCGAAGGAGATGTGTAAAATCTGTGGTGTGCGGGAGGATCAGCTGCCGAAGTGCTATGAAAGTTACGAGAAGGTTGGATGTGTGTTACCGGAGATCGCACAGAAGCTTGGGATCCCCAAGACCTGTATCGTGGCGGCGGGAGCCGGCGACAATGCCGCTGCGGCGGTGGGAACAGGAACCGTAGGAGACGGCTCCTGCAATATTTCGTTGGGCACCAGCGGGACGGTTTTCATCTCCTCCCGAAATTTTGGTGTGGATTCCCACAATGCACTGCATTCCTTTGCACATGCGGACGGGAAATATCACCTGATGGGATGTATGCTGAGCGCTGCCTCCTGTAATAAATGGTGGATGGATGATGTGATGGGTGTCACAGATTATGCCGGAGAGCAGGCCGGGATCACGGAGGAGAAACTGGGGGAAAACCGGGTGTTTTTTCTGCCCTATCTCATGGGAGAGCGGTCTCCGCACAATGATCCCAACGCCAGAGGTACGTTTATCGGAATGAGCATGGATACCACTCGGGCGGATATGACACAGGCTGTGCTGGAGGGAGTGGCGTTTGCACTGCGAGATTCTTTGGAGGTGGCAAGATCGTTGGGAGTCTGCCCGGAGCGTACGAAGATCTGCGGTGGCGGTGCGAAAAGTCCGCTTTGGAAGAAGATCATAGCCAATGTGTTGGCTATGAAAGTGGATGTGGTGGAAACGGAGGAAGGTCCTGCCATGGGAGCCGCTATGTTGGCTGCGGTGGCCGCCGGAGAGTATGCATCTGTGGAGGAGATTGCCCGCAAATTTGTGCGGGTCACAGATACCGTAGAGCCGGAGCAGGAACTGATAAGAAAATATAACATATGTTATTTAAAGTTCAGGGAAATCTACCCGGCCTGCAAACAGGTGTATGAGATCCTTGCAAAATAAATTTAAGATGAATCAGACAAAGGGGAATGCAAAAGGAGGATGGTTTTATGAATAATTTACCGCAGGTAAAGGTAGGCGTAGTCGCAGTGAGCCGGGATTGTTTCCCGGAAAGCCTGTCCGTGAACAGACGGAAGGCATTGATGGACGCCTACCGGAAAAAGTACGGAGACGAGGGTGTTTATGAGTGCCCGATCTGTATCGTGGAAAGTGAGATCCATATGGTACAGGCGCTGGAGGATATCAAAAAGGCAGGCTGCAATGCCTTGTGCGTGTACCTGGGAAACTTTGGACCGGAGATTGCGGAGACCTTGCTGGCAAAGCATTTTGACGGACCGGCTATGTTCATCGCGGCTGCGGAGGAGAGCCAGAATGACCTGGTGGGCGGACGCGGGGATGCGTATTGCGGCATGCTGAATGCCAGCTATAATCTGAAGCTGCGCAATGTCAAGGCTTATATTCCGGAGTATCCGGTGGGAAATGCGGCGGAATGTGCCGAGATGCTGCACGATTTCCTGCCGATCGCAAGGGCAATCATCGGATTGTCCGATCTGAAGATCATTTCTTTTGGCCCCAGACCGCTGAATTTCCTTGCCTGCAATGCACCGATCAAGCAGTTGTTTAATCTGGGTGTGGAGATTGAGGAAAATTCCGAGCTGGATCTGTTTGAGGCCTTTAAGAAGCATGAAGGAGATGAGCGGATTCCTGCCAAAGTAAAAGAGATGGAAGAGGAGCTCGGAAGGGGCAATTTAAAGCCCGAGGTGCTGCCAAGGCTTGCCCAATATGAATTGACGCTTCTGGACTGGGTAGAGGCGCACAAAGGCTACCGGAAATATGTGGCCATTGCCGGGAAGTGCTGGCCAGCGTTCCAGACACAGTTCGGGTTTGTGCCCTGCTATGTGAACAGCCGGTTGACAGGCATGGGGATTCCTGTCTCGTGCGAAGTGGATATCTACGGAGCGCTCAGTGAATTCATCGGAACCTGTGTCAGTGAAGATGCAGTCACTCTGTTGGACATCAATAATTCCGTGCCGGATGACATGTATGAAGAGTCCATTCAAGGTAAGTTTGATTACACCCACAAAGATACGTTTATGGGCTTCCACTGCGGAAATACCTGCTCGAAAAAACTTGCGTTCTGTAATATGAAGTATCAGATGATCATGGCCAGAAACCTGCCGGAGGAGGTAACGCAGGGAACGCTGGAGGGAGATATCCTGCCGGGAGAGATTACTTTCTACCGTCTGCAATCCACCTCTGACAACAAGCTGCGGGCCTATATTGCCCAAGGAGAGGTACTGCCTGTTGCGACTCGTTCTTTCGGCAGCATCGGCGTGTTTGCGATCTCAGAGATGGGACGGTTTTACAGACATGTGTTGATCGAAAAGAATTTCCCGCATCACGGTGCGGTTGCCTTCGGTCATTTTGGAAAGGCACTGTACGAGGTGTTCAAGTATGTGGGTGTTCCGGTGGAGGATCTGGACTATAACCAACCGAAGGGTGTGCGGTATCCCACAGAGAATCCGTTTGCATAAGAAAGCTGGATAAGGAAATTTCATAAGAAAGTCAAAAACAGGATCGCATTCCAAGCCAAGAGAATGCGGTCCTGTTTTTATGCGCAAAAAAATATTTATTTTGACTATTGACAACGATTGTAAAAAAATGTAATATATTGCCATATCAGAAATGCATATTCTATTCAAAGAAATCGAAGGCGTATCGCCGCGTATTTCCCAATTTACAAATGACAAAGAAAAATAATAAAGAAGTTAGCTGACACCGATTGGCAGGATTAATCCTCAGAGTCGTCCTGATCTGCGGCAATTGCAGATACAACGGAAGATACCACTGAAATTACCACGGCAAAAATAATGATGAGCAGTCCGCCGCCTAACAAAAAAAACATGGAGCCCATAAATCCTTCCTCCTTTTTTGATCGATTGAGTACCTTGGCTCATATTATACCATACGGGAACGGCAAAAACAATCATGGTGTCAAACAAATTTCCACAGAAGGATATAAGTAGGAGGTAGAATGAAAGAAAAAGTACAACTGAATCAGGAAGCATCGGTGGATGCCGGGTTGAGACGTCTGCTGGATGACTATCTGACACAAAAGCAAAATTCTTTGATGCAGCTGAGAAAAGGAAATTTGGGAAAGGTAGAATTCCTCAGGGAAGCGGCGGAACACCTGCATCGCTTTGATCCGCAGACGAAGGAAACGGAGCGGCAGATCATGGAAGCCTTTGAGCAGTATATTTTTGGGTATTCCAGATTGTCTGTTCTGATGGATGATCCGACCATTTCCGACATCCGGGTGATCAGCTATGACAATATCCGGATCAAGCGTATGGGAAAGCGCATGGACGCGGGGATCGCGTTTGCATCGGAGAAAGAATACCGTCAGTTTATTGACTATATCGCCACCAAGAATCAGGTGAACATATCAAATCTCAACGCGATCCAGCGTTTCACGGACACGGAGAGTCATCCGGATTTTATCCTGCGTTTTACATTATCCATGCCATTGGTAAATACGTACAAGGAGCCGTATCTGTGTGTGCGCAAGGTTCCGAAAGTGTTTCCGCAGATGCAGGAACTGATACAGCGGAAAATGATGAGTGAAGAGGTCGCGCGACT
>DFDT01000213.1 GCA_002368865.1 Lachnospiraceae bacterium UBA3821 | reverse complement strand
AACCTGATTGACAGTAACCAAAGGAAACCATAAAATATAAAAACAAGAGTATCCATTGGATATTTTACTTCTGATCGGATGAGATTACAAGATATTTGAATAGAAAGATGGTAATTTTCAATTTTTACTGTGTTCGGTAAGAGGAGGGGACATAGGTATTTTGACAGTAAAGCGGCTTTTGTGCGCTGTTGTTGACACCATATATAACACCAAATATAATATAGGAGTAACATCTGTCTACATGGGATAAACTGATTAGCCGTATCTTCTCATTATCAAAAGATCTGAGGTTCAGTGAACTGCGAAAAATACTGGAAAGCTATGGCTATACAATGTATGCACCAAGAAGCGGGAGCAGTCATTGTACATTTCGGAAACCAGGAAAACATCCGATAACAATTCCTAAACATGAACCGATTAAACGGATTTACGTAGAAATGGTCAGGAAAGTGGTCGAGGAGGAGTCTGCAAATGAAAACGATTGACTATTATATGGGGCTTCCATATAAGTTGGAAATTGTCCCTGATGCAGAAGAAGGAGGGTATGTAGCGAGATACCCCGAACTGCCTGGATGTATAAGTGTAGGCAACACTCTGGAGGAGACAGTAAACCATGCTTTAGATGCGAAAAAGGAATGGTTCATTGCCGCTCTTGAAGAAGGAATCGAGATAAATGAGCCGGCTGCTCACGATAACTATTCAGGGCAGTTCAAGCTCAGGATACCCAAAAGTCTTCACCGCTCCCTTGCAGAGCATTCTAAGGCAGAAGGAATCAGTATGAATCAATATTGTCTATATTTATTGACGCTGAATGATGCAATAACATATGCCGGAAAACAGAAAAAAGCGTGATTTTTAGTCGGGTGAAAAGATTGGAACTGTGGGTGCATTTTGGGTACAGCAGCTTCTGTACTACGTGAACGAGATGAAAAACGTATCATATGATGCGCTAAAACGGCGCAAAAGTACAGGTTGAAATGTCCTGAACCAAGCTGATAATCGAGCTGGAATGACAGATTCATGTGTATCACAGACTCGCGTCACGAGTATTGCGCGATGAAGAATAACAACCGATTTTTTGATACCACCGGCACACATCTGTTTGAGCTGAATCAAACAACATAAAATTTGATACCTCAAAACAAGCGTGGCCTTTGCTGCTGATTAATCAAAATCAGCTTATTAAGATACTTTGTTTATCTGAATTGATCCCATTTTATCCACATAATAACGCAATATCAGACATGAAAAGAGGGCTTCGCCCAGATGAATTAATCTTACGCGACAGCCCCTTTCCTATGATGACGGTATGTAAACTGTTAAAGCCGGACCGGATTGCACGGAAATAAACTGGGAATTTTGTCTCTGGATTGCCGAAGATTCTGCCTGGCGGCGGGTAGCCGCCGCCAGCAGAACAATGTTATGAAAACTCAAACTCAAGAACGATCTTCACGACATGGTTAGTCAGGAGCATTCCCGGTACCGTGTTGGCGCGCGATACCACCTATGGGGATGCTCTTTTTTTCCCTTTCTTAAGTATCGTGGTCATTATAGTCGTCAATCAGTGGACAAGAAACTCTACCGGTTTCCTGCCAAAAGAGGTTGGCTGTAACAGTTAGCGTACCTGAGTTATAATGCCAATGCTGCCTCATAACCTTCTCTGACTGCGACCAGCGCATTGCCGGCCTTTACAGCACAGCCGACAACCTTTACATTGTCGCAGTACTTCTTTGCTGCTTCCTCGAGAGGATTGTATGCCTTATATCCGAATGCCGATACCACTGTAGCTGCAGGTACACTGTGAAGAGTTCCATAGGAATCTGTGTAGCTTACGCTGTTTTCTGTGATCTCGGAGACCTTGGCGCCGGTCAATACTTTGATTCCTGCTTCTCTGATGTATTCCATCAGCTGCATCTTCATCAGCGGGAACATGTCGACGAGGATATCATCTCGCATCTCGATCAGAGTGATGTCCTGGCAGGACTGTGTCAGGAAGTGCGCGGTCTCTCCGCCTACTTCGCCGCCGCCGCAGACAACGACCGGACCGGGCATGACATCTTTATTACCTAAGAGAACATCCTCCGCGTTCACAACATTCTCGCCGAGCATGCCCTTGATAGGAGGAGTAAGCGGCTTGGCGCCGGTTGCGATGATGATAGCGTCAGGCTTCTCGTCGCGGATCATTTCCTCTGTCACTTCTACTCCCATATTGACCGGGACCTTCAGATCAATGAGGCTCTTGCGCAGTGAAGATACGAAAGTGGAGAGCTCGCCTTTTCCGGGCGGGAATGCTGCGCTGCGGAACTGTCCGCCGAGCCAGGAGCCTGCCTCGTATACAGTGACATCGTGACCGATCTTCGCAGCTGTTTCCGCCGCCATAAGGCCTGCAGGGCCGCCGCCGATGACCATGACCTTCTTCGGGTTTTCGGTCTTTGCCATAGGGTTCTCATACTCGCGGCCGACACGGGGGTTAACCAGGCAGGTCGCACAAGTGCCTGCCAGAAGGCCTGCTTCGCAGCCCTGGAGACATCCGATGCAGTAACGGATGCTCTCGAACTGGCCTGCTTTCGCCTTGGCGGGGAGATAAGGATCTGCCAGAGATCCGCGGCCCATGCCGATGAAGTCCGCTTTGCCCATCTTCAGGATAGTATCAGCCATCTTGGGAGAGTTGATGCGGTTCGTGACGATGACAGGGCAGGAAACCAGTTTTTTGACCATTTCCGCAGTATTCATGTTAAAAGCGTGTTCCGTGTACATCGGCGCGATGATCTGCCGAACGACAGGAGAAGCGTACATTCCGTTGGACACGTGGATAGCGTCGACACCCAGCTCATCCAGATGACGGACCAGCTCAAAGGTGTCAGCCTCGGTGCGGCCGCCCAGAAGGTACTCATTGGCGGAGATCCTGACCTGGACCGGGAAATCCTCGCCGACATTCTCGCGGATGCAGGCATAGATCTCATCCAGAATGCGGGTTCTGTTCTCGAAACATCCGCCGTACTCATCTACCCTCTTGTTTGTAAAAGGAGAGAGGAACTCAGAGATAAGGTAGCCATGCGCGGCGTGGATCTCAATTCCGTCAAAACCTGCCTCTTTCACTCTTTTGGCAGTGGATCCGAAATCCTTCACGATCTGGTGAATCTCCTCTACTGTGATCTCGCGGGGAAGGTCCATGCAGAAAGGATCCTTGATTGCGGAAGGAGCCAGCGGCTGAACGTTTCCGTTTACGTCGTGTTTGGACTGGCGTCCGGGATGATACATCTGGCAGAAGATCTTCGTGTCGTATTTGTGGACAGTTTCCGTGAGCTTTTTGTTGCCTTCGATCTGCTCGTCGTTGTAAAGGCCCGGAATGAATTTGTAGCCCTTCGCGTTCACATTCACTGCATAGTCTTCTGTGATGACCATGCCCCAGCCGCCCTTGGCTTTCTCTTCGATATACTTGATATACCGCTCTGTGATCATTCCGTCTTCCGTGCACAGATTCATGACCATCGCAGGTACGATCAGTCTGTTAGGGATCTCGCAGTTTCCGATTTTTGCAGGTGTGAAAAGTTCCGTCATCATTTTCTCGTTCCTCCTGTTTGTTTGGAAAGGTGTTTTTCTTATGTGAAAATATTAACGGATGGGACGATTCCAAGGTCAATGCCAAAAAAAGAAGAGACATTAGGTAAATCTGCTGATACCGATCCTCCGGCACAGCATCATGAACCCTCTGTCCTCTCCTCTTTTATTATTAATAATTCTCAAATCCGCCAAACGACCAATGTGAAACCTTGGAAGTCTTCCAAGGTTTACAATCTTACAGGATCGGAAGATGTACTTTCACGATCCTGCGGAACTCTCCGCTCTCATACCCTCTTCCCAAAAGGCTTCCCCGGATCTTAGCCCCGTCCGGAACATTGAACCCATGTTCAGCAGCAAATTCCGGCAAAATATGGAAGACCTCCTGGTTGAAGCTGCCGATCTCACCGATGTCGATATGTGTACACAGACAGACACCCCCGGGAATCCTTATGAAGTCATCCGGTATCTCCGTCTCAAATGCCTCAATATACTTTTCCTGTACGCCCATTTCCCATTCAACCCGGTCATCCTCCACTTCCAGCCCACTGTCAAAAAACGGCAGATGCTGATCAGAAAAAATGAAAGCGCTGCTCTTTTCCGAGAGATTTATTCTCTCGTACTCGTCTCCGCGGCCCGTGACCAGGTGGCAGCAGTAAACTGAAGGAATTTGTTCCACCCAGAAACATCCGATATTCTTTGTACTCAGCAGCATATTCATCTGAAGCTGTTCCAGCCTCTGCGCCAGCAGTTCCCGATAATGTATATCCGCCCTGATCCGCTTGACTTCCTCACTCAGGAATTGTTCCGTTTTGATGGTATATTCATGATTCCTTATCCCGAAGATCTCACTGATGGGGATCCCCCAGCTTTTATGCTGCATCGCTTCCAAAAGCCAGAAAATTTCCATGGAATCGTACCGCCGATAGTTATTTTCGGCTACCCTGCTCGCCCTGATCGCTCCCTGCTTTTCATAATAGCGGATCATATCCCTCGAGAGATTTAAGAGCGTCGATACTTCCCCTATTGAATAATAATCAATGACAGCTGTCTTTTTTGACAAATTCATATTAATACCTCAGTATAACTGCCTGGTAAGGTCTCAGTCTCACTTTCTGCCCATTCCGGCCAAGCGCATCATAATTATTGAGTATGACCTTGTTTTTCTTTATATCGTCCGGAAGCTTGTAGATCGTAGTATGCCTGCTGAAGTTGGCACAGA